>CAYNWK010000409.1:0-1585 GCA_964400875.1 uncultured Anaerolineaceae bacterium | reverse complement strand
GACCTGAGAACGCCGCATAAATTATAACAGACCAGCATTGGTCTGTCAATTTTAAGGCTCATTGGGAATCGCCGTGATTAAGCCACATCTGGGGGTTCCCAGGCGAACAAGCGATAACCTTCCAGATCCAGGAAAATGCGTTGAAAAAGATGCTGAAGGTTATAAATCCCATAGCAGCGCCGTTTCAAGACCTTGACTTTGTTGTTGAGCCCTTCCACGAAACCACTGCTGGCTCGGTCGACGAAGTAGTTGGTGATCGCTTCCCACCAGTGCTCCAGGGTCTTCAAGAATTGGTCGAAACAGGTCAGCCTGCTCTGCCGAACTCGGCGGATCCAGGCCCGGATCCTGCGCTGCGCCGCCGCTTTCGAGATGGGTTGTTCGAAGATGGCGGTCAATTGCTCGCGCAAGTCATAGGCCTGCTTCAGCTCAGGAGCGTGCCGAAACAGCCGCTTCAACACCTGGCGCTCTTCGGGTTGCAAGTCTTGGGGGTGCTTGCGAAAAGCCCACAGACTGCCTTTCAAGTCTTGGTAGCTCTCCGGCGGCAGTTCCCGCTTCAAGCGCTTGAGTTCTTGCTGACGCATTCGATCGGCGGCTTGATGGTAGTGTTCCGCGACATGGAAGCGGTCGGCCACGATGCTGGCCCAGGGCAATTCTTCTCGCGCAGCCTCGCTATAACCTTCGTACAGGTCGCAACAGACTGTGTGGATCGTCTGGCACAAGCGCACAGGCATCGAGCGCAGGAAGGCGACCAGGCTGTCTTTCTGACGGTCCGGCAGCACCCCCAAGAGCACGACCCGCTCGCCAGCCAACCGCGCTGTCACGAGCGTGACGAAGTTGCGATGCCCTTTCTTCAGGGCGATTTCATCCACCCCCAGCACCTCCAAGGCGGTCAAAGCCGACCAATCAGCCTCGGCCGAGATGCGCCGTTCCAAAGCGCCCAGCACGGCATCGTAGCCCACCCGCTCCTTGAGGCTTACATCTGCGATGGTCGTACCGACCAACTGCAACAGCAGGTGATCGTCAAAGGCCAAGCTATGTGGGCTGTTAGCATCATGCCAATCCAACCGTTCGGTCGTGGTGGGATGACCGGCGCAGCTCTGGCACTGATAGCGTCTGGGGCGATAACGCAAATAGGTCGGGCGGCCAAACACCGGCAGATGGCGGACGGTCACCCAGTCGTCATGGCCGTGAAACTTGTCGATCCAACCACCACAGCGCCGGCAGGAGATCCCTGGCTTGGTGCTCTCAATCGTAATGATCAGGTCGCCAACTGGATTCATTTCGGTTCGGATGACCCGCACATCGGCAATGTCCAGGGGTACCGTGACTTGGGCTCGTGACATGTGCACCTCCTTGGCTGGTTACCGGTAAAGGTGCAGTCAATTTTACTCCCAGGGCTCAGCTTCCCTACCCCTATATCTGGCGGGTACCACGGAGATTCCTAGAGAGCCGAAACGCGGTGCCTCGAATCCGAATTTTTTTATGATAAACTCTGGAAAGTTCCTTGATCGACCGTGGAATTTGGGCTGTAATCTAACCTATTCAGTGAACGAGCAACCGGACGTTTCTTCACCTGATCCCGCGC
>CAYNWK010000408.1:0-1623 GCA_964400875.1 uncultured Anaerolineaceae bacterium | reverse complement strand
GCTCGATGTACAACAGCACCCACTTGCAGTCGCTGTGCTTTCGCACCGCCCGGAGCAGCAGATCGTGCGGAATGGTGTCGAAAAACGCCTGGATGTCGAGATCGAGAACCCAGTCGTAGCGCCAGCATCGCTGCCGCACCACGCCGACGGCCTCTAGTGCCGATTTCCCAGGCCGATACCCATATGAATCCGAGTGGAAATGACTTTCCAGTTCAGGCTCCAGGTACGCCTTCACCACACCTTGCGCAATGCGGTCTGAGACCGTTGGAATTCCTAACAGCCTTGAACCGCCATCGCGCTTCTTGATCGCTACCCTCTTTACTGGCGGAGGAAAGTAGCTGCCCGATGACAGTCGGTTCCAAAGCTTGAAAAGGTTGTTCTTCACATCCTGATCAAAGGCTTCGATCGACTGATCATCAACGCCGGCTGCTCCCCGGTTCGCCTTCACCCGTTGATAAGCCTCCCAAACCGCAGGCTTGGGAATATCGAACGGCTTTGCTTTAACCAAAGGTTCCTCCCGCATTGCGGTTGACCTCTCGATAAAGCTGAACAGTGTTGCGCCTTCGCTCCAGCTCCGTTACAGAGCCTTCCTCACTACTACACGCAACTCCGCCCCTGTGCCCCGCATCGGTACGCTCGTCTCGTGGGGCTTCCACTTGGACTTCTCCCTTTGCATCGGGGCGACAGGTTCCCACGTTCCACACAAGAGCCTGAACCAAGGTCACGCCGCCTTCATGCCGGACGCCATCTGGGCAGTAAGCAGGCTATCTCCCAGACTTCTCCCGGGCTAACGAGACCCACCCGGTTTTGACGCCATCTCTGCACTTTTCGACACGTCATCAGCGGTTCGCTTGCGCTCGTCTCCTTGGACCTCACCTGACCGGATCTCGTCCGACCTTTTCCTCAACGCTCACCACCATCGCTCTTTACGACAGCAGCTTGAGGCGGTTTGAAGCCTGCTCCTTGCAAGCCGGCTTCGAGGGGCCATACCCTCATCTCCTGTGAAGCATGGCTGCTCAGGACGGGCCTAAATCACGGCCCCTCCTTCGCGCCTTCGTGGCGCACCCTCGTCCAGGTGCCAGCGCCACTGCGGGACGGCACGTAAACTTTCGGCCCTTTTCCGACGGATCTCCGCGGCAAACATTGGACCGAAGCGGTTCCACCACAACCGCACTGTCTCGTGGCAGATGTCGATGCCGCGCTCGAACAGGATGTCCTCGACCTGGCGCAGCGAGAGCGGATAGCGGATGTACAACATTACCGTGAGGCGGATCACGTCGGGTGAGCTGTTAAAATAGCGGAAGGGGTTTTTCATCCCGCGACGCTATGAGACGCCTCGTCTCCGATCAAGCCGATTTAGTCTGACAATGCCCTACGGTCCGCGTGCGTGAGTTCCGCGAACGCCTGGGAATTGCAGCCTTCAACTCCGATACCGCCGAGGACACGATCAGTGTCGACGCAACAGCAACCCGCCTGGGGATCTGCGTCGGTTCCGTTCACAAGCTGAATAAGAGACGGCGTGCTGCTCGCCGAACAGGCCATGCACTCGGCGCCCTGGAAAGTTCCCGGGGCTGCGCTCGATACCGAAGCCGTTCGGATAGGCATCCGAGAAATCATCGCCCG
>CAYNWK010000407.1:0-1631 GCA_964400875.1 uncultured Anaerolineaceae bacterium | reverse complement strand
GGGGAAGAGATCGCAGACCAGATTATCGCGTTTATCAAGCGTAGGCCGGCATAGCCCCCTTCGCCCACGCGCACTCGCCTTCAGAGCAGACGCTCAAACCTCTTGCGCAGGCTAGCAAGGATTGCCTTGCGTTCCGCAGACGTGCAGGTTAGACTAGGCCAGACCGTTAGACCACGTGTTCTATGCCGGGTCGCTGAGAAATAGCCAAATGCCACCGCGCGAACCCTGGAAGCCCCGCATCCTGAAGCGTTTCGGGCGGCTGCTGGCCACCGTCCTGGCGCTGTGGTACGTGATGTGCCTCGTCGGCGCAGGGTTTGACGAAGGGTTCGACATACCCGACGCGGAGACAGCGGCGGTCGCGGCGGTCTTCTCATACTGTGCCCTGAGCACGGTGGTCGCCTGGCTCAATGATCGAGTGGGCGGAGCGATGCTCGTGGTCGCCGGTCTGGCCCTGGCGGTCCTGGTTCCGGTGACTGCGGGGCATAACAGGGCGATCGCGACTGTGATCATCGCTGGGCCGTTCCTGATCGCCGGGGCCGCCCTGCTGTGGTCTGCGGCTCTTCGCGAGCGGTAGGTCGGCATCGCCCCGGGCCGGCCGGCCGCCGACGGAGAACCCGGCGCAATACGCTATCAAAGGAAGGTGAAGAATGGCAAGGCTCATCTTGGTGTTTCTTCTTGGGAGTCTCATTGTCTTTGGCACGAGCGGCTGCGGATCAGAAGAGGATGAGGCCCCCACGACGACACCGGAGAACAGGGACCAACCGACGTCCCTTGAAGTGACGAGTCCCGCCTTCGCTCCGGGGGAGGCGATTCCCGCCAAGTACACCTGCGACGGAGAGGGCGTTTCACCACCGCTGCAATGGAGCAACCTGCCCGAGGGAACCCAGAGCCTCGCGCTCATCTCCGACGACCCCGACGCCCCAAGCGGCACGTGGGTTCACTGGGTAATCTATAATCTGCCACCCGAAACCGGGGCCTTGCCGGAGGCTGTCCCGACGGACACAGACTTGCCCGACTGCAGCCGGACCGGCAACAACAGCCTGGATAGCCCGGGCTACTTCGGTCCCTGTCCACCCAGCGGCAGCCACCGTTACTTCTTCAAGCTCTACGCCCTGGATACGATGCTGGACCTGCCCTCGGGCGCGAGCAAGGAGCAACTGCTGGAGGCGATGGAGGGACACATCGTGGCCCAGGCGGAGCTGATGGGACAGTACAGCAGGCAGTAGCCGCAGCGCCTCGCTGGGTCCGGTAATCCCCGGCGGGGATGGCTGCGCAAGCGTCTCACGACCGACGCCGACGTGCGGGACAGCGAGCCTCGGCCTCTGGATGAGGGGCGCTATGGGGTGCGGTACAGGTCGCCGGGAGCGATGAGCGCCTGCATGCGCTTGGAGCCAGGGTAGAAGACGACGACCTGCTGCTCGCGCTGGTCGAAGCAGGTGCCGCCGGGGGCGCCGTGGAGCAGCGCAGGTAGCGATATCGCCACCGCCTGTCCACTGCGACGACGCAGCCCAGCATGGGAGCCCCACAGGCGTAGCAGGCCTACGCTCGAGGGGCAGCCAGGATCGTGAGGTCTTGAGACTCCACGACCTCGAAGAGGCCGCTCCCCTCTACCAGGCCGCGCTGCTCCGGCA
>CAYNWK010000406.1:0-1635 GCA_964400875.1 uncultured Anaerolineaceae bacterium | reverse complement strand
CCGGATGAACTCGTTTACTTCCCCAACCCAACGACCGCCATAAACATGGTCGCCCGCAGCCTCGATCTGAAATCCGGCGATGAAATCCTGACCACAGACCACGAGTACGGCGCTATGGAACGCACCTGGCAGTTTATCTGCCGGAAGAGCGGGGCTCGGTACCTTAAACAAAAGATCGATCTGCCTGTACGGCATGCCTCGGAGGTCATCGAAGCCCTCTTTGAGGGAGTCACCGATCGCACCCGGGTAATTTTTATCAGCCATATCACCAGCCCCACCGGGCTGATCTTTCCCGTCGAAGAGATTTGCCGGCGCGCTCGGCAAGCAGGTTTGCTGACCATCGTCGACGGCGCCCATGCTCCTGGGCAGATCCCCCTGGATCTGACCGGGATCGGCGCTGATATCTACACCGGCGCCTGCCATAAGTGGTTGTGTGCTCCCAAGGGTTCCGCTTTCTTATTCGCCCGCAAGGAGGTCCAATCCTGGCTGGAGCCCCTGGTCGTCAGTTGGGGGTACCAGAGCGATCATCCCGGCGAATCCCAGTATATCGACTACCACGAATGGCAGGGTACCCGCGATCTGGCAGCCTTCCTTTCAGTGCCTGCTGCAATTGAATTTCAAGAGCAACATAACTGGGACGAAGTCCGCCGGGAATGCCACGAACTAGCCAGCCAGACCCGCCAGCGCATTCACGCTCTTACCGGCCGCGAACCACTCTGTCCCGATGATCCAACCTGGTTTGGGCAGATGTTCAGCGTTCCTCTTCCGGGGAAGTTAGCGGTCGAAGAGCTGAAATCCAGGCTTTACGAAGAATACCGCATCGAAGCGCCAGTCTTTAAGTGGGGTGATCGCATCATGCTCCGCATATCGGTTCAAGGTTACAACCAACCATCAGACCTCGACGTACTCCTGGAAGCCTTAACCGATCTGCTTGCCAGCTAACACCACTACTGGATGATCCAACCTACCCCGGAGAGCTCTTATCTATGACTCCTTCCCAATATTCCTATGTTATCCTCGGCGCAGGACGCCAGGGCACCGCAGCCGCATACGATCTGGCTCGTTTCGGAGGCGCAAAGCGTATCGTGCTCGCCGACGTCGATCCGGAGGTCGCCCGTCAGGCTGCGCAGCGTGTCAACCAGCTGGTTGAACGAGCGGTCGCCCAGGGTCTCCCCGTGGACGTAACCGCCCCGGCTTCGCTTGCCGAGCTCCTTTCGGAAGCCGACGGTGTGATCAGCGCGGTGCCATATTATTTCAATCTGGCGATCACCCGAGCCGCCATCGCTGCCAGGACCCATTATTGTGATCTGGGTGGTCACACCGGGATCGTCCGCCAGCAGTTGGATCTGGATGCCCAAGCCAGGGAAGCCGGTATCAGCGTCGTACCGGATTGCGGCATGGGTCCTGGTTTGATCGTCACGATGGCCGGTTACGCCATGGAACTGCTCGACGAACCCCAGGAGATCTACCTGTACGACGGCGGTCTGCCGCAGGAACCCCAGCCGCCCTGGAATTACCAGCTCACCTTCCACATCAACGGCTTGACCAACGAGATGGACGGCCAGGCAGTTTACTTGCGGGACGGCGAGATTGTCTTTGTGGATACCCTCACCGAACCCGAAACGATCGAGATTC
>CAYNWK010000405.1:0-1647 GCA_964400875.1 uncultured Anaerolineaceae bacterium | reverse complement strand
GGTGGGCCAGGCGCACCGGCTGGGCGCGCTGCAGGTGGGTGTAGCCGGGCAGCATGACCTCGGGGTCGGCCTCGGCGCGGCGCACCAGCGCGGACTGTAGTTCGATCAGGGCCGCCTCAAGCCTGGGCAGCTGGTCGAGCAGCCACATCCGCAGGTCGGTGGCGACCTGGTCGTTGCGGCTGCGCCCGGTGTGCAGATTGCCCGCCGCCGGGCCGATCCGCTCGCCAAGTCGGCGCTCGACGGCGGTGTGGATGTCTTCGTCGCTCTCTTGGAAGGCGAAGCTGCCATCGGCGAATTCGCCGGCGATCTGCTCCAGGCCCTGCTGGATTTGGCTGTTCTCATCCTCGGTGAGCACGCCCGCCTGCGTAAGACTCCGCGCCCAGGCCTGGCTGCCGCGCACATCTTGCTCCGCCAGGCGTTGGTCCACCTCCAGCGAGGCGTTCAGCGCCCAGGCCGCGGGGTTCAGTTTTCCGGAAAAACGTCCGCCCCATAATTTCATCGCGCTGCCTCCTTTTTCCTGGTGATGAAGCTCCTTGTGACGATGCTCTGCGTCGTCACCCCGCCTCGCCGCTCCGCGATCCCCTCATACGCCCTGGCAGGAGTTAAAAAATGCAGACGCTTGGGTGAGGGGGGCACCCAAACGCCTGCTGCATCATATTAATCGATTCCCACGTTTTATGCAAGGGAAATGTCTGAACAACGGGACTCAAACCCCATCCAATTCCAGGGATGTAAATCCTGCTGGTTGCGGAAGGCTCCTCAATCACCTTTGGATCGATCGAAGGGCAGCTTGGGGATCAGCCAGCTCAAGAAAGCGTCCGAGGAACGGGTTTGCATCAGCACGCGCCCAGGACCCGTCAGGTCTACCACCAGGCCCTCGCCGCTGAACAAGGTGGATTTCATACCCCCGACCCGCTTGACCTGGAACCCCATTCCATCCGAGAAAGCAACCAGGTGACCGGTGTCCACCGTGTATTGCTGGCCGCTGGCCAGGTTCATTTCGTGAATGGCCCCAAAGGAGGACAGAACCAGCGTGCCGCTGCCCTGAGCCCTCAGCATAATTAACCCTTCCGAGGCGAAAAAGGTTTTAGCGCCGCCCCACTTGGTATCCACTTCGATGCCGGTCTCGGAGGCGACATACGCCCCGGACTGCACCATCAGGCTCTCGTTTTGCAGATTCAGGGTAAACAGATCGCCGGGCAACGGCGGCGCGACGCTGAGCTCGCCCCCGTTGTTGGGCGCTTTGAACGTGTTCTGAAAGAAGCTTTCGCCGCCGAGCAGCGCACGCCCCAGGGATTTGAGAAACCCTCCGGTTGCCCCGGTCTCCAGCGTCATGCCGGGTGACATGCTGACCATCGCCCCACCCTCAACGCGCACCTGCTCTCCGGCAGCCAGCCGGATCACGCCAAGGGAGTAAGATGGCTTATACAGAATCTCGACATTCATTTTATCCTCCATTCGGGCGAGCGCACTCCCCCCAGAACACCCTCATTTTCTTCGTGTATTGAGCAACGTCTATTAGTATAACCTTTTCTATGCCTGCCCAAATGCCCCCTCTTTCCGGGCGAACTGCATAACTCCTGATATTATTAAACCAATGGTGCTAGTTTGAAAAAGTCATGAGGTACACTGCTCCCAAAGTCGACC
>CAYNWK010000404.1:0-1670 GCA_964400875.1 uncultured Anaerolineaceae bacterium | reverse complement strand
AGGGGCCTGGGTGATGGCATTGACATAGAGCGTAAAACCCTGGCCCAGGCCGTCAGGTAGTGCACCCTTGCCTTGCAGCTCGTTCAAGTTCAGCTTGGTCGGGTCCAATGGTTGGCCATTTGCGTCGCGGTAATTATTCAGCAGGTTGGTTAGCGCATCCGCTTGCGAACGGAAGTTTCCGGTCCATACCTCACCGCTGCTGCTGACCGCGTCGTAATAATCTCTGGTGATCTGCGTTTTGGCCTGGATTTTGGCATACTGTGTATCTGTGACCAGCTGAAAATTGGCCGCCGCGGACTGCACGCCCTGCACCAACGCAACCAGCTCGTTGTACTCCGTCGTGCCCGACTTCACGACCCCGCAGCTGGTCAGCCCGACAAACACGGCAAACACCAAAAAAATGGGAATGATCTGTTTAATATATGGTTTCATGTCTTGATCTCCTGATTCTTTTTAATTGCCGCGCCCGGAGCGGCCGCTGCCGCTGCCACCACGCATCGGCGGACTGCTACTCCGACCCCCGCCGAAAGGAAACCCTGCTCCCCTGGAACCCGAACCGGAGGGATTGAAGGAGATCCCCCTTCGGGCCATCTGGCTAAACGCCCACAACAGAAACAGCAAAAAGAAGATGCCCATACAAAGCAGACCGCAGATGGTGATAATACCCAGCGGCCCTGAAGGCATCGGCGGCAAGTTAATCGTCTCCGGGATCGACGTGGGGGGGATTAGCGGTGCATATTTATTGCGCGCGACCGTATCGAACTCCTGGACCAGGGTCAACAACGCCTGATCCATGCTATGGGTAGATTGGTAAGTATCCTCGGCGGCGCGGTTGAGGGAGGTCAGTTCGGGGGCGGTGAGCGCCGGCAGACCCAGCCCAACACCATAGTGCACATCAATGCGGGTAGGTTCAACGACGATCAAAAAGACAAAGCCGTTATCTTTACGCTCGCCCGCCGGTTGGCCGAGCCTCATGTAACGCAGGAAATGTACGGCGCAGTTGACCCGGTTGCCGACCTGGGCCTGCGACTTGATGAGGATCATCGTCTGCGCGATAGAATCTTCATTCAGCCGGTCGAGAACCGCGTCCACTTCGGTGACCGCCTTCTCCGAGGCATAGTTCTGCCAGTCTACCGTCCAATGTGCCTGCTGCAGATCGTAGGTGAAGCCGTAATCTGGAGCGGAGCCGTAGCCGCACAGGGGCGCGGCGAAAGTTACATCAGCGCTGGCCAGGGTGAAAAAGAATGAAAGGCTGAACGCCAACACCAGAATTAGTCTGACACCAACAACAATCAGCGGGATGCCCCGCCGGGTTGTGTTACGAACCACGGCTACCCTCAACTGTAAAATCGCTTATTCTTGGCCAGGCTTTCTTTGTTCGTTGTAAAATCGAGGAAAGCCCGGGTTATCTGCTACTCAATCAGACGACCAGGCAGCAGTTGGGATGAAGGTGTCCGAATAGGCGCGAGGTCCTTTGTGCAAGTGATCATAAAAGACTTTCTTACTTCGCCTTGGATTGCGATATTTCCTTAACCATTGCGGCGGTTTCTTCCGGCAGGTTCACGCGCGTCGCCACATCCGCCTGGGCAATGATCCCTACATTCTTATAGTCGTTGTCCACGATAGGAATGCGGCGCTATTGATGCTCAGCCATCGCATCTAGCGCCACC
>CAYNWK010000403.1:0-1686 GCA_964400875.1 uncultured Anaerolineaceae bacterium | reverse complement strand
ACAATTCCAATCCCTTTAGATATTGGACTTTTGACAAAGCAGTAACGTCCTCGATGAAAATAGAGGGCAAAAATGCACCTTGAAAATAGAATAACGAGCCGTATTGGCGTCAGGTAGGCGGTGTTTCGCCTTTTTTGAACACCTTTTGGCGTTGGCGCAGCGGCAAACGAAAGCCCTTGGGTCGCCCGGGGGCCTTTCCTCGGGGTTTGGGCGCCCGGGCCGGTGTCCCGAACGCTGAAATAAGTCGTGAGAAAGCGCGCTGGACCAGGGTGGGCGTCATTATGCCGGCTTGGTGCTGCGGCAGGTTGCGCTCCCACGGGCGGGGCAAAGCGGTGGCCATTTCTCGGGCGATCCAGAGCTGCAGATAGGCCAGGTGTGCTAACTGCCACCAACCTTCTTCACGTCTGGTCTCCGGCGTCTGGTAGTCGGCCAGGAGCAGCTTCTGTTTGCCGAAGCGGAAGAAGTGCTCGAGGTCACTGCGTTGGGCATAGGCCCGGTAGATGGCTTCCAACTCCAATTCGTGGCGGCGCTCGCCGACCACCAGTAACCACAAGGGATGTTTGAAGCGAGGCTGCTCGTCTTCATCCAGCAAAACGATACGCACCAGGGTGAAAGGGTGCCTGTACATGCGGATGCGTTGGGGCTTGTGCTTGCCTCTCATGATCAGGTTGTGCCAGGCCTGGATGACGACTTGATAGTCCTTGCCCCGGCGGCTGGTGAAGGGCAGCTGGGTGCTTGCATCCGGGAGCCACCAGGTGTCGGGATCCTTGAGTTTGAAGGGTGCGCCATAATAGCTCGGAGCGCCGCCGGTTTCTTCTGCCGAACGATAGTCCAGACGATTGAAAATGCGGTTGCCCCGGCAGCGCACCAGGCTGACCAGGTGATCATGCTGGCGGTTTTCAGCCAGATAGAGCGCCTGCGAATAGTCGCTGTCGCCCACTTCCACCGTCAACCGGCCGTGAAAGGGCAAGTCTTCATCTTCTAGCAAGGCCCCGATCTGTTCCGCCCCGACCTGCGCTTTGTTCTCCGCCAGTTTGACCCGCCGGCAGGCCAGCGGCACAACCCAGGGGACAGGCGGCTGGCTATCTTCTTTCGGCAGCAGCGCCACCGTCGAGTATTGATGTCCGATCGTGATGGGCTTGTTGCCCCAGATCAGGTTGGGCTGGTAGACAAAGCCGCGGTCTTCCAACGTATGAGCGTATTGGCGGGGCTGCGAGGTCACATCGACACCCAACAGCCAGAAGGGGCGCTGCCCAGGCTGCGGCAGATACGGCCCGGCCAGTTTCGCCAGGCCACCGCCTTGCGGTCGGTATTCGTCGAGGGCCTTGAAGATTGTACTGTAGCTGCGGCGAAAGCAGCTCTCAAGACTCAGCTCCACGACGGAATTGGCCCCGCTTGAACTGCACAGGGCGTCCAACAGATCCATTAATGTGTCGGCTCGTTTGTTAAAGTTCTGGTACACTTGTTGCCGGAACTGCTCTAAATTTTGTGTATTCGACATGCACCTAATTTGGCGCAGTTCTCATTTTTTGTCAAAAGTCCAATTAAGAATCAAAGATAAGAACAGGATATATAAGGAGCTTGGGTTGGATACCAGTTTATGTCTGGCTGTAGCTGCTTCAAACTTTTACCTTATTTATGATTATTTTATTGAACATCCAGAGATAAGGGGTAAGCTCTTGGATT
>CAYNWK010000402.1:0-1687 GCA_964400875.1 uncultured Anaerolineaceae bacterium | reverse complement strand
GCCTTTTACTGAAGAAGTTAGAGATATCTGCGCCGTAGCCCATGAAAGCGTCAAAACGCGCCTGAAAACAGAGCGTCGCCGCCGCAAACCAGGTTCTTAAAAAGGAGGGGAAACACAAAGCCCTGCGGACCACGAAATAGATCGAAAAAGCGACCAGTGTCCGACGTTACATTACATTGGGTAACCGCATATGGATTGGAACGCACTCTATAGGGTCATCTTGCCATATTTAGCAGCCCACACCGTGCTAGAAGTGCTGCTTTCTGTTTGGCGGGAAGCTGTACCCTGGCTGGGAAAACCAGTCTTTGGAGCAGGAGCGCGACTGTGATCGGAGTTGAAGTACCTGAGAACCCTGATCGCCGGCAAAGGCACCAAACGCTTCTCACAGTGGCAGCCTGGCGACAGCCGTTTTGTCGCCCTGCACACCATTCGGTCTGACACATAGCAGGTGATGTCTCTGATTCCGATCGTCCGCTGCTGGGTATTCCAGAAGCAAAACTCAAGGCGCAATCACTGGTAGTGGTGATCGCCCCGCCCGGGTCAGACAAAACTTCTGTTTTGGAGGCGCTCACGCATCGGCTTGCCAGAAAAGCCTACCAGCGCTGTGTGGCTGCCTAGGTCGTTTGGTTGACAGGCGCTTCAATCCTATCAGTTCTTTATACTTTAATACTTACAATACCCATCCCCGTCCGGTCGTCGTCCACCCCCCAGATCAACGCCGGCCTGGGCCAGACTTACCGCTCTCCCCCTCCCCAGGTTGAAGTCGCAGGAACCACAGACTAGAGGCCAGGATCTTCCGGATCACCGCCTGTCCCCAGAAATCCGCCTCAAAACCCCAGCCGGCGGCGATCCGGTGGTTTACAAACTGGCGCAACTCGTTCGTCTCCTCCGTCACCAGCCATGGAACCGAACAGATTAGAGAACAGATGCTTTTGAACGGGCACCAGGTCGGCCAGCGCGGTCACCGCCCGCTCCTGCCAGCCCACCGCCGGGGCGTAGTCCCCCGGGTGGCTGGCGATCACCTCCCTTCTCAGGGCCTGGATGCAAGCAGGGTCGCCCGGTAGTTGGATAACATGGCGAATTGAAAAAATTTTGGATGGGATTTTCTCCCCCAAGTATCAAAACCCAGACAATTGATCCAGGGCCTCTCAGAACCGAGCGCGTCCAACTACAAGTCATCAACCCTGGTTGGACAATATAACTTATCCAAAGCTGAGTAGGATTAAGCCACTACACAAAAAGCAGCGCCATGTCTGCGAGATGAACTTGCCTACTTACCCTTGCTCGCATAGAGAATCCCATTCTTGTGGCAGACCCATGCTCCTGCAGTGCCCGAACCATCCAATAAGTTGAGGCCGAAAAGGTTTTCAAAATCCTGAGCCTCGCCTTTAATTCCCCTTCTATACTCCAGTCCCCTCATTTAAAAGAGAGCGATACAGAGAGTGTGAAATCAAAAGAAAGTAAAATTCCTCGACTACCCCGGGCGGCTATGCGCGCGCAGCCAATCCGCTAATTCGTCCACCCTTAGCTCGCCCGTTGCAACTTGCACCGCAGTCACTACCAGCTCCTTTTGACTGCACTCCAGACGGTACCCGTTGATTCGTAAGAACAAGCCAGCTGCAGCCACCCCGGTACGTTTGTTGCCATCCACAAAAGGATGATTGCGTACCAGAGATTCCATCAGGGC
>CAYNWK010000401.1:0-1708 GCA_964400875.1 uncultured Anaerolineaceae bacterium | reverse complement strand
CATTCTAAATCCACTAGGGCTAGTGCACCTGGGCAGAGAGAGCGAATTTGTTGGGATTCAGAAATCGTCATTTTTCACGCAGGATTCAGGTTAACCTGAATCCGGCGTCATGAGCAGAATGAGAACTCGACGAACGCTTGTTGAAAGCTGGCGAAATAGCTATCCTGCCCTTTACGCTGAAACCGCACTAAAAGTGAGGTTTGGGCGCAATGCCCCGCGGACCGCGAAATCTGCGCATCGCCAACAACGGGGTGGGTCTCACCCAGTTTGGCGGGGTCGCGCTTATCGAGCAGTTTTTCCAACGCGTCGGGTTGCAGGGCGCGCTGTCCGATCACATCCGGTTTGTCCAGAGAAACAGTCGATACAGTATCAGCGAATCCTTGGAGGCATTGATCTACCCGCTCATCCTGGGGCTGGGGCGGATCGAAACGACCGAACCGCTGCGCTACAACGGGGTGTTTCACTACCTGGCCGGCTTGCCGGGATATCCCGAAGCGACCAGTTTGCGGCGCTTCCTCGAACGGTTTGCTCGTGCCGGACGGAACGCCCTGCTCAAGCTCCACGACACTTGGCGGGCGGCGACGATCGTACCATCCGCGAGCGCGATCTTCGATTTGGACAGCACGGTGCTGACGGTCTATGGCCATCAAGAACGCGCCGAGGTGGGTTACAACCCTAAGAAGCGCGGGCGACCCTCTTACCTTCCCCTGCTGTGCTTCGAGGGGAACACGCAGGATTGCTGGGAAGGCAGCTACCATCCGGGCGACACCCATGTCTCGACGATCACGATCCCCTTGCTAGAGCGCGCCTTCGCCAAATTGCCAGAACCGATCCGGGAAGTAAGGGTGCGCGCCGATGGAGCGTTCTTCGATCACAAAATCGTCGATTTTATCGAGCACCAGAGGGCCTTCTACGCGATCGTCGCCCGGCTCACCCGCCCGCTGAAGAATCGTTTGCCGGGACTCCGCTACCGACCCATCTCGTCAGGGTTGTGGGCGGCGGAGTTTCGGTACTGCCCGCATGGCTGGCCCGGGCCGCGACGCTTCGTGGCGATCCGCCGGCCGGTGCCGGAAGAGCCTTCGGCGCAGTTGCACCTGTTTCAGATGGGTGGATACAGCTACCAGCTCTTGGTCACCAACCTCACGCTGACACCCCTGTACCTGTGGCGCTTCTACAATCAGCGGGCTCGTGCGGAGTTGATTATCCGCGAGCTGAAAGACGCTTACGCGTTGGGGAAGATTCCCACCCGAGACTTCGCGGCGAACGAGGCGTTCTTTCAGATCGTCTTGCTGGCCTACAACCTGCTGAACTGGTTCAAACGTCTCTGTGTCCCACCGCACCTGCGGCGGGCAACTCTGCAGCGTCTCCGCCAGCGCTTGTTCCTGGTACCGGCTCAATTGGTGCGACCGGGTGGGGTTCCGACTCTCCGTCTTGCGCCGAGTTATGCCTGGGCCTCCGACTTCTTGAAGACGCTGCGGCGCATTCGACGACTGCGGCCACCGTTCTAAACCTGCCGGAGGAGCGATTCTCCGGCACAATACCCGACTTGATCGAAGCTTAGAAGTCATCCTTTTTCACGCCGGATTCAGGTTCAGAGAGGATAGCCATGGCCGCACCCGCAAATTCCTTTCCCGCAAAAGTTGAGAAGACATCATACAAAGGTTGGAACGTCTATCGCCTGACGAATGGTCTGGTTACGCTGTACGTG
>CAYNWK010000400.1:0-1711 GCA_964400875.1 uncultured Anaerolineaceae bacterium | reverse complement strand
GTGTTATAGCCGGCATCAAATCCTGGACTAAATTCTCAACCCGCGAATACGGCGATTCCTTCAGGCGCGCGCCACGCCCGGGTAACTGCACCGCCCATAGTTCAATACCGGGGGGCAGGTGTTTCAGCCAGCTGCGAAACGCCGGAACGCCCCCTCCTGCGTGTGGAAGACAAAATAGTCTTAAAGACGGATCCGTTACAGGACGTAAATTGACCAGCCACGGGTTTGGGCTGTAGGCGTTAGGCGTCATCCTTTTACTTGGGGGAGCTTGATGAACTCACTGCTCAAAAAATGATTCAAATAAGTGGTCAACAGGCCAGAATCTACCGGCGGGCAAGCGACATCCGAATCGGTCAGACCGGCAGCAGTATTCCGGCAGTCGAAGCGGGGCATAAAGACCATGCCTTCATCAACACCCTCAATCAAAGGCAGGAACGGTATCCAGCCATCGCTGCCGTTCTGCAGGGCCTTTTCAAACAGCTCGGCCTGCCATTCCTCGAAAGATACTCGCCGGAATTCGAATCCCACCGACTGGATCCAGTTGAGGATCTCCCGGAACTTCCCAGGCTCGGGGTTATCCAGGTGGTACACCTTACCCAGGGAGTCAGGCGCTTTGGAGAGCTGTACGATCGCTTTGCTGACGTAGTCAACCGGCACGATCGACACATCCACATTCAGATCGGGGATTACGCCCAACTCCAGGCAGGCCTTGATCAAACTGGAGATCATATTCGTTGTGTTCCATGCGCCCGTGCGGCTGTGACCGCTGACCAATCCTGGGCGGGATATGGTGCAGGGAATACCGCGATCGATCGCAATCTGGACGAGTCCCTCAGCCACCCATTTACTTTGAGCATAACCACCAAACGGTGATCCGTTCTCTGCCAACATGTCGTCTTCCTTATAAACGACGCCGTCATCGGGAGCGCCGGTGTGAAAAACCGATAAAGTTGAAACGAAATGCACCGGCTTCAGGCGGCTGCGAGCGGCCAGGCGCAGCACCTCTTGCGTGCCGAGCACGTTGGCGGCTTTGTGCTCCTTGTACGGATATACGAAGTTAACCTTCGCGCCATTGTGGAAGATGACGTCGATTTGACCTGCAAGTCGATCGAATGCAGCCTCATCGAGACCCAAATGAAATTGTTCCAAATCGCCGGGTATTGGAATTAGGCGCTCTTCGAACGCAGCATCCCACAAACCATACGATGTGAGATTCTGCCGGATCCGCTCCAGTCCTTGAATGGGGCCGGATGCCCGAACCAGGCAGTGGACATGAGTGGAGCGATCCTGGAACAGTTCGTGGAGCAAAAACGCGCCTACGAATCCGGTCGCCCCGGTCAGGAGCACGTGTTCCGGTTTCGCGCCAGAAGTGTACTCCAGATCGCCGGCGGTTATCGAATTGTCCAGACGAACCTCGGCGGAGAGTTCATCAACCGTCATCCGGCTAAAAGGTTCGAAAGAAAAATCTCCGTTGCGTCCAGGAGCGCCCCCGGCTTCCCGGGCAATTTCGATGGCACGCGCCAGCCCGGCGACGGTGGGTTCAGCGAACAGGTGGCGCAGCGGTAGTTCAACCTGATATTGCTCGCGCAGCCGGAAAATCAATCGAGCGCCGAGGAGCGAATGCCCCCCCAGATCGAAGAAGTTATCATGCACGCCGACGCCCCGCCGTTCACCGTCGGTGGAAAGTCCTAGCACCTCTGCGCAGATTTCG
>CAYNWK010000399.1:0-1716 GCA_964400875.1 uncultured Anaerolineaceae bacterium | reverse complement strand
AGCTCTGCGTGCCGAGGTTGGAGATCGTCACCACCTGGTCGGCGGTTGACCCCACCTCGACCTGCCCGTACGCCAGGCTGGCCGGGCTGACCGCGATGTCCGGTTCGTTGGGCGGGGGTTGGGACCCTGCGCCTCTCAACGAGAGGCTGGCCAGGCCCTCGTCGGGGTCATTGCTGGTGGCCTGCAGGAATCCCTTTTGTACCCCGGTGGACGTGGGGCTGAAGCGCACGGTCACCACCTGGAACCCTCCCGGTGATATGGCAAAGGGAACTCCAGGAGAGATGACCGTGAAAGCGTTATTCGTGGTGCTCAATCCGCTGACGTTCAAGCTGGCGGTGCCGGTATTGTGGATGGTCACCTGCCGGTCTAAAAATGAACCTACGTTCACGCTGCCGTAGTTCACGTTGGCGATGAAGTCATCAATCGCGTTCTTCCAGACCGCGCTCATCTTTTGATAGCCGGTCATATAAGGATGCAGGCTGTTCCACATATCGCCAGCCGGCTGAATCGCATAGATGATCCCGGCGCCGTTCTCCATATCGACGATGACGATATCATCCCCGTTGGCGATGCGCGCTTGCGCCATGGCCTCCACATTGTCGTTGAACGCCGTGGTGACGGCACTGTACTGCGTCCGGTTGATGATCCGGGCCAGCACGACGGTCACGTGGTTTCCGCTGTCGCCTTCGAATCGATCGACCTCGTTGAGAATATTCTCCACATCGGCCGGACTGGGATCGAGACCATTGGTGCCGATGTGCAGCAAAATGACCTCCGCCGGGTTGGCCACAAGCCAGTTATAGACCATATTGGCGATCTGGTCGTCTTGCCAGCCGGCGTGTCCCTCGTGATCGGGATCGAACCCCGCATAAAACTCGCCGTTGACCAGACTGCCGACGAAATCAATCGCGTGCCCTTCGGCAAGCAGGCCGTCCCAGAGATCCTTGCGATAGGAGATGTATTGCGCCGGATCGGATACGCCTGAACTGCTGCCCATGGTGATCGAATCGCCCAGCGGCATGATGCGAATCTTCGGGTCAAAGTCGATGTCCGGTTCGTTTTGGGGAGGGTTTACACCCTCGCCACTTATTGTGACGCTGACCAGCCCCTCATCCGGATCGTTGCTGCTGATTTCCAGCGCCCCGTTCTGCACTCCCGTTGTGGTGGGGCTGAAGCGTACGGTCACATCCTGTGCGTTTCCAGCCAGGATGTCGAAGGGAGCGTTCGGCCCAACCACCGAGAAGACGCCGTTGGTGCTGGAGAGACCGTTAACGCTTAACGTTTGTGACCCAACATTGGAGATAGTGACCACCTGGTCTGCTGTATTATTGACGGTCACCTGGCCAAAGTTCAGGTTGAGCGTATTTAAGGAGATATCCGGATCGGTGGAAGGAGCGCCACAAACGCCTACTCCTCCGAGCCCATTTTGGTAGTGTGTCTGAATCTCCCCCGCGCTGAGCGCGTAATTGTAAATACCCAGCTCGTCCAGCGAACCGGAATACCGGTATCTCTCCTTTAAGTGGCCAATATTTAGTGGAACGTCGGCGCTGAATCCAAGGGCGTAATCATAAATTGCGCTGGCTTCCATCACGCCGTCGACGTAAAGTCGATTTTGATTCGTGCTTTCATCTCGAACCGCCACAACATGATGCCAGCTGCCGTCGTTGAGCGGGGTCGTTCCTGCGATACCGAGGCCATCCCGGTTTTCATCCTTCA
>CAYNWK010000398.1:0-1721 GCA_964400875.1 uncultured Anaerolineaceae bacterium | reverse complement strand
CGCCTTTCGTTCCGCCTTTCATTGCTCAATCTGCTTCGGCAGCCTGAGCAGTTACATGAAAAGAATATGGTTGGTGATCGGCCTGGCGATCATCCTGGGTTTAATCGGCTGGGCAGTTTATTCCCTGGGGTTTGGAGGCGATCAGCCCGCGCAGCCTGGCGAGGACATCGAGCAGCAAGGCGCGCCCGATACGCCCAGAGAGACTGAAACGACCACCGAGCCAGCGGAGATACCCAACGTGACCCCACCAGAGCTGCGCGACGAGCAGCCGCCAGGTAGTTGGGCGGCTGAATTCAAAACCGACTTTGGACGCCACACGGTTTCATACGAGGAGATACTTTCCGGCGGGCCGCCCAAAGACGGCATACCGGCCATCGACGAGCCGCAGTTCATCAGCGTAACGGAAGCCGATGACTGGCTCAATCCACAGGAGCCGGTGATTTTTATAGAAGTGAATGAGGACGCCCGGGCTTACCCGCTCCAGATCCTCACCTGGCACGAGATCGTCAACGACACCGTAGGGGGCGAGCCGGTGATCGTCACCTTCTGCCCTTTGTGCAACACGGCGATAGCCTTCAAGCGGACTTTTAGAGGCCAGGTACTGGACTTCGGCACCACCGGCCGCTTGCGCTTCAGCAACCTGATTATGTACGACCGGCAGACGGAGACCTGGTGGCAGCAGGCGAGCGGGGAGGGGATCGCGGGGAGGTACGCCGGACAGCAGCTCGATTTCCTGCCAGCCCAACTGATCTCCTGGGAAGATTTTAAAAATGCCCATCCGGGGGGCATGGTTTTATCCCGTGAGACCGGCTACACGCGCAGCTATGGGAACAATCCGTACGCCGGCTATGACGATATCAACAACACCCCCTTTTTGTACGACGGTCCCAACCCGCCGGGCCAACTGCTGCCCATGGCCCGCGTTCTGACCGTCGAGCTGAACGGGGAGGCAGTAGCCTATCCATACGAAACACTTCAAAAGGCGCACGTGGTGGACGACTCCGTCGGGGGCGAGCCGATTGCAGTCTTCTGGGGAGCCGGCACGACTTCGGCATTTCCTGAAGGTGGTGCGGCAAGCGGATACCGGGACGTTGGCGCGGCCAACGCCTTCGGGCGGAGACTGGACGGCCGTGAATTAACCTTCCGTTTTGAGGACGGGGCCATCGTGGACGAGGAGACCGGCAGCAAATGGAACGTGCTCGGTGAGGCGATATCCGGCGAGCTAACCGGCGCGAGACTGGAAGCAGTGGTCAGCGTCAACCATTTTTGGTTCTCCTGGGCGGCGTTCAGGCCTGATACACGGGTATACAAGGCGAAGGACACACAGGGATTTTTCAACCCGTCCCTGGTGCACCTGTTCAGCAATCTAACCGGTTGACCTCCAAAGGGAGTCGACCGGCAGGCTATCTAACGCCCGGTTTCTTGAACAGAAGCATCTCGGAACAGGCGGCGAATTTCATCCGCTCCCTGGAGCCGGGCAGGATTGATCTCGTCAATAATTGGTAAAAGACTCACGCAGTTTGAGATTGGCGTGAGTCTTTTTTTTAAGTTACCTCTTGATAATATAAAGAATAATTTTTATAATAAAATATATTTTTACATTGCTATTGATTAGACCTCTTGCAAAAGTCAGGATTTCGCATGAAGTTCAAGGTTGTAGATCGCCGCAATCAGGTTGAAGCGTAAGTTGAAGCGTTTGCGCCGATTGCGATAGCGGTCAC
>CAYNWK010000397.1:0-1727 GCA_964400875.1 uncultured Anaerolineaceae bacterium | reverse complement strand
ACGATCAGCGCAGCAAGCATGGGCCCATAAGCGGCCAGATAATGCAAATAGAATGGAATCCCCACCTTGATGAGTCCCTGGGCTTCGAGCGCCAAGGGAATTTCCACCAACCACGAAAACCCGTAAGCAAGCACAAAGAAAGCCAGCAGCGGACTGTTTTTGACCCGGGTTAGAGGATTGCTGTCCATTAGATATATCGCCCCGTTATGGTGTAGTAGTTCTTTATGCCACGATCGTAATCCCCGACGGTTACCCGGGTGTGTTCATGAAGTTACAATTTCGGCACGCGTTGTTACGATCCGGTAACAAATAGGCGATATCGAGCGCTGGGTTACGCTGTCGCTTCTGGGAGCTATGGTATTTAAGCTTAGGAGCTGCGCGGTATGCCGGTGAACCAGGTATGTTTGGGCTGGCGGGCCTCGCCTGTCCAAACATACCCCTTGTATTACTTGTTGAGAACACTGAACTTCTGGCTGAGTTCGATGCTCATTGGCATCTCGAACCGTCGCCCGGCATTGGGGTGGGCGAGCAAATCTAAGAACACCTCGATTTGCGGGGGTTGGTGGAAGCGTGGATCTGCGGCAGCCGTGCGGCTCGTTGGCAGCGATGCATTTGCGTACGCAGCTTCAGCCAGGATCTCCGGGCTGGTCATCCAGGCCAGCAGTTGGGCGGCTGCCTCCGCATCCAGCGCGCCTGACGGCACGATCGCCACCGGCCCTTGAACCACGCTGGTGTAGGCTCGATCGGGATGCGTGGATGGGGGTGGGAAAGGCGTCACGCCGTAGTTCACCTGCGAGAACTCATCAGCGAGGTCATTAAAATTTGACTGCCATTGGCCGGCTACCATCATGGCGATGCGACCCTCTGTAAAAGCAACCTCTGGGGTCTTATTGTTCCGGATAGGCTCAGCCCGGTGACATTGTCGGCAACTCAGCCTTCGTCCTGCGTAAATGGGATGAGTAGAAGACATGTACGGCGTAAAGGAGGCAATGAAATCGTTGATTTCATCCGGGGTGAAATGGTCGTAGAACTGCTGCTGCCAGTTCAGAGCATCGCTTACGGGTTGGGAATTCATGGAAAAATCAACGTCTTCTTCGCTGGGGGGTGATCCGCCGAACATGCGAACGTACAGCTCGGCGTGTGACCGGGGGAAGTCAGGGATAAACCCGACCTGGAGAAGTTCTCCGTCCTCGCTACGCATGGTGAGTTTCTCAGCGTACTCGACTACCTCTTCCATAGATCGAGGCGGACGCTCCGGGTCGAGACCGGCGGCTTTGAAAAGGTCCTTGTTCCAAAACAGGGCATCGATATCGCAGCCCCATGGAAGGCAGAGGTATGCGCCCTCCGGCGACTTGCACTGCTCCAGGGGCGCCGGGAAGATGTCTTCCAGATTGAAGCTGGCGGCATCGATCCAGCGATCGAGCGGTTGCACCAATCCCTGTTTGTGGTAAGTTGCGACCAGATCGGCGCTGCTCAAAATCACCAGGTCCGGTACTTCGTTACCAGCCAGTGACTCCATGAGGTCATCGCTTCTAATCCGGCTCGTCACCCTGACGGGAAGGCCGCTGAATTGGCTGAAGCGGTCGAAAAACGCCTGGAGCCAATGACCGGCGACGACAATTCCTGGCGGTTTCTCGCCCGCGAGGCGCTTGCATTTTCGGCATGGAAAGCGGGCGACACCGCCACAACCCGCCGTTGGCTCGACGGCATCGTCGGCGTTGAGGGAG
>CAYNWK010000396.1:0-1755 GCA_964400875.1 uncultured Anaerolineaceae bacterium | reverse complement strand
AAGGGCGGCTGAGGCATACGAGCAATAGTGGTAGTTTGTCCACCAATGGCAACAAGTGCTCCAGCAAGCCAGCCGAGGATTCATCCATCCATTGCAGGTCTTCGAAGATCAACACTACCGGCCCAATGTTCGCCAACCGCTCGAAGAACCGTCGCGTTGACAGATAAATTTGTCTCCCGAGACCTTCGCCATCGAGGAACTTAACCCGTTTTACGTAGCCCGCTTGAACAGGCAGGGCCAGCAGGCTTGCCAGGTAGGGCAAGATATCCGCTACGGTCGGTGGGTCATTCAGAGATGGATGCGTTAAATTCTCAATCGCCGCTTGCGGGAAAAGCGCGGAGATGCTCTCCTCCAATTTGCGCCAGGCCTGGTCCTCACCATCGTCGCTGGTGACGTCGGCATAGCATCTCAGGATTTCTTGAAACGGCCAGAATGGGATCGATTGGCCGTAGGAAAGGGAATTCCCCTCCAACCAGGTGAGACTGTCTATTGGTATCTTCCGGTGAAGATCCAGAACAAGGCGCGACTTGCCAATCCCGGCATCCCCAATGATGGTTACGATCCCGCCTTGTCCGGCAAAGAGCCGGTCAATCGAAAGCATAAGCGCGGAAAATTCTGCCGCTCTCCCCACCATTGGCGATTGTAAGCCCAGCCGCTCCAGACCACGGGTCGGGCCGGGTTCTGCTTTTTTACCGGTCACCCGGTATGTCTCGACGGGCTGGCGCTTGCCTTTGACTTTGAGCGCCCCAAGCGGTTCGAATTCAAAAAGCTGCTCGACGAGCTTAAAAGTCTGTTCGGATATTTGCACGGTCCCAGGTTGGGCAGTTTGCTCCATGCGCGCGGCAAGGTTGACGGCGTCACCGATCGCTGTGTATTCGACCTGCTCTTCCGAACCCACCTCCCCGACTACCACCAATCCAGTGTGAATCCCTACCCTAACATCGAAAACCAGCCCGCGATCGCGCCGTAGCTGCTCCTGATAAGATTGGATGCCCTCCAGGATTTCCAACCCCGCCAGCACTGCTCGTTGTGGATCGTCTTCGTGTGCGAGCGGCGCACCGAAAAATGCCAGGATGCCATCTCCATGCACCTCGGCAACCGTACCATTATGGATATGAATGGGTTCCGTCAAAAATTTTAAGCCTTGCTGGATGATCCCGGCCCAATCTTCAGGGTCGAGCTGCTCGGCCATGGCCGTGGAGCCCTTGACGTCGCAGAACAGGATCGTGAGGACACGGCGTTCGCCGCTCCATAAATCTGATCGACGCACTTCTACCTTGTCCGCTTCTACCGCTGGCTTAGACTTGGGTTCATTTAGCGCCGCAAGTTTCTCACGCAAAGAGATGAGCGCGGACTCCACCACGGCATCTCCCAACACTTGCCGTTGCGCTTCTATCGCTAAGATGGCTCGTTCGAGTTCCTCACGTTCGTCCATGAGTACCTATTAAACTTCCAAGCGGTTACCCCGAATATCTCCGCCCTCTAACTATCTGCGTAAATCCATGGGAAATTATTATATCGAGGATTTATGTAAATTGACGCATCGTGGAGGGCAAACACGGATGGGAGATAGAGCTGATGCGAACGAGGAGCGCTATTTATCGACGGATTACCGAACTTGCACGCGAAGAGACGGTCGAATCTGTGCTAAGATTCAGGCAGCGACCATCTGAAGATCCGGACCATAAGAGTAACGCAAACGTGGCCCATCCAATACTCACCACGAAACTCTATATCCCCCCACCCAGGCCGGGA
>CAYNWK010000395.1:0-1759 GCA_964400875.1 uncultured Anaerolineaceae bacterium | reverse complement strand
GATTCGTAGCCACCCGGGAAGCTCCTATCAAGAAACCTGGATTTTCTCGGCTAAACTGAGCGTGGGTAAGGCGAGATCTTTGTCCGAGATGACGCTAACGGTCAAAGGCCATGATATACCCAGTTCAGGATCGTCGTAACGAATTCCCCTTCCTGAGGCGGGCACATAGAACTCGGACATCTGGTAAAAAACGGCGCTGTCTGCCTTTAGAGTCTGGAATCCGTGGGCGAACCCCATCGGCACAAAAAGTGCATGGTTGTTCTCAGGAGTTAATTCGTACCCAATCCACTGCAGGTATGTGCTCGAATCTGGACGCAGGTCAACGATCACGTCAAAGATCGCCCCGCTGACACAGCGAACCAGCTTTGATTCCGCATAAGGTGCTTCCTGGTAATGCAGCCCGCGCAAGGTTCCGGTCTTAAAATTAAAAGAAAGATCACATTGCACCAGCCGGGAGTCTAGGCCGCGTTCGGCAAATTCACGCTGGCACCAGGCGCGCGCAAACCAACCGCGTTCGTCTTGGTGCTTGTCCAGTTCAACCAGCCAGGCGCCCGTTAAAGCCGTTTCGAAAAATTTCACGCTTCAAAGACCTTAACTTCCGGGATGGGGACGACAAAAGACGCTCCCCAATTCCCGATTGCGGACAGCTGGTGCATAATCTCGTCCTTAAAATTCCAGGGCAAGATCAACACGTAATCCGGTCGCGTTTCGAATATCCGCTCGGGAGCATAAATCGGTATGTGAGTCCCGGGCAGATATTTGCCCTGTTTGTAGGGATTGCGGTCGACCGTATAATCCAGGAAATCAGTGCGGATACCGCAGTAATTAAGCAGCGTGTTGCCTTTTCCCGGCGCCCCATAGCCGACCACCTGCTTCCCTTCCCGACGAACCTGGATTAAAAATTCCAGCAGTTTGCGCTTGGTTTCTTTGACCTGTTCACCGAATTCAGCATACGTTTCCATCCGGCCAAAACCTGCTGCCAGTTCCCGCGCGCGCAGGTCGGTCACGTTTTCTCCGATGGATTTCGTCAAATCATCAGCGTGCCGGGCGTAGATGCGCAGTGAACCGCCGTGAGTTGGTAATTCATCTACATCGAAGAGAACCAAGCTATGGGCAGCAAAAATCTTCTCGACAGTAATAAAACTAAAATAGGAGAAGTGCTCGTGGTAGATCGTGTCGAACTGGTTTGCTGCCATCAAACGCATCAAGTGAGGAAATTCGATGGTGATGACGCCTCCAGCCTTCAGCATGACTTTGAGCCCAGCGACGAAATCGTTCAAGTCCGGCACCTGGGCTAACACGTTGTTTCCGGCGATGAGATCGGCTTGCAAACCGCCACCCACAAGCCGGCGGGCACACTGCACACCAAAGAATTCCACCAGGGTCGGCACCCCCTTCTCGACCGCGGTTTTCGCCACATTGGCAGCTGGCTCGATTCCTAACACAGGGATCTCTTTATCAACAAAATACTGAAGCAGGTAACCATCGTTGCTGGCTACCTCGACGACCGTCGAGTCAGCGTTCAGGTTAAAGCGCGCGATCATCTGTTCGGTGTAACGCCTGGCATGCTCGAGCCACGAATCGGCGTAGGAGGAGAAATAGGCGTATTCGGAGAAAATCTCGGCAGGGCTAACATACTCTTCGAGCTGAACCAGGTAACACTGCTCGCATACATAGACATGGAGCGGGTAAAAGGGTTCCATCCTGTTGAGCTGATCGGGGGCGAGATAACTCTCACACAATGGAGACATGCCCAAAT
>CAYNWK010000394.1:0-1819 GCA_964400875.1 uncultured Anaerolineaceae bacterium | reverse complement strand
CCTGTACCGAAACGGTCAACCAGGCCTGCCCGGCGTTGCTCAAATTCCAGGCTGAGGTGAGCGGATTGACCACGGCCGATGCAGAAAACCAGGTGCCCATCGCCAGCAACTCGGCCAGCGAAAGCAGCAGGAGCACGTTCCACTTTCCCTGCAGCCCGATCGCTCCATCCTTTGTGCGACTTATTGCTGTAACATTTTCCGTTCGCGCCATACACTTGCCACCTTTTCTTACAGTTGCAGATTGGGTATTTCTCTTGTAGTTTTTCCCGAAGAACTTCGGTGATATCTATCCTTCCCCGGTTCGACCCCGGATTATTATAGGACGAATATGACCTGTTATGGGAAATTTGTATCTTAAAGATAGGAGTTACACAGTTTGCCGGTGAAGTTGATAATCCTGCATTAAAATTAAGGCTGACAATACTTAAGGAGGGAACGGACCATGAAGGAAAGCATCATGATCACCGGCGGAGCAGGTTTTATCGGTTCCCACCTGAGCGAGCAGCTGGTCCACCAGGGACACTACGTCGTCGTGATTGACGATCTCTCCACCGGGCAGCTGGAGAACATCCAACACCTGCAGCCGCTGCCCAACTTCAAGTTCGTTCGGGAGACGATCGGCAACGCCCAGGTGCTCGACCGTCTGGCCAGCCAGGCTGAAGTGATCGTCCACCTGGCTGCGGCGGTTGGCGTCGAGTTGATCGTCAAGGACCCGGTGCATACGATCCAGACCAACATCATGGGCAGCGAAGCGGTGTTGACCACGGCCAACCGCTACGGGTGCAAAGTCTTGATCGCCTCCACTTCCGAAGTGTACGGCAAAGGCATCAAGGTCCCGTTCCAGGAGGAAGACGATCGCTTGATGGGTTCGACCATGCACAGCCGCTGGGCTTATGCGACCTCCAAGGCGGTTGACGAATTTTTAGGGCTGGCGTATCACCGCCAGTTCGGCTTGCCGGTGGTGATCATGCGCTTCTTTAATACGGTCGGCCCGCGCCAGACCGGCCGCTACGGCATGGTGGTGCCGCGCTTCGTCCGGCAGGCTTTGCGGGATGAACCCATAACCGTTTTTGGGGACGGGCAGCAATCGCGCTGTTTCGCCGACGTCGCCGATGTGGTCTCCGCTGTGATCAAGCTGTCGCAGCATCCGGACGCAATCGGGCAGGTGTACAACATCGGCGCGACGGAAGAGATCACCATCCACGATCTGGCAAAAAAGGTGATCGCGCTGACAGAGAGCGGATCGGAGATCACCTTCACTCCCTACGATGAGGCTTACGCGCCGGGTTTCGAGGACATGCGCCGACGGGTGCCCTCCATTGAAAAAGTTTGCGAACTGATCGGGTATGAGCCTAAATATTCCCTGGAGCGAACGCTTAACCGGGTGATCGAATACGAGCGCCAGCGATTGTGAGACGGTAGGGGGTAGCAACGCTGAAGAAGCGCAACAATCGCCAGCTTTAAACCAATCCACGGTCCTGAAGCAACCGGGTGTACAAATCGTCGATCTGGACGAGCATGCGCTTAAGGTCGAATTCACGGGCGGCGTACTCGCGGCCGCGCTGGCCCATCCGGCGGCTTGTTAGAGGGTCAGTCAAGAGCTCACGGCAATACGCGCTTAGGGCCTCTACCTCCCCGGTTTCGGCCAGATAACCGGTTTTGCCATGGTCAATGGCTTCGACGCTGCCGTCGGCGCGGGTTGCCACCACCGGCAAGCCCATTGCCATCGCCTGCGGGATGACGCGCGGCAGCCCTTCCCACCGAGAGGTCAAAAGGAACACATCCATAGCTCCCAGCAGGCGGGGGACATCGCGGCGCA
>CAYNWK010000393.1:0-1824 GCA_964400875.1 uncultured Anaerolineaceae bacterium | reverse complement strand
GCATCCACCGCATCGGCCAGACCGAGGTCTGCCACCTGTGGAACCTGGTCGCCGGGGAGACGCGCGAGGGCTACGTCTACGCCCGCCTCTTGCGCAAGCTGGAAGTCGAGGGCCAGGCGCTGGGGGGCAAGGTCTTTGACGTGCTGGGCGCGCTGTTCGAGCAGACCCCGCTCCGCAAGCTGCTCGTCGAGGCCATCCGCTACGGCGACCAGCCCGAGGTCCGGGCCAGGCTAGAGCAGACGGTGGACGACGCCGTGGACCGGGACCGCGTGCGCGAACTGCTAGAGACCCGCTCGCTCGTCACTGAGAGTATGGACATCACCCAGATCGTCCGCATCCGCGAGGAGATGGAGCGCTACGCCGCCCGGCGCTTGCAGCCCCACTACATCAAGTCTTTCTTTATGCAGGCCTTTGACGTCCTGGGCGGCTCCACCCGCGAGCGGGAACCGGGCCGCTACCGCGTCAGCTACGTCCCGGCCCGCATCCGCAACCGGGCCAAGGAGCTCGGCGCCACCGTGCCGGTGTGGGAAAAGTACGACCGCGTCTGCTTTGACAAGGAACTGATGAACCAGGTGGGCGTGCCAGACGCCGATTTTGTCTGCCCCGGCCACCCCCTGCTCGATACCGTGATTGACCTGGTGCTGGGCAAACACCGCGAGATGCTCCGCTCCGGCGCGGTGCTCGTTGACCCCACCGACCCCGGCAAAACCCTGCGTGTCCTGTTCTTCCTGGAGCAAAACCTCCACGACGCCGTGAGTAATGGCGACCTGAGTCGCCCTATCTCCCGCGAGGTCCACTTTGTCGAGATTGACGAGGCAGGGAACGTCCGGGCGGGCGGCTACGCCCCCTACCTGGATTACGAACCGGCCACCCCTGAACAACTGCAACTGTCAGAGCTGGCCCTCGCACTGGAGGCCGACTGGCTGAGCGGCGACGACCTGGAGGCGAACGTGATCGCCTACGCCATCGAAAACCTGGTGCCGCGCCACCTGGGCCGCGTGCGCGAACGCCGCGAGGAACTGATTGACAAAACGTTGACCGCCGTCCACGAGCGGTTGACTAAAGAGATCAACTATTGGGACAAGCGCGCCGCCGAACTGCGCCAGCAGGAAAAAGCAGGCAAGGTCAACGTAAAGCTGAACGCCGATCGAGCGCAGCAGCGGGCCGACGGACTGGCCGCCCGCCTGGAACACCGCACCGAGGAGTTGGCGCTGGAGCGGCAGATCTCGGCCACGCCGCCCGTCGTCATCGGTGGGGCCGTCGTCGTCCCCATTGGCCTGTTGCTCGGCGAGCGGACGCCGCTGGAACTGTTAGACACCCGCATCACTGAAGCCATCGCCATGCAGGCGGTGATGCAGGCTGAGACCGATCTGGGCAACCACCCGCGCGACGTGAGCGGGGACAACCTGGGCTACGACGTCGAGAGCCTCGACCCGCGCACCGGGCGGCTGCGCTTCATCGAGGTCAAGGGCCGCCGCGCCGGGGCGGACACGGTGACCGTCACCCGCAACGAGATCCTGACAGGCATCAACTCACCCGACCAATACATCCTGGCGATTGTGGTGGTAGAAGACGACGAGGGCCGCTCGCCGCGCTACGTCCGCAAACCATTCAAGAAAGAGCCAGACTTTGGCGTCACCAGCGTGAACTATGACCTGAAAGAGCTGCTCGACCATAGCGCCCCACCATCGTAGCAGACGTTTGTAGTATTGTAGTAAAGACATCAGGCGTCGCCAGGCCCGGGGGGTGCATTTGTTGCTCGGGGCACCTGTCATTGCGAGCGAAGCGAAGCACCGCCACGAGTACTCGCGGTGGCAATCTCCC
>CAYNWK010000392.1:0-1845 GCA_964400875.1 uncultured Anaerolineaceae bacterium | reverse complement strand
CGAACGAGGGTCCTGTTGCACCGAAGGTTGTTGAGAAAAGTGGGTTCGAATTTCGGGCATGGTTCAAAAACCCTTGATTTAGGGTAACACAGGCATAGCGATGCCTTGGCCTGTGAGGCCGAGGCGGGTGGAAATGGGCGCGAACCGGGTGAGGGTGCTAGCCGGTGCAGGGTATTCGGCGGAAGCGGGTAAAGCCGAGCATTTCCAGGCAGTGCGGATGGGAGTGGCCGGTCAACAGCTCAGCGGGGGATTTGCCGCGGCGTTCGGGTTTTTCGCTCCGTGCAAAAGGCTGGTGGTTGAGGAAGAAGCGGAGCAGATCGAGGTAGGCGGGTCCGATCTGACGACGCAGGAAGAAATAGTTGCGTAGTCGGCTGTTGACATTCTCGACCAGGGAGCTGGCACGGTGGAAGCGCTGGCGCAGCCGCCGGATCGCCTGCTGCAGGGGAAAGAAGCGGTCGTGGAGTTGCCGATGCAAGGCGTTGGCCTGGGTCCAATAAGCGGTGGTGGTGCGCGGTAGGCTCGCCAGAGCCAACATCTCGCGCACGCGGACGGTGGGCACGGCGAACTGGTGGGCCAGTGCCTCGAGCTCCTGATCCAGCCGGGTGGCGAAGGCCAGCAGAGTGTCGCGTTGGTTGGCCAGGGTGCAGCGAACCGGGCGCAGGCGTTTGGGATCCGCGGCTTCGAGCGCCTGCAGGGCGGTGACCACGAAATCATACAGGGCCTGGCGGGTGGCGGCGTCGGGGCCAGTTAGGGCGAGGATATCCTGCTGCAGCCACTCGGCCAACGTGCGTACCTCGTCGGCCAAGTCAATGGCGGTGGTCTCCTGGGCTCGGGCAGCGGCCAGGGGTTTGGACAGCACGCGTTCCTGGCCGCGGCGTTTGGCCTGCTGCATCTGCTGCTCCAGCTTCTCGCGCTGGGCGATCGCCGCATAAGCGCGCTTCTCCAGGGTCGCGACCAGGCGAGTCACTGTCCGCAGCCCATGAAAGACGTCGCCGTCGCACGGCACCGCGGGCCAGGCCAGTGCTTGTCCGGCCCGCAACCCTGACCCGCTATCGGCCACCACGTAGTCTGGCTGCAGTTCCTGCTCCGCCAGGTCCCACAGATGAATCGCCCAGGTCTCGGCATCCCGCTGAGCCTCCGGCGCCAGCAGGTAGCAATACGTGGAATCCAAATCGATGCCCACCAACACCGGTTGGCGGCTTTGGAACAGCTCATCGTGGCTGCCCGCCCGTACCCGTGACAGATCTTGCCGGGCATCGATCCGACGTGCCTCGACCATCGCCTGCTGAACGATGTTGTGTACCGTGCCCAAGGCGATCGGCTGATCCAGTATGTCCCGGAAAAACCCGATCACCCCCCGCAACGAACTATGGCACAGTAGCACCAGCGCCAACACCACTTGCCGCAACCAGGCGCGGGTTACCGGTAGGTAGAACAAGATCTCCTCATCGTTCACTGACGGTGACTGAAACGCCTGCGCCAGCGCCTGTTCGCCTTTGTCCGCCTGCTGATAGAGAAACTTCCGGCTCACCTGATGCTGCGCGGCTAACTCGCTCACCGGCTCGGTCCGTGCCAGCACTTGCAGCGCCAGAAGCTGGCGCTGCTCGCCATTTAACGCGTGGGCAGCACAGCCACCGGACACCGTTGACGAAGCGGGGTGAGACAGAGTATTACTGACTTGGGGAGCCATGTTGATTACCTCCAATAGCGTGGGGTGGCACAATCTCACTCTACCGGAAATATCAGCATTGGCTACCCTCTTAAACTGTTACCCTGAATTGAACCAAGCCGATTTTCTCAATCCCGCCGCTGGTGGGATAATGCGCGAAATTCGAACCCACTTTT
>CAYNWK010000391.1:0-1850 GCA_964400875.1 uncultured Anaerolineaceae bacterium | reverse complement strand
ACAGGGTGACCTTTTCTGTCAATCCAATTTACACCACTTTATGAGACATTATCTCGGACCTGAAAATTTTCAGGGTTGTTTCGACATTCTCTAGAGTGCTTCGACGTGACGCTCAAACCAATCCAAAAAATCCGGATCATAATCATCGGCGACGTGGTTGACATTCCACAAACCGGACCGGCGGATGCTCTCACTTTTGGCAGAACTTCCTAACCAATCTCTGCTGGGAGGATCGATGGGTTTCTCCTGAAAATTGGAATTGGAAAGCAGAGCGATGGCGTTGCGCTCCAGGCAGCCGCGCAGGCTATCTGGACCTGGCTCGTCATCGACTTTCGCCCAGAGAAAAGGCATGCTGCGGATGTGCTTGCTTACTGCCTGCTCTAGTGGGCGCTCCCGATCACGAATTTCTTTGCTTGCACTGGAACCAATTCCCCAGTCACCGGCAATTTCGGCAGGCCAATCATCCCGATTAATCAGGGCTGAGCCGACGTGCAGGCGGAAAACCGAGCCGCGGTGGTTGCCGCCGCCTGATTTCAACGAACCACGGTGCTGCCTCAATCGCTGCCAAAGTGTGGTTTTCGCCCCAGCCTTCAAGGCATGGGTCCCGACCCGTACGACGCGCGGTCCGTCTCCGGAGGTCGCGCGCAGATCACCTGGTTCAAAGAAAAAGTATACGCCCCGCCTAGGCCATTCCATCTTGCCTGTGGCTTCGGCCAGAGTGCGTACCCCGCCCAGCTTTGATTCTAAGCTATCCAAGATTCGATAGAAACGACGGACATCTCTCAAACGTTCTTCGTAAAGATCCATTCTATTATCAACTACCCCACCCGCTGCTTCAACCAGCGCAGCTGCTCTCCGATGCGCAAGCCTTTCATAGGGATTTCGACGTTGCAGCCCAGGTCTTCCAGCGGTTCGATCAGCCGTTCACGGTATTTCTCCCCCGCCAAGAAGACTATCCGGTCGCCCTTGGAAACTTGGTTTCCCAACTCACTCATCACCCGGTACGCCCAAACGCGCCTGTCATTCGCCGGCATACGGTTGAGGGTAACATCGTATGGCGCGATGACTTTTTGAGGGTCGACCAATCCGTATTTAGCCGAGAGGATGAACCACTGATCGGCAGTTTGTTCTGCATATGCGGAAGATTTAAGAAACCAGTCTGACTCGTAGAGATCTCTCGCTGGCCGCGGTACGCTGCTCTTCTTGCTGACACAGGCGACGAGGGCTACGGTCTTGGACATTTTAAGTATCTCCCCCAGAAACTGTCTGGGATGAAAGCTACCTTGGAACTCGAATTGTACGAGTATTATATAAAATCATACAACATAACAGGCGCTCGGACAAGTGGGATTCGAGATCATTTCAAATGTAATAGTACGAGAGCCGAGGTATTGAGGCGTGGAAGGTTGACCACGACAGATGTGTGGGATCAAGGACAAGATATCTTTTGTGTCCTTAGTGGTATTTATTTAAAAGGCCAATGATGCCGAGGGTAGAATGAGTGCCCATTTGGCGATCTGTTTCAAGGAGCCTTCGCTTTGCTCTGGGAAATACCTCGGGAGTGAGGCGGGTCGTCGCATTTTGGGGATTTAAAAGTCCCTGAAGAGGGACTTCGTGCCTTTCGAAGCCGCGAATTTATTCGCCACGAATTGATTCCCCGTGAATTAATTCGCCACGAATTTATTCGCCCGACATTGCCTCGGGGGCATAGTCGCTCGGTTTCGGCTACATCAGCCGGCGCCTGACCGTTATAATACCCGTTAACCCCCATGCCCCTACACGCCCACTTCCTCAAGCCCCCCAAAGACCTGCCGGCCCTGCGCGCCCGCCTCGACGGCCGGGTCCGCCTG
>CAYNWK010000390.1:0-1850 GCA_964400875.1 uncultured Anaerolineaceae bacterium | reverse complement strand
TGGTTGGCCGCTTACGATGCCGCCATGGCAGATTTTGCTGCCGGCCAGACTGTGAGCGTGGATGAGAACTTGCCCGAATGGCTACGGAATGCGATCCTCGGCATTACCAATCCAATCAACCAGCCCTTCGCCCATGAATTATGGGTTACGGAACCGGCCGCGCTGCTTGCTAAGGTCAGCGTCCCCGTCCTGATCTTGATCGGCAAGAAGGATCTTCAGGTTGACTGGCAGGCTGACGGCGCCGTTTTCGAGGCCGCGGCACAGGATCGCCGCAATATTACGATCGCCTACGCAGAGAACGCCAACCACGTGCTCAAATACGAACCGCGCGAGCGTTCGTCTTTAACGGCCGCGGAAGCTGCCAGCGGCTATAACGCAGACGCCAGCGTGCTGGACGAAGAAAGCCGGGGGATGATCAGCAGCTGGCTTGATGCTCATTCTCGAGCATAAGAAGCAGGGGTGTTTGGGCGGGCTTCGCCCGCTCAAACATCCTGTTTTACTTACCTAACAGGGGCAGCAGGACGATGCTCAGGAAATCCAAAAGAAAGTGCATCACACTTGGGGCCACCAGGCTGCGACGCCACAGGTAAACGATGGCAAAAACCGCTCCGATGGCTCCGACGGTGACCACCCCGGAGGTGCCTTCATACCCGTGGCCCAATGAAAAGATCAGCGCGGACAGGATCACGGACCAAAAGGGGCTCTTGATCAAGTCTTCGAAGCGCAGGATCAGGTATCCCCGGAAGATGGTCTCTTCGGCGATGGCCACCACGATGACCAGGAGCAGCGCCAGGATGATCTCCCCGAAGCCCTGATTCGCGGGGACCGCCGGCAGCGGCGTGGCGGGAGCGGAGAAACCTATCGATTGCAGCAGCCGGTCCAGCCAGGCCGAGCCGAAAAAGAGCGGCACAAACAAAAATACGCCCAACGCGACCTCCTTGAGCAGGCCGCGTGAGGTCCAGCCGATCGAGGCGATCGCTTCCCGGTTGCGCCAGAGGAAGAACAGGATCAGGCTGACCAGCGCCAGGTCGCGCGCTATGCTTGCGATGGCGGTGAGGGTAAAGTTGACCATGCCCTGCTTGACGGCGAAAAAAGAAAGCAGCATGGACGGCACGATCAGGAAGAGGAATACGGAGACTTCCAAGAGCGGCTCTTTTCTTTGTATACCACTTTGTCCTAAAGACTTAGTACTCATCTGCATCCTCTACTTTCCTTCTATAACTGGTGGCGATCACTTTTAACTATACGGAGAAGCCGAAGCTTTCCAGAGCAGCCCGAGTGTTCTCTAAATCCGTGTGCACAATACCATTGATGCCCAGGCTTCTGGCGACCTCGACGAACAGGGGACGGTCCTCGATGTACAGGGAGTTTTCTGGTTCGACCTGAGCGATATCCAGAGCAAGCCGATAAATGTCCTCATCCGGTTTGCGGTAATGTACGAAACAGGAACAGACGAAGAAATCCATGAAATCGCCGAGAGCGAATTTGCGAATGCGATAGAATGTCAATTCGCGCCCCTCGTTGCTGATGGCGGCGATGCGCAGCGGATAACGTGTTCTCAGGGCGCGCACCAAACCGATCACCTCGGGCCGAGATTTGGACTGCGCATACATGAAATCCTTGAAGTCTTGCCGCGAGAAGGAGCGTTCCTGGTGAAACACGACCCGGCTTAGATATTCGTCCAGGTTGATCTTGCCCTGCTCGTAGGTACTAAACGTCAGGTGGTGGCGTTCGTTCATTTCCTCGTAATCCAAATCGAAGCTTTCGGCGGCCTTCTGACGCATGGTGTGGTCCCATCCGTTAGTCAGCAGGACGCCCCCGATATCCAGGAACAGGGTGGATATTGATCG
>CAYNWK010000389.1:0-1884 GCA_964400875.1 uncultured Anaerolineaceae bacterium | reverse complement strand
GGTGGTGGTATCGGGCAGGTCCGGCAGAGCCGCCGGGAGGGCTTTCCAGGGGGTGATGCTCTCGCGGGAGCTCTTGCCCTCGCGGCGCCTTTCCCGCCCCCGCGGGCTCCCGAAGCGCCCCATCAGCCCCTCCACTATGACCAGCCGATGGCTCCCCAGGAAGGGGACGGTGCTGCAAGGGGCCAGGAGTTCCGCCGGCTGCAACCTGCCGCCGTCGAGCTGAGACGTGTTGCTGGCGAGCATGCCGTCGCTATCGAGTAGGGCTTTGAGGGCGGCAAGCTCCTCGTGCAGCGAAAACTCATCCTCGCCGTGGTAGATGTACAGCATCCTGTCTCAGCGCGTCGTGTTTGTTGGCGGGAGTGGGTGGGAGTCGAACCCACCCGGGACGACGCAGGCCGCCCCGCAACGGTTTTGAAGACCGCGAGACCCACCGGGACCCATCCACCCCCGCAGAACAGTGGCCTCAATGCATCCACCGCAAGTATAGTCGGGACGCTGATCGCGCGTCAAAGACCGTGCACCCGGGCCCAAGGCGCGGCGGGCCGGAGGAAGCCGGCCCATGACGTCCCGTCTGCCCATTCGCCGGGTCAGCTGGGCGGGGGCTATGTCGGTGTCGTGTGCTACGTGTACAATCCCGTCAGAAAGGATGGGGAAGCGGGCCTTGCGGCTAGCCTTCATATCCCTTGCCCTTGCGGTCATCGTTCTGGGCACGACCGCTCTCGTGGTCTGGCGACACGAGGGCTACGTAGAGATTCATCCGACATGTTGCGCCGACCATCAGCACTACCTGGCGATGGCCGGCGGCCTGCCGGAGCACCCCGAAGCCGCGAAGACCCCACCCTACACCTACCGGCTGTTGTCACCCCAGATCGTCCGTTTCTTGCCTTTCTCGGCGACGACGGGGTTCCATCTGTTGACCACAGCAGCGCTCATTGGAGCGGCCGCGCTCCTGTTTCTGCTGCTAAGGGCGATGAGATTCGATGATCTCGCCGCCGCTGCTGGCCTGGTGATATTTGGCAGCTTGTACTGGCTGGTTGAGTCTACGCAGGTGGACTTCCTGCTGGTTGATCCGCTCACCTTCTTTCTCTTCGTGGCGTTCCTGCTGGCTCTGTATAGAAACCTCCCCCCACCGCTTGTCGCGGCAATAGCTTCGCTGGCAGTCCTCAACAAAGAGGTCGGGCTCATTCTTCCGCTGGTTGCGCTCGTCTATCTATCCCGCACCCATCGGCTGACCAAGCGAAGCGCCATTCTCATGGTAGGTGCTCCCGTCGTGGCCTTCGCCATCCTACACCTCCTAGTGGCGGCCGAAGGCTCATACCGGCCCCTTGATGAGCTTAGGGACGCCCTGTCAAGGCGGTACGGGAGCCCGTCGCGCGCCTTGACGGACCTGGAATTGTACTTCTTCCCTACCTGGGGTCCCGTGCTCCTTATCATCGCAGCGCAGCCCCAGTCCCTGGTAAAGTTCCTGCGACGGTTTCCAGAACTGGGGGTTCTCTATCTCCTCGCCCATCTCCAACTTCTGCTTGCGATGGATACCACTCGACTCCTGGTGGTAGCTTACGTGGCTGTCGTTCCGGCGGTGACATTCTGCCTGCGAGAAGGCCTTTGCAGGGGGTGGCTCGTGTTTGCTGTGGCGTCCGCTGCGGCAGTGGTACAGGGGTTTTACTTCGAATTCACTCGTGTGAAAGTTGCGACGTATATGGGAGGACGCGCGGGCTTCGACCCTGGGATTGAGGCATTTGAAGAACGCGCGATAATCGCAATGGCTGTGCTGGCCGTGGCCGTCGCGATCATGGCGCTGCTGGCTACGCTTCGCAGTGGGGGAGCAAACAGTCAAGAGCCTCAGCCGACATCCTAGAGCGACGAAGAATGGACCGATTGAGG
>CAYNWK010000388.1:0-1891 GCA_964400875.1 uncultured Anaerolineaceae bacterium | reverse complement strand
GATCGCGCTCCCGCACAAGTTCCGGATACCGTGGTGGTACGGGATTGGGAACTTGTGCGGGAGCGCGATCCGCTGAAAAAATACAAACCGTATATGCAGCAATACGGCATTGGCGCTTCAATCACAGTACCCATTATGACCGAGGGACGCCGCATCGGGGGGCTCAGCGTCGCCGCGGAGGAAAGCCGGGGTTGGCTCGCAGAGGATATCGCCCTGGTTGAAGGGGTGGGCAGGCAGCTTGGTGGGGCGGTGGAACGTATCGCTTTATTAGAAAAAGTCCAGGATCACGCGCGCCAGGTTCAGCAAATCATGGATACCGTTCCAGAAGGCGTGATCCTGCTCGATGCTGGGCACAAGATCTTGCTGGCAAACCCGGCGGCGCGTCACCAGCTGGATGACCTCTCGGTGACTGCTCAAAACGAAGCCATCACGCATTTGGGCGGCAAAGCCCTCGAAGACCTGCTGCAGCCCGGCGGACAAGACGGCTGGCAGGAATTGGAAATCACCAGTTCCCTGCATAAGGTATTCGAGCTGGCCGCCCAACCGCTGCAGGGCGGAGAAAACCCGGGTGGGTGGGTGCTGGTCATCCGAGACGTCACCAAAGAGCGCGAGAACCAGGCGCGCATCCAGATGCAGGAGAGGTTAGCGACCGTCGGTCAGCTGGCTGCCGGCATCGCCCACGATTTTAATAATATCCTGGCCGCGATCGTCGTCTACGCCGACCTGCTCAAGCGCGATCCGAACCTGCCGCAGACCAGTCGAGATCGGTTAACCGTGATTAAAGAGCAGGTGCAGCGCGCGGCCAGCCTGATCCGCCAGATCCTGGACTTCAGCCGCCGTTCGGTGATGGAACAAAGCATGCTCGACCTGCTGCCCTTCATCAAGGAAATTGAAAAATTGCTGGGTCGGCTGATGCCCGAGACGATCTCGTTATCTCTGAGCTACCAGGAGGGCAATTACCTGGTAAACGCTGACCCCACCCGGCTGCAGCAGGTCTTGATGAACCTGGCGGTCAATGCCAGGGACGCCATGCCCCAGGGCGGGACGATCCATTTTGAATTGGACCACTTCGACCTGTCCCCGGATACGCCTCCGCCCTGTGCCGATCTCCCCCCCGGCGAATGGGTGCGCATCGCGGTGCGGGATACCGGTCTGGGGATCCCGGCGGATGTAATGCCTCATATTTTTGAGCCTTTCTTCACCACCAAGTCGGTGGGGGAGGGAACCGGATTGGGCCTGGCGCAGGCGTACGGTATCATCAAGCAGCACGGCGGGCACATCGACGTGCACAGCCAGGTGGGCGAGGGAACTACTTTCCACATTTACCTTAGTCCTGCCCTCGCGCCCGAGGTTCTCGAAGCCCCTCCCGTAGAGACGATCTCGTTTGACGGGCGCGGCCAGATTGTGCTGGTCGCCGAGGATGACCTGGCGGCACGCGAGGCGCTCCAGACTTTGTTAGAAGCTTATAATTACCGCGTCTTACAGGCCCCCAACGGCCGCCTGGCAGCGCAGCTGTATGAAGAAAATTGGCAGGACATCGTGTTGGTGGTCAGCGATCTGGTGATGCCGGAAATGGGTGGAATTGCGCTGTACCAGACTTTAAAGCGGCGCTGGCCCGAGGTGCGCATGCTGTTCGTTACCGGGCACCCGCTGGACAGCCAGGATCATGCCATGTTGGAGCGCGGTGAGGTTCACTGGCTCCAGAAGCCGTTCTCGGTGCACGACTTCCACATGGCTGTCCAACAGATCCTGCACACACCCGGATTCAGCCGCAGGAAGGTCACGGCTCCCCTGGAATAAGCGCTTCAATTTGTTCTAAATGGTCGGCTTCGTGCAGCGCGAGCCGGCGAGCCTGGCTGTAGACTGAATGTTGGCGGCCTTTGATCACCCC
>CAYNWK010000387.1:0-1892 GCA_964400875.1 uncultured Anaerolineaceae bacterium | reverse complement strand
ATGGAAGCGCTGAAAGACGGCCTGGGGCCGTTCATCCTGCGCGAGTTTCGCACCGTCTATTCCCAGCGGGGGTACGTCAACGAGATTGACGGTGTCCTCGCCACCCCCGGCTACCCTGGTTTGCCCGGTGAGGCCCTGGCGGATGAGCAATCCCTGCTGGCCGCCCTCGATACGCACGGCTGCCTGCACCTGATGTGGCGGCGCTGGGGGGAGGTCTTTCAGGACAAACTGGGCCACACCGCCCGCTCCTACGTCAGCGAGATGATCGGCGCCCGCAACGCCTGGGCCCATCAGGGCGCTTTCACCAACGACGAGGCCTACCGCATCGCCGATACCGCCGCCCGCCTGCTCAACATGGTCACCGCCCCCGAGCAAGCCGCCTACGTCGGCGACATCGCCCGGGAGCTATTGCGCCTGCGCTTCGAGGCCGAGGCCGAAAAAGCCAAGAAGGAGACCATCGCCCAACCGGTCGAGACCACCACCCTGACCGGTCTCAAGCCCTGGCGCGCTGTCGTCCAGCCCCACCCGGACGTCGCCAGCGGGCGCTATATCCAGGCCGAGTTCGCCGCCGATCTCTCGCAGGTGATGGCCGGGACCGCCGAGCCAGAATATCGAGACCCCCTCGAATTCTTTCGCCGTACCTACCTCACCGAGGGCTTGCTGGGCTTGCTGGTGACCGGCATCAAGCGCCTCACCGCCCACGGTGGCGACCCGGTCGTCCAACTCCAGACCGCCTTTGGCGGCGGCAAGACCCACAGTATGCTGGCCCTCTACCACCTGTCCAGCGGACAAATCAAGCTGAGCGACTTTCCCGGCGGTGAGCGCATCGCCAAGCAACTGCAAGTTGCCCAGATTGGAGATAGTGACCTGCCCGAAGCCAACGTCGCCGCGCTGGTCGGCACCGCCCTCGACCCCTCCAAGCCGCGCGAATACCCGGACGCCACCGTCCACACCCTGTGGGGCGAGATGGCCTACCAACTGGGCGGGCCGGAGGGCTACAAGATCGTCGAGCAGGCCGATCTGAAAGGCGTCAGCCCTGGCTCAAACACGCTCAGCGATCTGCTGTTCCAGTTCGGCCCCTGCCTGATCATCATTGACGAGTTGGTCGCCTACGCCCGCAACATCTATGGCGTAGACGGGCTGCCCGCCGGTTCCTTCGAATCAATCATGACCTTTATGCAATCGCTCACCGAGGCCGTCAAACGCTCGGATGAATCCATCCTGCTGATCTCGGTACCCGAGTCGGATATCGAGATCGGCGGCGAGGCAGGTCGTGTCGTGTTAGAGACGCTCTCCCACATCGTCGGACGCATCGAGTCGGTCTGGAAGCCGATCACCGCCACCGAGAGCTTTGAGATCGTGCGCCGCCGCCTCTTTGCCACCGAAGTGGACTATGCCGCGCGCGATGCCGCGATCAACGGTTTTGGCGACATGTACCGCAACGCCTCCGGCGAGTTCCCCTCCGGCGTCCCTGAGCGCGACTACCTGGACCGCATGCGGGCCGCCTATCCCATCCACCCGGAGCTATTCGACCGGCTTTACCAGGACTGGTCAACGCTGGAGCGCTTCCAGCGCACCCGTGGCGTCCTGCGCCTGATGGCGGCCGTCATCCACCAGCTATGGACGCGCGGCGACCAATCCCTGCTCATCATGCCGGGCACGATTCCTCTCGATACAACCCCAGTTCGCAATGAGATATTACGTTATCTACCGGACACCTGGGATGCCGTTTTCGACACCGACATAGACGGTCCCGGCTCCCGTCCCTTTGCCATTGACGGGGACGTCCCCGCTCTGGGGCGCTACAATGCCTGCCGGCGCGTGGCCCGCACGACCTTTATCGGCAGCGCCCCCTCCGTCGCCGGGCAGCAGGTGCGCGGCCTGGAGGAGAT
>CAYNWK010000386.1:0-1903 GCA_964400875.1 uncultured Anaerolineaceae bacterium | reverse complement strand
ATCGCTAAAAAGGGCTCCATGTCCCCGCGAGTCCCGATGGATATAAGCAGTATTTGAGGGTTGGACCGATCAAAAACCGGTTACGCTGATCGGGCGACCCGATTACGTTAGCCAAAAAGCCGGTTACGTTTGAGGAAGCGACCCCTCACAGCCTGAACATTAACAATCCAAAGCTACACCGCTGCACGCTGGCGCTTGCGAATCCGTCGCAAGGTACGCAGGTTGAGCAGGGTGTAGATCAGCGTATTCAGGTTGGCGATGGCCCGGCCATTGCGCAGCCTGGGGCGCTCAATGCCGAGGGCTTTGGCCTGGCTGAAGAGGCGCTCCGTGGCGGTGCGCTGGGAGTAGACCTGTTTGTAATCATCTCCAGAACGATCAAGGGTGTAGCGCAGGCGGGAGCCTTCCCCGGCAGCCAGGGTGGAAGTGCAATTGAGCTCCAGACCTTTGGGACAGGCTTGACCGGTCGGCTCGGGGAAGATCAGCGGGCAAACGTAACGTTGAGCCTGGTGCTCGATCAGACCAGAGCGGCGGGTGAAAGTGTAGCGCAGGGCCATTGGCAAATCTGCCTGGCAAAAGGGTGCGCCGTCTTCTGCAAACTGGCGGTCTTTGTAGCCGCCGCGTTCGGAGAAGGGCACGGCGGCAAAACCGCCGGCATCGTGGAAGTATTGATAGATGTACCAGGCGTCGTAGGCCGCATCGCCGGCCCCGAAAGGCGGTTTGAAGCCCAGGCGTTGCTCGACTTTCGCCATGAGCGGGAAGAAGTAAGCCACGTCCGGCTGATCGAACGGCTGGGTCAACTCGGCCAGGACGATCTCACCCACACCGGGGACTTTGGCTGCGGCGATGCCCGAGGCGTACCCCCAGTAGAATTCGCCGATTGAGACATTATCGGCTGGTAGCGGGTTCTCAGCCGGGGCTTTCTCCGGCGGCTCTTTGCTGGAGGCCCGGCGGTTGTGGCGGCGTTTGCAGCCCAACCTGCAATCGGGATCACCGGCAGGTTGCTTGTCTTTGTTGAAGCGGTCCTGCTTGATGAAAGTCTTGGGGTTGTTCTCCTTGACCCAGGCCAAAATGTGCTTGGTGTCTATCGAGATGGTTTCGCCCAGACGGATATCCTGTTTCACTAACTCGGCCTTCAACAGCCGGACGGTATCCCCGAGCAGGTATTGCAGGGTTTCATTGGGGATGGTGCGCAGCAGCCGGGTGAAGTGGCGGCTGGTGGGCAGCTTGGTTTGCCGGTCAAAGCCCAACAGGGATACCAACACCGGATGCTCCAGCAGGTACTGGCGCAGTGTGCCCATTGAAACAAGCTGGTGCTCCAACTTGATCAGGCAGGCCGCCGCGAAGGGTGCATAGCGCACCGGGCGCGGTTCCCAGTGATGCGACAGGTCGCGTTCTGGAAAACGCGTCCAGTCCAACGGTCCGAGCAAATCCAGGCAGCGTATGGATAGTGGAGACCTGCGAACAGCGTCCGGCCGCCGCTCAGGATGTTCGTACAAGGTGTGCAGATCTGGCAAGTGAGAACGGTCATAAAAGGCAAAGACGCCCTGCGTGACCTGCTTGAGGGGCTTGAATCGGGATACAATAGGGTTGTACAGCATGATTTTCTCTCCTTGGCTGGGGTAGAGGTCGCTTCCAACCCTATTCTAGCCGGGAGAGAAAATCATATCAGGAACGTAACCAATCTGAATCCGGTTACCTTTCGCCGAAGAGCCAGCGTAACCTGATTACGCTGGCGGTCCGCATGAACGGAACCGATGAAAATCCGATTACGTTTTCCGTCCAGGGTCAGCAGGCCTGTTACGAACCGGTTACGCTTGAGCGTAATCGGCTCATCATCGGTCCAACCCTCAGTATTTTCATTCAAACTTTTCTGGCAAATACCAAGTTGAGATTATCTCTGCAA
>CAYNWK010000385.1:0-1914 GCA_964400875.1 uncultured Anaerolineaceae bacterium | reverse complement strand
GGCAGGCTGTCCGGGAGGCGCATAGAAGATATGCGCTCCGGGGCACGCGTAGAAGTTGATGAGCGCAAAGAAGACCCGATCGATTTCGCTTTATGGAAGTCCTCCAAACCCGGCGAGCCCTCCTGGGAGAGCCCTTGGGGACCCGGTCGCCCCGGCTGGCATATCGAGTGCTCGGCAATGAGTTATTATCATTTGGATCCCCAGATAGACATCCACGGCGGCGGCAACGATCTGATCTTTCCTCACCACGAAAACGAGATCGCCCAAACCGAGAGCCTGACCGGTAAGCCCTTTGCCCGCTACTGGGTGCACAATGGGATGCTGCAGCTCTCCGGCGAGAAGATGTCCAAATCCCTGGGCAACCTGATCACCATCGACCAGTTTCTCGCCGAGCATGAAGCCGATGTTCTGCGCATGGTGATCCTCAATTCCAGCTATCGCAGCCCGCTCACCTTCAACAACGAGGTGATTGCCCAGGCGGAGCGCGCGCTGGACCGCCTGCGTTCGGCGCTGCGCCCGCCGCTGTCCGAAGGGCAGGCGATGGCGGAAGACGCCGTCGAAGCGCTCAACCGGCAGATGCAGGCGACACGTGCAGGCTTCGTCGAGGTCATGGACGACGATTTCAACACCGCCGCCGCTTTGGGACAGCTTTTCGAGCTGGTGCGCGCCATCAACCAGGCTCGCGATGCCGGAACGGACTCAACCATGCTCAGCCCCGCGCAGGGTTTGCTGAAGGAGCTCGCCGGGGTGCTAGGTCTGCGCCTGGAAAAGGCGGAGGCCTCCGGCGCGGAAGCGGCTCCCTTTGTGGAACTGCTGATCGAGATTCGCAACCAACTACGCCGCCAGAAATTATGGGCGCTCTCCGACCAGATTCGCGACCAGCTGGGAGAATTGGGCGTAGTGCTGGAAGACAATAAAGACGGCACCGGCTGGCGTTGGGAGTAAGCCGCTTGCCCTTACGGTTGAAAACCGATGGCTGAATGGATCACCGGGCGCAACCCAGTCTTCGAGACGCTGGCAGCCCGCCGCCGCCAATGTTTGCTCTTACGTGTCGCCCAGGAGGTGCAAACCACGGGGCGGCTGGAGGAGATCCTGGCCCTGGGCGCTCAATCCAAGCTCGTCGTCGAACGCGTGCCGCGCGCCCAGCTCGACTCCCTGGACCTTCATAACCAGGGGGTCGCCCTGCAAGTTGGCGGCTACCCTTACTGCGAGCTGGAAGACATCCTCGACCGGGCCGAACAGCGCGGGGAGCCGCCGCTGGTGTTGATCCTGGATACCCTGCAGGACCCCCAAAACCTGGGTACGCTGCTGCGCACCGCCGAGATCGTGGGTGTGCATGGGGTCTTACTGCCCCACCGGCGCACGGCGACCGTAACGCCTGCGGTGGTCGGCGCTTCTTCAGGAGCCAGCGAACACCTGCTGATCGCTCAGGCGAACCTGGCGCAGGCCATCGCTAGCTTGAAGCAAGCGGACCTGTGGATCGTCGGCCTGGAGGGGGGTTCCCAAGGGCAGCCTCCGGAGCAAATCCGCCTGGGCGGCCCGCTGGCCCTGGTCGTGGGCAACGAGGGCCAGGGGATGCGCCGCCTGGTGATGGAGTCCTGCGATTTGTTATTGCATTTGCCCATGCGCGGCGCGATCGATTCGCTCAACGCGGCCGTAGCCGGCTCGGTAGCGCTGTACCTGGCCTGGCAGGCGCGCGGTTACCGTGGTCGGCATGGAGATAATAGCCGCCCCGGGAGCGCGGCGGGGCGGGGCGGCTATTGACGAGCGCTGGGAATCCTGATAGACTCCTGCCCCGTTGTAGCCGGGTATGTGTTAAAGCAAACTTATCTCGGGCGCGTCGGGCAACCTTGTCGCGAAACTCCGCCTCTGGTATAATCCTTCCGCCTCGGGACAGGCTTCTCGATCGCGCCG
>CAYNWK010000384.1:0-1935 GCA_964400875.1 uncultured Anaerolineaceae bacterium | reverse complement strand
TACAGGGTTTTCGTAGCAAGTTCGCCGTGGTCGATTACGTGACCCGTAATCCGGCCCTGGTCAAACTCGAGTTCTTTATCGACATCCTTGCGGTAGCCTTCCCAGGTGCCGATATGTGCGTTGGTAATGAGCCAAATATCTTCGTCAATACCAAAGGCTGCGACCAACTCTTCAACCGACATAATCCGGTCGATGGTGCCCGAGACCTTGGCGGTGTTTCCCCTCTCGGAGAACGTCACCTTTCTTGATCTCAAATCCGCCTCCCGTTTTTGCGCCCGGAAAATCTTTCCGTGCAAGGCGTCAAAATCGACGCCCAGTTTGCGGGCCAGCGCTCTCTGGGAGAGCCCACACTCTCGCCAGATCTGGAGGAGCTGCTCGCCCGAGCAATTACTCAGGGGCATTACCTGACCCTGAGTTCTTTCCACGCAGCTTTTCCTGCGCCATTTGCATCTCACGCTGGGCCTGGAGCTCTTCTCGCTTGTAGAAATCATCGTCGCCCAGCATGTCTTTGATGCGCTTGACTTCGCTGATCCCGTCGCCCTGTTTCTTGACTGCGGTCTCCACAGAGATGGTCGGCGGGTTGGTGCTCAAGCGCTTCTGAACTTCGTCCACGATCGCAGCCTGATCCCGCGGCATGATCGGGAAGTACTGGGGCTGGAGCTCGCCCTTCAGCAGGCGTTCCACAGCCCACTGCGAGAGGTCGGAGAAGCTCTTTTGCTTGAGCATGATGGCCGAGATGTGCATCGCGCGCATCAAGCCAGCCGTCATGTACGCCCGGCTTCGGCGGGTCGCCTTGATCAGCGGCCACATCCGAATCTCTAAGGTGATCCCGGAGCGCTGCCCGCCGCCGTTATCTTCGCCAAAGGCGATAGGAGGAGCGAAAACAGAGGTGCGGCCAAAGTCATACAGGAAGTTGATGTAGTCGAAAGTCCCGGAGGGAATCGGGTTTTTTACCTCCAGCAGGCCCACCTCGGGCGGATCAGCGCTGGGGAAAGATTTACCCAGGTCCCAAAACTCAGCGGGGCCAATCGGGAAATTCCTGGCGTTAAAGGAGGTCGGTAGGTTCCTCCCCCAACGAATAGGGTGCGAGTTGTAGTTCACGGCCTCGCCCAGATCGGCGATGCGCATGTTCAGTTCGTCCTGAGCCCGGTGGATGTCCTCGGTCAGGGAATCGCCCCACCAGTGGGTCGTGCGGATACGCGGGAAATAGACGATCGGCACAACGCCCCAGGGGTTGGTTCCCGAGTAGGCGTCGATACGCTTGCCGTCCACGTGGTTGGTGTAGGTCTTTGGCGTCCAGTGCTCTACCCGCTTGACCACGTCCGCGGAGGGTTTCTGGATGCCGTACTTCAAGCGGGCCTGCTCGGCAGTTAGCCCGGTGACGATGTAGATCTCTAAGAAGCTATCCAGGTCGTCGGGGTCCCAGACCGGGAAGAAGCTGTCCAGGGGGATACGGCTCCAGCGCACCCTGCCGGGCCGCTTGAAATCCGGGGTGATCTTCATCGGGGCTCCGCCGTAGACCTCCCGATCAAGAGCCAGCTCCCAGAGCAGCGCATTGGCGTTGCTGCCACGCAGGATTCGAGCGGCGATATCGGCGGCAGAAGTCTCAGCAGTGCCCACGGTGACATCCTGGCCAGGAGCAAAGCGAATGATGTCCTCTTCCCACTCGCCAAAGAGACTGTCCGCCTGGGCGATACAAAGCATCTTGACCAGGTTCAGCCCTACCGGGTAGAGCTCGATTTCCTCGTCAGTTGCTCCGTGCTCAAGAGGGAGTTTTTCTCGGAAGATATCGCCCGTGAAATAGCGGCGATATTTGTCCCGGATGGCCTTTTCTCCGTCCCAGCCCTCACGGGTCTTGGTGCTGAGGTTAGAGAGATCTGAGTAGTCTGGAAATTCCATAGATGCCCAAACAAAAAGGCGGAGGAGCAAAACTAA
>CAYNWK010000383.1:0-1958 GCA_964400875.1 uncultured Anaerolineaceae bacterium | reverse complement strand
CGTATGGCGCCGGGCTGCTGGCCGCGGTTGGCGCCGGCGTTTACGAGCATGTCACGGCCGCCTGCGAGGCGGCCATCCGGATCACGGGGCGTACCGCCCCCCAGGCAGCCACGGAGAGGTATCAGCACGATTACCCTGTTTACCGCGCCCTCTACCCGGCCTTGAAAGACGAGTTCGTAAAAATGTCAAGGGATAGTTCTCAATAGAGCTCCAGAAGATGGGGCTGGGGAGCGTCTGGAGCACGAGGTCAAAGCACTTCCTTGATAGAGTTGGAATCTAAATATTGAGGATAAAGAAAGAACTGTCAATCAGCCTTCAGCTTTTCGCAAACAACAGTTTTGGATAATAATATTTATCCAAAACTGATATAATTGACCGCAAGGCGCTTGCCCGTTTTGATGGGGCACTTCTACACGTACCCTGTAACCTTTGTCAGGGTTTTTGCGACAAACCATGACGCTCGAACTTCTGAGAAGGTTTAACCGCAGTCTTCCCTGCAAGAAGTTCTGGCTTTTTATCCAGCACTTTCAGAGACCTGAATACGTTCATGACCCCGCAACTCACACCCCCCCACCCTGCTGAATCGATCGGCGCAGCCATGGAGGCCTACCTGGCCACTATCCGCAATTCCCGCAGCCCGAACACCGCCAAGGCTTACGGCCAGGCGCTCAAGGCTTTCAGCGCAGCGCTGCTAGAACACAAGTTCGATTTAACCGCTGCCCCCAGTATCCTTCCGGAGGAGGCTATCGCCTGGTTTGCCGATGCGCTCAAGGCTTATGCCCCGTCCACCGAACGGCTGTATCTCTCAGCGGTGACCGGCTTCTACGAGTACCTGGAAGGCAGCGGCCTGGCCGAGCCCAACCTGCCCCGCCTCAAGCAGCTCTTGAAACGGCGTGTGCGCCGGCCTGGCCAGCGCCTGCCCCAGTTCCCCCGCGAGGCCATCGAGGGTGTGCTCGACTATGCCGAGCGGTTGGCTGACAAGCCGGTTGAAAACGAGGACGAACGCCTGCGCAACCTGCGCGACCGCGCTTTCCTGCTGGCGCTGGCCGATACCGGTCTGCGGGTGCACGAAGCCTGCAAGATGCGCCGCGGCGACCTGGATTGGAACGAGGGCAAAGCCATCCTGATCGGCAAAGGTGACAAGCAGGCCGTGATCCGCTTCTCGACCCGCAGCCTGGAAGCGTTGCGGGATTACCTCTCGGCGCGGGCCGAATTAGATGGCGCGGCCAGCAAGCCGTTGGGGTCCCTGCCCCTCTTCGTGCGCCACGATCCGGGGGCAAAAAAGGGCGACAACCAGTATAAGCCCATGACCACAGAGACCGGGCGCAACATCGTCGAAGGTCGCGTGAAGGAGTCGTTGGGCGCCGAAGCTCTCGGCACCATCACCCCCCACTCGTTCCGGCATTACTTCGTCACCATCGTCTTACGCGCCTCAGGCAACCTCAAGGTGGCCCAGGCGCTGGCCCGGCACAGCAACATCAGCACCACCAGCCTGTATGCTCACCTGGCGGACGAGGAGCTGGATAAGGTCTATTGGGAGACTTTCGAAAGAGACTGAGCCTGTGCGCAATCAGATGACTTTCCTGTTTTAATAGACGCTCTACCTGCTGCTGATTTATTCGGATCGGTTGGCCACCTGCCTTCAAAACCCGGACTTCTCGCCGATGTATAATTCTATTGGGTATGTCTGTTTGCCTTCTCTTCACCAAACGCTATGTGCCATCCCAACGCCGGATGTGGTTTGACGCCCATGCCTGACTGAAAAACTGCTGACTGGCGTGAATCAAACGGGTAGTTTTACATTGGAAGTGTTGCGTGGCTAGAACAACGAATGTGATTTTGCGCCGGGGCATGATTGGGCTGCTGGCCGGGTCAATCAGCAGCCTTGGGCTGGCATTCACATTGGAAAACAGGCTGGCGGGAGTGGTATTGGGGATTGTAATCGGCGTTGGGTTTGG
>CAYNWK010000382.1:0-1971 GCA_964400875.1 uncultured Anaerolineaceae bacterium | reverse complement strand
CTCGCCGGTGTGGTCGATTTCTTGCTCGCCTTCGTCGTGCTGATCGGTATGATGGTTTACTATAAAACCATTCCAACGGTCAACGTGCTGTGGCTGCCCTTGTTCTTGTTATTGGCTCTGGTCACCTCCCTGGGGGCGGGCTTGTGGTTGTCGGCCTTGAACGTGCAGTTTCGAGATGTCCGCTACACCATTCCGTTTCTGACCCAGGCATGGTTCTTTGCCACGCCGATCACGTACTCGAGCAGTTTGCTGCCAGAGTTCTGGCGTCCTTTTTACGGCATCAACCCGATGGTAGGGGTTGTGGAGGGGTTTCGGTGGGCGCTGTTGGGGACCGATACTGCTCCTGGACCGATAGTGCTCGTCTCAGCAGTGGTCGCACTGCTCTTGATGGTTAGCGGCGCGTTTTACTTCCGCCGGATGGAAAAAACCTTCGCGGACGTGGTTTAGAGAACATCATGAGCGATCTTGCGATTCAAGTCAGTGGGCTGAGCAAAGAGTACCATATTGGCGGCCCTCAAAAAGAATTTAAACGCCTGGGCGATAAGGTCGTTGATGCGGTGACAGCCCCCTTCCGCCGTGCAGGGAAGCTGCTGCGCGGCCAGGCCAGCGGAGCTTCGGAGCTGGATGAACAGATCTGGGCTTTGAAGGATATTTCGTTTAACATCAAACCCGGCGAAGTGGTCGGGGTGATCGGCCGAAACGGAGCGGGAAAGAGCACACTGCTCAAAATCCTCTCCCGGATCACCGATCCAACGGAGGGTTACGCGGATATTTACGGCAGGGTGGGGTCGCTGCTGGAAGTTGGCACCGGTTTTCACCCTGAATTGACCGGGCGGGAGAACATCTTCCTGAACGGCGCGATCCTGGGCATGAGGAAGAGTGAGATCGAATTAAAATTCGACGAGATCGTCGACTTCGCCGAGATCGGGAAGTTCATCGATACGCCGGTCAAACACTACTCCAGCGGTATGTACGTACGCCTGGCATTTTCGGTCGCAGCCCATCTCGAGCCGGAGATCCTGCTGGTGGATGAAGTCCTGGCAGTGGGTGATATCGCTTTCCAAAAGAAATGCCTGGGAAAGATGGGGGATGTAGCTCAACAAGGGCGCACAGTGTTGTTCGTCAGCCATAACATGGGCTTGATGCAAACCCTGTGCGAGCGGGGGATCTTTTTGAAGGATGGCGTCATCGCGGCCGATGGAGATATCGGTTCGACGGTAGACGCATACTTAGAGTCACTCGAGGTTGTCGAGGCGACCAGCCTTGCCGAACGTACCGACCGCCAGGGTCGAGGTTTGGTGCGTTTGGTCGACATGGAGATCCTGGATGGCAACCACGAGCCAACGATGACGCTGACCTCAGGCCGACCGGTGCGGTTTGTGTTCCATTTCAGCGACTTGATGACGAACCTTTCCTGTGTGTTCACGATCTTCAACCAGTTGGGCCAGCGCATCGTCGCCTTTAAAAGCGACGCTCCAGGCGATGAAGACCACTACGATCCGCACATGGGGAAAACGTTCGTTTGCGAGTTGGACGAATTGTGGTTGCTGCCGGGCCATTACCGGATTAACGTATTGATCCGTGGGGGGAATGAGTGGCAGGATTTCCTGGAAGCTGCCGGATCGTTTGACGTCCAGCCGGGTCAAATTCGCGGCAGGTTGAGCAAACCATTCCGAGAGATCAGCGTCAGTATGCCCCATCGTTGGACGCTGCCTGTAAAGCAATAGCCCTTACGTTATCCATAAAGCCAAATTTTTTATGACCAAAACTTTGCTCGTTGGATTAGACGCGGCCTGTTGGGAGTACCTGGAGCCGCTGCTGCAAAACAAGGAGATGCCGACACTCCAGAAACTTATGGAAGGCGGCGCCTATGGGAAATTGCATTCCACGATGCCTCCCTGGACGCCCACAGCCTGGGCATCCATCGTCACCGGGAAAAACCCGGGCAAACACGGCATCTACGATATGCTT
>CAYNWK010000381.1:0-1976 GCA_964400875.1 uncultured Anaerolineaceae bacterium | reverse complement strand
CTCTCACGGAAATTCCGGAACCCGCATGACCGAAAAGCACACCGGTTCGAAATACTTGGGCCAAAAAGCAGCGGCTTCCGGATTGAAAGATTCAAAATTAACCGCGCAGTAGCTCAGGCCTCGCTCCTGGTAAGCGCGCAGCGCGGCATCCAGCATGGCGATGGCCGCTCTCCGGCCGCGGTAGGCCGGGCGGACGTAGGCGCCCGAAATGAACACCCCATCTCCGGATTCCAGGACCGCCACGCTGTCGAAGTCATAGCCTTCAAAGCGCAGGAACCCGACCGGGACGTCGCCATCCCAGGCCGTCCAGACGCTGTTCTTCGGGCGGGATAAGAACGCGGCATTGGCAGCCGCGTCCATTCCCGCAGCTGGCGGCATGAACACCGGGGATTGGGTGTAATGTTTCCAATGCTCCGCATCCAGCTCGGCCAGGGCGCCGGCATCCGATGCGGCCGCCTGGCGAACGTGTAGATCGGTCCCAGAGGGCGCGTCGAGGGGGCGCATAGGCCGGATAGCGTCCACCACCGCCAGGCCAAAACCATTCCAGAACCAGGCCTTTTCGGCGGCGCGATCGTGGGCGAGCAAGCTCAGCGCGTGCACCTGGCAGCCGGCCGAGGCCCATTGTTCGGCTGCGGCGCGGTACATCGCCCGGTAGATCTGTGCCTTGGAAAGCGCCCGCTCGGCGCTTTCCTCGCAGGCATGGCCCCACTCGGGGACGTAAGCGCCTTTGCGGTTTGCGCCGCGAAAGCCCTCCACCAGGTACCACAGTAAATACCCGACTAGCCGGCCATTTTCCACCGCCGCCACCCCCGGGCAGGCGCTTATCCTGCTCGCGATCATCCGTTCAACCCGATTCCGATCTGCCATCGCAGCGGGCAGCTGGGGGGTCGCCAGTCGCTGCTTGCGATAGTTTTGGATGAAGAGATCGGCGGCGGCAGGAATGAGACCTTTATGAAGTGGAGAAATTTCCACTGGAGAGTTTAAGCCTCTTTTTGAATGATTTTGTAGATGCCAAGACCCACCAGGGCCGCGATGGCAACCACGACAGAAATGCGCGGGTCCCACATGGCGCTGAACAGCACCAGTAAGGCTGCCAATACTGCGATGGTTCCTTCGGTTTTTGCGTTCATTTTGTCTCCTTGTTAATCGGTATGGGTAAGACCGTAGCCGCTCTCGATCAGATCGGCCAGTTGTTTGGCGAAGCGTGCGGCGGGCGCGCCGTCGATCACCTCGTGATCGAAGTCTATCGTAAGGCAAAGGTATTCTCGAATCTCGATGCGCCCTTCGACGACTCCGGGCTTTTGGGCGATGCTGCCCACGATCAAGCTCAAGCTGTGAAAGTTCGGCACCATACCCCATCCGGTTTTGCTCCCGAACATACCCACGGCGGAAAGCGAGACGGTGCCCATATTCCCTTTGCGCAGGTGCGGGTTCTTCGAGACGGCCCACAACATACTGCGCCGGATAAATCTTGGCAGTTTGACCAGGATGTCGAGCGAACTGGCTTCCCGGTCTGAGGCCGGCTGCGCCTGCACCCGGCGGATCTCGTCGTGGATCTCGCTCAGCGTTCTCTTATCGGCCGCCCGCACAATGTGCGCCAGGGGATATTTATTCCCGTCCGCTTCACGCTCAATCAGCGTGCCGACGTCCACGTCGTCGAAGACCACCAGGTCGCCCCGCCAGTTGCGCATGGCGTGTATGCTCTTGTCCAGCTCCACGGCCCGGGCGACGCACTTGGTGAGGTACGCGGTAAAGGAGATTGTCTCGCCCGTCCTGGCTTTGTGCTCGCGGATGAGCTGGCGAGGCAGGGTCACGTCGATTTCCAGCGTGCCGCGCATCGTATAGCGGTTGCGCACCAGCCAGCCGAGGTCGCCGGCGAGCCGCCGCATCTTGGGGAAAAGGAAGGTTTGATAAGAAGACTTTTCCATAGAAAATTAGCGGCGGGGACTGTCGTCTTTAGGCGACAGGGGCAGCCG
>CAYNWK010000380.1:0-1997 GCA_964400875.1 uncultured Anaerolineaceae bacterium | reverse complement strand
CACCGGTTCGCCCTTGACAATTAGAACATCTGTGCTAAACTAAGGGAAATAATGCCCACGGATACGGGCTAGCTGTCGTTGCGAGCCGCCAAAGGCGGCGTGGCAATCCCCGCTCAGGCTGGAAAGAACTGCAACCCTCACCCACTGCGGCGGCGCGTGGATTATAATAGCCCCTATCCCTTATCCCCTACTTTGATAGCGCACTTTTGGACTCATTTGATCTGCTCAGTTGAAGGAAAACTAGGAGTTTATTACCATGGCTCAAGGCAACTCGAACTCTTCCGACGATGCTCGTAAAATTGCGCTGGAAAAAGCGCTCGGCGATATCACCAAAAGATACGGAGACACCGCTATTATGCGTTTAGGCGAATCGCAGCATTTGATGGTTGAAGCGATCCCCACCGGGGCGCTCTCGCTGGATATCGCCCTCGGCGTAGGCGGCATCCCTCGCGGGCGCGTCATCGAGATCTACGGCCCGGAATCTTCCGGGAAGACCACCATCTGCCAGCACATCATCGCCGAAGCCCAACGCCTGGGCGGCACCTGCGCCTTTATCGATATGGAGCACGCCCTGGATCCCACCTATGCCCAACGCTGCGGCGTCGATGTAGACAGCCTGCTTATCTCGCAGCCCGACATGGGCGAACAGGCCCTGGAGATCGCCGAGGCCCTGGTACGCTCCGGTGCGGTGGACGTCGTGGTGATCGACTCGGTCGCTGCGCTCGTCCCGCGAGCCGAGATCGAAGGCGACATGGGTGACGCCGTCATGGGTATGCAAGCCCGCTTGATGTCCCAGGCGCTGCGCAAGCTCTCCGGGGCGATCAAGCAGACCAACACCGCCGTGATCTTCACCAACCAGCTGCGCCAGAAGATCGGCGTGATGTTCGGCAACCCGGAAACCACCTCAGGCGGTATGGCGTTGAAGTTCTATTCTTCTGTGCGTCTGGACGTCCGGCGCATCCAATCCATCAAGCTCGGATCGGAGATCATCGGCAACCGCACCCGTGTTCGCGTGGTCAAGAACAAAGTCGCCGCGCCTTTTCGTACGGCCGAGTTCGACATCATGTACAACGAAGGCATCTCCAAGTCCGGCGATCTGCTGGATCTGGCCGTCGAGCTGGATATCATCGATAAGCGCGGCTCTTATTACAACTACGGCGAGACGCGTTTGGGCCAGGGCCGTGAGAACGCCAAAGAATTCCTGCGGGAGAACCCCGATCTGGCCGAAGAGATCGAACTGGGCGTGCGCCAGCAATCTATCGACTCTTTGCTCCCCATGGACGACGAAGGCGTCGAGGATGAATACGTCGAGGAAGAAGAATAGCCGATCCATTGCCAGGAGCGCACAGCGCTGGATGAACGGCACCGCCAAAGCTGTCCTGATTTTTAGTACCCTGCTGATCGTTTCGCTTGGGTTGGGCGCTTGCGGCGGTGCTTTTTCATTTAACCGGCCCGCGGTCACTCCGTATCTCCCCCCAACGCTGGCTCGCTCTCCCGATCCGCTGCTCCTGGCGGAGGGAGCCCAAGCAGCAGGAACCCCTACCCCGACGCCCACGCCAAATGCGCCTCAGGCGACGCCTACACCTGCCTGCCTGGACAACCTGACCTTCCTGGAAGATCTCACCCTTCCCGACGGGTCCCAGGTGATCGCTGGCTCCCAGTTGGACAAACGCTGGCGCGTGGAGAACAGCGGCAGCTGCAACTGGGATCAGGATTATCGCGTGCGCTTGGTGTTCGGTCCTGAACAGGGCTTTCCGCTCAAACTCGCCCTTTACCCTGCCCGCAGCGGCGTCCAGGCCACTCTGCGGATCGTCCTGACCGCGCCCGAGGAGCCTGGCAACTACCGCGTCGCCTGGCAGGCTTTCAACCCCCAGGAAGAGCCTTTCGGCGACCCCTTCTTCATCGACTTCAACGTGGAAGCCCCTTAGCGTTGTTTCTTTAATGACTACTCCCCCCGCTCAAGCGGGAGGCTGCTAGGGCTTGCGCCCAGGCTCTCT
>CAYNWK010000379.1:0-2024 GCA_964400875.1 uncultured Anaerolineaceae bacterium | reverse complement strand
GGTTTCATCGACCCACGTATTGCCCCCATCATCGGAACGCACATAGTAGACATGGGCCGCTTGACGTCCGGGGTCATCGCGCGTGTCGTAAAAGATCATGTGAATCGCACCTTGCTCAGGATCAACATCCATCCATTGGTTGAACTGGTCGGTATTGGACGGATTCGTGTGCACAACAGCGGGCGGCGACCACGTATTGCCGCCGTCGACCGACCGGCTGAAATAGATGTTGGCATTTGAGGCCGAAGCCACACCCGTGCAGCCCGGATCGCCGGCTGATCCGTTGCGGTCCGCCCAGGCGGCATAAACCCAGCCGGATCTGGGGCCTGCGGAGCGATCGACGGCAATCGATACGTAAATGAGCGCTTTGCGATTGCACATTGCCGGAATTGAGATCTCAAAGGAGTCGTTTGTGTTCGCGATTTTCTTCATCGACGCGAAGGTCGCCCCGCCGTCAGTGGATTTTCGTATCCGAATTTCTCGCGATGCCACATCCGGCCAGGCGACATAGAGCTCACCGGCAGGGCCGCTCGCAAGATGAGCCCCGATGGCGCTGTCGCTGGATAAAGTTGTGACAGCAGACCAGCTGGCGCCATTGTTCGTCGAATGCGCGAAGCGCATTCCTCCTCCGGGGACATCCCAGGCCACATATATATTATCTTTGTGAGGGCTTGTACTGTGGGTGTCGATCCACATCAGCTCCTTATCGTTGTTACCGCCGGTCGAGACGGTTTTAACAAAACTCCAGGTGGCTCCGCGATCCGTAGATTTATATACTTGAACCAGAACCGATGTGCCCATGTTATTGATACCCAGTGTGGCCGCCCATGCTGTTCCGTCTGTCGTCCAGGCGACGGCAGGATCTGAGTTGAAAGCCGATCCCGCAGCCAGCGGCAGCTCTGTCGAGTTCCAGGTTGTTCCGCCATCTGAGGACCGGAACTGTTTCTGCCGACCCGAGCCGGAAATATTGTTCGCGGCCGCCACCAGGAATTGGGGATTAGAGTAGTCCACCGCGATAAAGGACTCGCTGTTTCTCTCGTCGAAATTCGTAATGTTGATATTTGCGCCTACATTTACCGTGCGTGAGGCAGTCATGGCCTTCGATGCGCTTTGTGGACCTTGCGGCGGGGCCTCAAGGTCAGGGTGGGCCATCATCCATTCCAGTATCTGAGCTGCCACTCTCGGGTACTGATAGTAGCCTTGGGTTGGCAGTCCGGGAAAATTCTCCCTCAGGTAGGCACGAAACCAAAGCGGGTAGGGTCCTTCATCTTCCAGATCCCTTGCCGGAATTCGTGCCAGGCGCCGCTGATAGGTTTGGGCGAGAGCAGCCAGTTTGGTTCCCGCGGGAATCCTAACCTCCCAGGCTTCTGGATAACGTGCTTTCATTCTTCTGGCTTCATCCTCGCTAACTTCCTGCGCGAATGCGGAAAACGCCATAACCGCTACGGTCAGCATTGCAATTACGATATTTTTCATAACCGGCCTCCTTTCCATACCCGGTAAATGCTTCCAGCACAAAGCTGCTGTTTTGCAGCTTTCCTGGCAGCTATTTGTGCTGGTCGCTGATTTCGTCGGCATCTGGATGATTCAGCATCCACTGCAGAGTGCGGTTGGCGGTTCGCGGATACTGATACGGCCCGGATTCCGGAAGTTCAGGAAATTTTTTGCGCATGTAGACGCGGAACCAGATCGGAAGTGCGGTGGTGTCTTCGAGATCTTTTTGCGGCAGCAGCCGGAGCTGCGCATCCAGCCGTTTTCGAAGTCTATCCAGCTTCGTGCCGGGCGGAACCTCAACCTCCCATTGAACAGGATACATCGCCCGTCTTTTGTTTTCACTTATTACTGCGGGTACCTTTTCCTGCAGCCTTTCCAACCGGGAGTTCAGTTCATCTTGAGAAAAGTCCTGGTTTTCTTCAAGCCAGACGAGAAACTGTGCAGCTTCCGGCGGGTATTGAGGTCGCCCTTTTGCGGGTAAGCCGACGAGCTTTTCTCTCAAGAAGGCCCGAAACCATCTCGGAAGTGGC
>CAYNWK010000378.1:0-2025 GCA_964400875.1 uncultured Anaerolineaceae bacterium | reverse complement strand
TGGGTGTCCTCAAAGCTGGTGGAGCCTATCTTCCAGTGGACCCGAAATACCCGAGAGATCGGCTGATTTTCACGTTGCAGGACGCTCAGGTTCCAGTTCTTTTGACTCAGCAGAGGTTTGCCGAGAAAGCCTCTGTGCCAGGGATGCAAGTCGTCTGTTTGGATCTGGAGTGGGGAAGTATCGTTCGGGGAAGTTGGAAGAATCTGGTTGGAAGGACGACAACCGAGTGTTTGGCGTATGTTATATACACCTCTGGCTCAACGGGTAGACCAAAGGGGGTCGAGATTGAACACCAGAGCTTGCTAAACCTTGTTTTCTGGCATCGGCGGGCATTCGTGGTTTCGTCGGTAGACCGAGCAACGCAGATAGCAGGTCTGGCGTTCGACGCTTCGGTGTGGGAGCTGTGGCCGTATTTGACAGTGGGTGCTTGCATTCTCATCTCGGACGAAGAGACTCGTAGTTCGCCCGTCGAACTGCAAAGGTGGCTTGTGGAACAGGCGATCACCATTAGCTTTGTTCCAACGCCGCTCGTGGAGCAGGTGTTGTCATTGAATTGGATTGAGGGCGGGATATTACGAACTCTGCTGACCGGTGGGGATAGGCTTCATCGCTATCCTCCGCTTTCACTTCCTTGCGAGCTTGTGAACAATTATGGTCCAACTGAAGATACTGTGGTCACGACTTCAGCGCCTATTCTACACGAGAAGCGAGCGGGAAGCATTCCGCACATCGGACGACCTATTGCCAATACTGAGGTATACCTTCTAGATGCCTATTTATGTCCTACGCCTGTTGGTGTACCAGGCGAGATATGCATTGGCGGCAGCGGTCTGGCACGAGGCTACCTGAACCGTCCAAGACTAACTGCCGAAAGGTTCACCCCAAACCCGTTTGGTGAGCCGGGAACGCGCTTGTACAAGACGGGCGACTTGGCTCGCTATTTACCTGACGGCAATATCGAGTTTCTGGGACGCCTAGATCATCAGGTGAAGGTACGAGGGTTTCGCATTGAGTTAGGTGAGATTGAGGCGGTGCTGCGGGGACATCCGGATGTGCAGGAGGCTGTGGTCGTAAAATCATCTGCCGGACGGGAGGATCAATCTGGCGATCAAAGTCTATTGGCTTATGTGACTATGTATGATGAGGGCATGAAAATACCTGGTGACTTGAGACATTTTTTGGAGGAAAAATTGCCAGGATATATGATCCCATCTGCGTTTGTCGCATTGCAAAGGGTGCCGTTGACGGTCAATGGGAAAATAGATCGTCAGGCTTTATCCAGGCTCAGTCATACTCGCTGTGAATTTGCGGCTCATTATGTTGCACCACGCAACCAAACCGAGCAAACGATAGCCGCGATCTGGCGAGACGTCTTGCAGGTTGAACGAGTAGGCGTGAACGACAATTTTTTTGACCTGGGGGGACATTCATTGCTGGTAGCGCGAGTCCGCGAGCGACTGAGAACGACCTTCAATCGGGAGATTCCCATGACGGAGTTGTTCAGGCACGCGACGGTTGCCGCTTTGGCCACGTATCTCAGCGAGGGAAAACCCCAGGGTGATGTCGTGCAAGAGATGAAGGAGCGTGCAACTACTCGCCGAGCCGCGTTGCGTCGATATACTATCCCAAGGGGTTCCAGGTGAACGGTGCGGAGTATTCTGATCATGAATATGATATAGCCATTATTGGAATGGCTGGTCGCTTCCCTGGGGCTGAGAACCTGGATCAGTTTTGGGAGAATCTCTGCAACAGGGTCGAAAGCATATCGTTCTTTGAAGATGAGGAATTGCTGGAAGCAGGGATAGATCCTGGATTACTGGCACTTCCAAACTATGTCAGGGCCAATGCTATTCTGGCGGATGAGTACGGGTTCGACGCTCATTTCTTCGCCATCAATCCGCGTGACGCAGAGATCATGGACCCGCAACAGCGCGTCTTTTTAGAAAGCGCCTGGCATGCGCTGGAGTATGCGGGCTACGATGCTGAGCAGTACGACGGGCGTACTGGTGTGTTCGCAGGTGGTAG
>CAYNWK010000377.1:0-2045 GCA_964400875.1 uncultured Anaerolineaceae bacterium | reverse complement strand
GATTTATCCGCGATATTCTCCAAACATTCGCGAATTCGTGGATAAAATAAGTGTTTCGAGTGGATGAACTTTCCATTTGACACTTTCGGAATACGGTTATAATTGCGGACATGAAGTATCATATTTGGACCTCCGGATGCCAGATGAACGTGGCCGACTCCCAGCGGGTGGCCTCGGCATTAGAACATTTAGGTTACCAGGCGACGCGCCGCCCCAAGGAAGCCGACGTGATCGTCTTGAACACTTGCGTGGTGCGCCAAAGCGCCGAAGACAAAGCCGCCGGGCGGCTGTCCTCGCTCAAGCCGCTCAAAACCCACAACCCGGACCTGGTGATCAACCTGATGGGCTGCATGGTCGGCGTCAAGGGTGTGGACCATCTCAAAGAGCGCTTCCCTTACGTGGACGTGTTCTCGCCGCCCTCGGACCCGGGTCCGCTCGTTGCCCACCTGACCCAGGATGAAAGCCGCATCCTGGATCAATCTGAGACAGAAGCGCGCTTCGCATTGATGGACGGCGACTTGATCCTGCCCTCTCACGAGCGCGGCAAGCTGGTCGCTGCTCACGTGCCCATCGTCCTGGGCTGCTCCCACGCCTGCACCTTCTGCATTATCCCTTACCGGCGGGGCGCCGAGCGCAGCCGCCACGTTGGCGAGATCGCCGCCGAGGCGCGCTCCCTGGTCGCCCAGGGCGTCAAAGAGATCACCTTGCTGGGCCAGATCGTCGATCGCTACGGCAAGGACATTCCCGACGGGCCCAATTTGTCCGAACTGCTGCGCATCGTCCACCAGGTGGAGGGGCTCGAGCGCATCCGTTTCCTGACCTCTCACCCGAACTGGATGACCGCAGAACTCCTTGAGACGGTCGCCGAGCTGCCCAAGGTCATGCCGCACATCGAAGTGCCGGTGCAGGCTGGTGACGACCAGGTGTTGGAGAACATGCGCCGCGGCTACACCGCCGAGGACTACCGCCGCCTGGTCGGCGAGATCCGACGCGCCATTCCCGGCGCTTCCATCGCCACCGACATCATCGTCGGTTTCCCGGGGGAAACCGACGCCCAGTTCCAGAAGACCTACGACCTGCTGGCCGAGCTGAAAATGGACGTGGCCCACCTGGCGCGTTATTCCACCCGCCCGGGGACGATCGCCGACCGTAAGATGGTTGACGACGTTCCGGAGGAGGAAAAGTGGGAGCGCTTCCGCTCCCTGGAGCAGCTTCAGGAGGGCATCGCCGGCGAGATCAACGCCCGCTACCAGGGCGAAACCGTCGAGGTGCTCTTCGAGGAGAAGGTCCGTGGCCGCTGGAAGGGCCGCACCGGCACCAATAAGCTGGTCTTCGTCGAGTCCGAGCACTCGTTGCGCGGCGAACTGCTGCCGGTTACCATCACCTGGACTGGCCCGTGGTCCATGCAAGGGCGCTTACCCGGCTTTGAGGGTGCGCCGATCTCCCTGGGGGCGATCTCCGCCACAGCTTAACCTACTTCGACTTTTAAGCGTCTCAGCCTGAAGTTGTTGAACTTCAGGCTGAGACTTTTTATTTAAGCGCTGGTCAGCCCTGGTCACCCGGATAGGTGCAAAACTGTGGAATCGGCCAACCAGAAACCTGCCTGATTCGCCGATGCGCCACAAGGATAGCTATGTTTATATATGCAAGTTACCTTCAGTTCAGTGAAAAAAATAAGGAGGACCAATGGATCGCAAACGATCGGTATGCCTGCTTCTAACAGCCCTCTTGCTTGGTGGATTGCTGGCTGCTTGTGGGCGTTCCAGCATCGTAATTGGCATGCGGGAAATGCACCTGCCTGGCGATTGGCAGGCAAACTACTCAACCTTCACGGGAGTAAAGAGCGATTCGTTCCAGGCTGATGCCGGACAAACCCTCGTCCTCGATTATGACGCCCAGGTGGATAAAGGAGCATTGAGCATTCAAGTTGAGAACCCGGCTGAAAAGCTGGTCTGGGAGGCCCAATTGCAGGAGGCCCAATCTGATTCGGTTCAAATCCTCCTGGACCAAACTGGCCTTTATGTCCTTCGGATCGCTGGAGAGAA
>CAYNWK010000376.1:1063-2052 GCA_964400875.1 uncultured Anaerolineaceae bacterium | reverse complement strand
GCAAGATGCGCCGCGGCGACCTGGATTGGAACGAGGGCAAAGCCATCCTGATCGGTAAGGGCACAAGCAGGCCGTGATCCGCTTCTCGACCCGCAGCCTGGATGCCTTACGCGATTACCTCTCAGCGCGGGCTAAATTAGATGGCGCGGCCAGCAAGTAGTTGGGGTCCCTGCCCCATCCACCCCCAGCCCGACTTTGACCTCACGCGCCAGCCTCTCGCTCACAGGACAAATGCCGGAGCCCAGGCGCATCTTTGAAGATGGACAATGCGCCACACCGGTACCGGTCTTCGCCAATAGCTCGAGCTCATCCTGGTTAAGATAGATGCTGTGTGCCCAACATACATCCGGACCAACCCAGCCCTGTTCCAGCATGTATTTCGCCGGGCGTTGGTTGAATTCTTGCAGGCAGTAAGCCTCTTCGTCGCGTGTCTCCGCTACTTGAGTATCCAGACGGACCTGCGAATGATTGCGTGCCAGATCCGCTGTGGCGCGCATCAAGTTTTTCGACACTGCGAAGGGTGTGCAGGGCGCTAAACCAATCCGCAACATTGAGAAAGGTCGCGGATCATGATAGGTTTCGATTAGCCTGCTGCAGTCCTCCAGAATCTCGGGTTCGGATTGCACCAGGCGATCTGGCACCAGTCCGCCCGAACTGCGACATGGCTCCACGCGTCAGGCGAAAGCGGATGCCGATCTCCTGAGCGGCCTGCACCTGCAGGTCGACGGAATTCCGTTGTGGAAAGATATACAGGTGATCGCTGCTGGTCGTGCAGCCGGAAAGAATCAGCTCTGCCATTGCCGTGAGCGAGCTGATATAAATCGCTTCGCTGGTTAAAGCGCCGAAATAAGGGAACAGAGCATCCAGCCAGTTGAACAGCCCATGATTAAGTCCTGCTGGAACCGCCCTGAACAGAGATTGGAAGAAGTGGCAGTTCCGCCATCGGGCCGATCAGTTGGATGCGCTGGTCACGCACGAAAATTCCTCCC
>CAYNWK010000376.1:0-1053 GCA_964400875.1 uncultured Anaerolineaceae bacterium | reverse complement strand
TCCTCCCTGCAGTCTGCAGCGGTTATGGTCCATCGTCAAGATGGTATGGGCGTACTTGACAAGCAAAGTGCTCATAAGTTCATCGCCTTGTACGAACAACCTCTGGTTCAAAAAGATCGACGCATTCAGTTGGATTTCCGGTAAACGAAAGCTCCCCTGCTGCTTTTCTCTTGCTAGGTCATTCGGATAACGAAATCTCTTGACAAGTTTCAGCGGCGCAGCGAATGGATATTGAATTGAAAACGATCACTGCGACAGATCAATTTGACATACTCGAATGGCTGATTCTCAACCAGGTAAGTAGTCCCCTCGACCAACAGCAGTGAATTCTCTTGCCGGACTTTCAACATTTCTGCCTCGTAATCGCGGGCGGTCACCGGCTCGATCGCCCGCTCGGAACGCCAGATCAGCAGCCCAAACTGCTCTTCCAAGACCTGATAGAGAGAGCGGCCTTCCAGTTCGGTGCGGGTCAGATCGGGGCAGATATACTGTGGGATGTAGGAGGTGTTCAAAGCCATGGGCTCCCCATCAGCCAGTTGCAGCCTCTCGGTGCGGAAGGTGCTTTGTTCGGGGTCCAGGCGCAGCGCCTGGTTGATGCGTGGGGGACGTATTGGCTCGTTTAGAACCCCAGGAATGGCCTTACCCTTTCAACGTTCCCGACAATTGGCCTACTGAATCCTCTAAACAGGCCGTGCGAGATAACTTGCCGATCCAAATCTTATGCCTGCCGACCTATGCTTCCTGGTGCAATCCCCTTGAGAAACTTTGGCGATGGCTGCAGCAAGATATCTTACACTTGCATCGCCTGAGTGATCAAGGGCCTGCGCTCAAACAGCGAGTGGCGACCTTTCTGAACCAATTTCACTACAGCTCAGTCGATCTGCTCCATTATGTTGGATTGTTACCGAATTAATTTTTTTTTAAAGTTCATTAGCGGATGATACTTCACGTAGCAGCTGCTTGCTCTTCCAGTTCATACGTCTCGATCAATACGTCAACCGGTAAACCCAAGCCAGTGTTTAATTGACGGATCATGTTCAATGTCAACGGCCG
>CAYNWK010000375.1:0-2061 GCA_964400875.1 uncultured Anaerolineaceae bacterium | reverse complement strand
CCCAGACGGGTGCCTTCATCGATCAGTATTGGCTGCCCGACCACCTTGGTATGGGCTTCCAAACGCGCTGCCAGGTTAACCGTGTCGCCCACGCAGGTGTAGGTTGCCCGGTGCAGGGTACCGGTGTAACCAGCAATAACTGATCCACTTGCGATGCCGATTCCAATCTTGATCTGGGTTTTTCCCTGGGCAGTCTGGTCGAAGTTGAACAGGTCGATCATCTCGATCATCTCTTGCGCGGCGCGCACAGCCTGCTCCTGCCTGTTCTCCAACGGCAACGGCGCGCCAAAGATCGCCATCAACCCGTCTCCAACCATCTGGTTGACCACTCCACTGTGCCCGCTGATCGCTTCGAACATCAAGGTGTAGTAGGTGTTCAGCAGATCGATGATTTCGGCTGGCGATTGGGATTCGGTGATAGTGGTAAACCCCCGGATGTCCGAAAACATCGTGGTCGCCTTGAGCAATCTACCCCCCAAGGAAAAACCCGATTCTTGCAGATCTTCAGCGACTTCTGCGGTAGCGAATTTCTTAATCAACTCGCGCTGCTGGTCGCGCAGGCGTTTCTTTTCCAGGCTGGCATTGACCCGAGCCCGCACGAGCACCGGGTTGACCGGCTTGGTCAGGTAGTCCTCCGCTCCTAGCTCGATGCACTTGACCACGCTGTCCAGCTCTTCCGTGGCGGTGGTCATGATCACCGGGATGTTGCGTAAATCGATATCGCTGGTAATCTGTTCCAATGCCTGGTAGCCGTCCATTTCTGGCATCTGGATGTCGAGCAGGATGATGTCGAAGGGCTGACTGCGCACCATCTCGAGGGCTTGACGGCCGTTTTCAGCGAAGCAGACCGTGTGTCCTTGCTGTTCCAGGTCACGACCAAGCAGCAGCCGGTTGACTTTATTGTCATCAACAACCAGGAGGTGTCCTGGGCTGGGGATAGTTTTGCGACTCATAATAGGAATCCTTATTAAGTTATAGTGAATGGTTTTTGAGGGGCAATCCTTTGTTTGATTTCTGAATTCTTTTTTCCTATACCCACTGAGTCATCCCAGCTTCAAGTCCTTACAGGAGATTCTTCAGGGCATGCTCCAAATCTGGATAGGTGCCAATAAACTCGGTTAATTTTAGCGCGGCCTGGCTGAGATCACCGGATTTTCCGATCATTTCCAACTCTCTGGCTTTATAAGAGAAATCCAATGCTCCAAGACTCGAGCTGCTGGATTTGATTGAATGGGCGAGGCGCGTGAATGCTTGCGCATTGCCCTCTGCCAGGGCTTGCTGTAAATCTTTGATTAATAAGGGGGTTTCTTCTAAGTATGCGGCAATCAGCTCGGGGAGGAAGTCATCTCCCAGAGTTGCTCGTAGATCAGCAAGAGTCTTCTCATCGAGAGGTGGATTTGACATTAATTTATATTCCTTTCTTTGACCTACTCCTTATACAATCCATCAAAATATGCAGGTAAGCTGGTTGGGTTTAACTTACTTGTTCAGTGCGCAAATCCTTCAAGTCTTGCTGGTCGACGCCCGCGAAACGCGGCAAGTCACTAATGCTGGGGCGGTTCAGGCGCTCGGTCATCTTTGTCAGGAATAATCGGCTGAGCACCGGGTTGCCCATCAGGCTGCGTAATGTTTGGGCTGGGATTTGGATGAGGGTGGTATCCTCCTGGGCAATCACATCAGCGGTACGGCGGACACCAGTCAGCGCGGCGATCTCACCGAAGAAATCGCCTTGCAGCTGTTCTTCCAATCGTTTGAAGCCGCCCTCCGGGGAAGGAAAACCAGCCATCGTCCTACCGGAAAGGATGAAATAAGCTGCATCGCTCTCGTCGCCATGGCGGATAACAGCAGTTCCGGAGGGGGCATCGAAAATGCGCCCGTGCTGTACCAGGCTTTCGCGCTCTTGGGAAGTCAGCGCGGACAGCGAAGGTATAACCCCGACTAGCGCGTCAAAATCGGCCGGTGTAGCCAGGCGTCCGCCGCTCAAACCTGGAGCGGAAGGTGCGGAACGCAGCAGGCTGATCGCCTGCCTCCATTGCGTGACATCCTGCCGCAGACCGGGCA
>CAYNWK010000374.1:0-2083 GCA_964400875.1 uncultured Anaerolineaceae bacterium | reverse complement strand
AATTATTTAGTGCGCCGTGGAAAGACGCGGTTCTTCAGTGGGTGGAAATCCCACCCGGCAACTGTCACTCCAGCCGGTAGCAATTGGAGCGGGCGTGGCGGTAACAAAGCGCCTGAAGCCTCCAGTGTAGAGGGTCTTTCGAGACTTGGCGAGTATGCAGGCCGTAACGCGAGGGAACGCTGAGCAGGCCTCGAAACGGGTAATGCGGAAGGCTACAATTGGCGACATGACAGCAATTCCCGCTCTGAGCGATTTCATCGGGTTCCTGAGGCTGAACCATGGGCGCACGATGGGACGCGCAAAACTACCCGCCAGCCAGAGTAAAATGGCTGCTGAAAAAGTCAGTCTGTGTTGATCGACTACTACTCAAGAACCCAAGCCATGGCACGAACACGATACCGCGAGCTACGACGTATCCGGTGCCAGCACAATAGGCACATGGCCTGAGGCGATCGCCTCCCACATCGTTTTCCAATCGGGAATGAAGTAGCCGGTAAATAGCGCCCGGAGCCGCTCCCACAGCGAGGTTCGGGAGCGAAAGTGGGCGCGGGCGGCTTGAAAGAGCCGACACCCGAGTTCCTGGACTTGATCGACCAGGAAGGCGAGCATCGTCAAGAAAGCAAAGACGGTGGCCAAATGCTGTTGCCCGTGACCGTAGTTGTGTTCGAGTTCATAGCCTTGGTTCTTGAGCGTATTGAAGGTTTCGTTTTCGACTTTCCAGCGGGCGCGTCCTCCTCGCATCAACGGTTCAACATTATCTTGCGTCAGTTCGAGATCGGTGATCCAGCTGAACCGCCGTTGCCGATCACCGTCCTTTTCCCAGTATTCCAGAAAATTGACCCGCCGCTGCGGATGGGTTTTGTTCAAGGGCAGATCGTTCACCCAGCGATAGCCGTGCTCGACCCCGTGCGCATCGGTGTACGTCCATTCCTGCGCGTCGCCTGCGTCCCGCTTCGCCTGCACGGCGGCAAACAGAGCCTCATGGTCGCCGGGCTTGACATGGATCAAGTAGCGCAGGTTGAGGGTTTGCAGTAACTCCAGATGCGGGCCGTTAGCGGCAAGACTGTCTTCGACCACCAGCCATTTCAACTGGGGATAATCCTGGCGTAGCTGCGTCAGCAGCCGCTTGGCGGCGTTGCGCTCGCAGTCGTTTTTCTTCGCCCCATCCTGACGGGTGATGGCTTCCGGGGCCAGCGGTAAGACGGTCTTAAGATCCGGATGCACGATGACCGCCCCGAGTAATTGATGGTAGTAGTGGGTCTGTCCCTTCGTGGTCTTGCGGCAGCACTCCGGGCAGCTGATCTCGCTGGACGCAAACTGTCCGGTACCGTCGATGGACACCAGATAGTGCCCGTCCAGGTATTGATAGGGTTCCAGGCCCTTATGCCGCTGCAACTGCCGATGTACCGCCCGAAAGGCCGGGCGCAGATGGGCTGGATCCACCGGGTCGAGAATCGTGCGCAGTTGGGTATCGCACGGCGCTCGCTCCACCCCATAGAGCGTCTTTAGATTGTGCCGGATCACCCCCGCGTGATAGGCTTCGTCAAACTTCAATAACGAGGGATATTTCAAGCCAAACACCGCCAACCCCGACATCAACGCATCGGCTAAGGGAATCTCGTTACGGGCGTGGCGATGTTCTGGGACGGCTTCAAACGCCTGGCGGATCGTCTGCAGTAAACCCGGCGCGGAAAGTTGTTTGCGTAACCGGGGGCGGGGTGCTGCCATCGGTAGGGACCTCCCGTGGTGATTCCAAGGAACGTTAGTGTACCGTGCCTACCCCCTAGCAGCCAACCTCTTACGAAAAGCTCTCGTCGGTTTATTGTCTAATACATTGAAATTAAATATTTATTTTTGAGGGCGGGAATTGCTGCCTTCACTCCCACCGTCTCTTCGCGGAATTTCCCTTTGCGTCCTCCGGCATAGGGATAATTACCATTAGACATTATCGGCAATAATCTATTGCCCGACTTAACTGCTTGTACATCAAAGGCGATAACTCGCCGAAACCCAGCCCTTTAAAGGTGCCGTAACCAATTGTATTCAAAAATAAATAATTCACAAATTCAGCTTCTGAATTTTT
>CAYNWK010000373.1:0-2088 GCA_964400875.1 uncultured Anaerolineaceae bacterium | reverse complement strand
CCCTCCAACACAGAAAAGATCACAAACGGATATCGAGACCGAACTGCATTACCGCACCGATCCTGGTGGTGAGGCCTTTACTACAGAGGACACCCAGAGCTTGCGGGGCGTCAATCTGGGGCCGGCGCAGCCGAGGGGTTATCGAGGCGGCGGGGACAACAGGTTCATCTTGCTCAGCCACGCGCTGTGCGGACACGCCATTCCCAGCCTGCCCCACCCACCCCGGGGAGATCCAAGAAGGTACATGAGCGCTGATGTCGTCATCTACATTGAAAACCTGATCCGCGCCGAGCACTCCATGCCAGGGAACAACTACGGTGTCCGAACCGGATAAGGGGGGCAACAAACTTACGGTGTTATCAGGGTTACTATCGGGAAGTAAGTGCGATACCTGCTTTCGTCACGGGTGATTAAAACCAGGTTCATCACCGCGGCTTGCGCGCCAATATAGAAATCAGGCAGCGGCGATGATTTAATCCCTTTTCTTCGCTTATCTCGAATAAAGGCTTTTCCGGCCAGAAACAGCGCCTCCTTTGGAATCTCAAGCATTTGAAATATCGGATGAATCGTGCCCGTAACATATCTAGCGATTAAGACTTACAGCGAATTTTGATATAAGCTCTATAGATTTTGCACTCCACCCATGTTATGATACATAGTCAAGATGAAGGAGACTCAGGATATGAATGACTCGATTGTTACCCAAGTAATCGAACAGCTTCAAGAGATGCCGGATAGTTTACAACGGCGTGTTCTTGATTTCGTTTACAAATTAAAAGAAGCTGCTGGTAGGGATATGCCTGGTTCCCAACTGCTTCAATTTTCTGGCTCCATTTCTCAAGATGACCTGGTAGTTATGCAACGGACAATTGATGAAGAGTGCGAAAAAATTGATGTAAATGAATGGTAGATATCTTCTTGACACTAATATTGTTATTGCCCTCTTTGCAAACGAACCAGCAGTAACTGATAATCTTCGTATTGCTCAAGCCGTTTTTATTCCTGGCATTGTCATTGGCGAGTTGTACTTTGGTGCCTACCGTTCAAGCAGGGTAGAAACTAACCTAAGACGCATCGAGGAATTCGCGCAATATGCACACGTTTTGAGCTGTGACATTGAAACTGCCCAAGAATATGGGAGAATTAAAAACATCCTGCGCGAGGCAGGACGTCCAATTCCAGAAAATGACATTTGGATTGCAGCGGTTGCCTCACAACACGATCTAATAGTTGTTTCTCGCGACGTACATTTTGATGAAGTAGCAGGTTTGACTATTGAAAAATGGTAAATCGTGATTTTCAGAGTGGGGGATAGACAGGTAACTATAAGAGTCGCACAATCCACCTTCCAATCCGGCGCCGACACTACCTACCTGTCCTGGCGACCAGCTCGGAGATCATCGTGCGCCGCAGCGCGTCCCTCCACCATTCGCACTCCTCCAGCGAGATCGCCTTCTCGCGCCGGTTGATCGCCAGCACGTCCACCTGGTGTCAATAGCCCAATGCCCGCCGACGATCTCGGGCTGGAAGGGTAGTTCGCCGAGCTGCGCTTTGGCCAGCAGACCTCACTTGAACGCCAAGATGATCTTCAATGAACTTCAGCAGGCCTATCCAGGCCAGTTTCAAGATGGCCAGCTGCAAACTCAACAACGCCGTGTCAAAGAATGGCGCAGCGAAAAACTAGATGAAAAAAATGAACTCTGCAAACCCTTACTCAATTCCCGAAAGGAGAAGGTCAGGGTAAGATTATTACCTGAGGCAACAGGCATTTCTAGTTGTCATTGACAGTGTATGCTCACCTGGCGGATGAGCAGCTGGACTAAGTCTACTGGGAGACCTTCAATAAAAGCTGATCTGAGGTGCAATACCGGTTGTGGCTCGATCTCCTTCCCACCCCTGGGCCCGCCCGGCACAACGACACCGGCATTAACCGGTGCCTCGTCCACCCACCCCAACGATGAATTGGCTCGGAGCTATCTAACGTATTCAACCAGGATTGAAATACCAGGAGAAAATATGTTATACTTATTGTGAAATTGTATAACACAACAGGAGGCTCAATCGATGTCGATGCGTATTTCAAGCAAA
>CAYNWK010000372.1:0-2090 GCA_964400875.1 uncultured Anaerolineaceae bacterium | reverse complement strand
GATTGGATCCAGTTCGTGCTGGACCTTCCTGTGGTGCACGAGCCGGGAGAGGTTTTTGTGTACAACAGTGGCGCAAGCCAGCTCCTGTCGGTCATCGTAAAGGAGGCCACGGGTCTGGCCCTCGATGCGTATGCGGAGGAACATCTTTTCCAGCCCCTGGGCATCAATGAGACCTATTGGAAAAAGACGCCTGGCGGGTGGCCGGACACGGAAGGGGGGCTGTATCTCAAGGCTGAGGACCTGGCAAAGATAGGGTCTCTGGTCCTTCACGGAGGGGTGTGGGAGGGCGAGCAGATCGTACCAGCGGCGTGGGTTGTCGAGATGACCAGCCCGAAGGTAGCCGATGTCGCCCCGCAGGATCCAGGCTGGAACGATGGGTACGGGTACCTATGGTGGCTGCTCGGGGACCAGGCGCAGGGAGGTCCGCAGGTGTATGGCGCCCTGGGTTATGGCGGCCAGTTCCTCTTTGTCGTGCCCGAACTCGATCTCGTGGCTGTGTTCAACGGCTGGAACATCTATGGGACGCGTTCGTCGCTCGTCCGCGATCTGTTCCTGGAGCGGATATTGCCTGCTGTCGGGGAGAGTTAGGCCCCGAATGCCGGTTTGCGGTGTTTGCCGCAACCCATCTCCTGCTTTGGCTTGGCTCGTCAGGGTCGAGCGGATAAGCCAAAGGCTTTGGATGTACCCGCTCTGTTTCAATTACCGGTGAGGGATGAAGTAACAGAACCTTGTTGAAGCACCAATGGCCGGACGCATGGCCCGGCCACCTGATGCCGCATAACGCCCCCGCTTCACTCGCTTGGAAAGGTTGGCGAGGATGCGTTCTAATAAAACCTGCTTGTCTGGCTTAGAACCTTCAATAACCACGCCGCTTTCCAAGTCGTGTGCAAGCGAATTGTTAGGCGCTATCTTCCATTTCACCTTCATCAATCCCTTGTAAAATGGAGTAATTTTCTCGGAATAGAAGATGAAAGACATTAGAGCGGTATCTGTACCATTCTCGAGTGTTCTCTCCCTCAAATCGGTCCCAACGATGCCTCTCCCATAGCAGGCGGTCAAAATGAATAAAGAAAAGCCACAAATATAGCAGAATGCGAGAGAAGGTGGCTTTTGTCATCTCGCCTACTTCCCCAAGCATAGCGATTGGCCCCATTCTCTCAGTTAGGAGTTGTTGTGGATAGGCTGACACAAGGTGAGCTACCATGTTTACATGGGAAAAAGCTGAAAACCACTCATACGTATCTTTTCTAACCTCGGAAGCAGGAATACTGGTCATCTCTTTCAACCCAAGCTCCTCATCAAGTCTCTCAAGACGACGACGGATGACTCCTGGCGCAAGATGTTTACGCCAATGAGCTAAATCTTTCTTCGAGTCTTCATATACTGTTATGTAATGTTTATAAACTTCCTTGTCTGCCACAATAGCAAGAGCAACGTCAGCGAGTTCGATAAAGGCTCGCACCATTGCACGGCTTTGCCCCTCAAACCCCAACAGAAGTAGTGTTCGAATAGCTTGCAGAGACTGTGCAAGGTTGGAATTGAGCAAGTAAAATACACGATTGGGATGAGGGCGATCAGGAAGATTGGCTTCATCCCAGATTAATCTAGTATTCGTATCGTGATTCTTCCAGGCGAAGTGGGCCAAGTCACATGCTTGAAGAAGACCTATATCGAAAACCGTAAGTAGTGGTTGCATTGAGTTAACAGCTTCTTGCTCGATTTGCTCTCTGTCACGAAAAACTGCTCCCAAGAATCCTTCAATTTCTCCTTTGATATCCGTCGCGTTGTTTTCTGCCAGATCAGGATGTTCCAATTCAATGGAGGAATTTGTATCAGCAAGCTGTCGACATGAATCAAGAATTAGTTGATATTCCCTATCTCGCACATACCCTCCATATAATCACACTCATCTACCTAGTTATCCCTGAGCGCCTAATATGTACTTTTGCAGGACCTTTCTGCATAGCTCGACGCGGCGGTGGGTTGTCCGGAATCGCCTTGCACGCAATACCTCTCCAGCATGGCGTTGAGGGGGACACTGATGTGTTCTGCTGTCTTGGCCGCGCCTCGGGCTCGGCACAAGCCACGAG
>CAYNWK010000371.1:0-2119 GCA_964400875.1 uncultured Anaerolineaceae bacterium | reverse complement strand
CAATAGGCATGTTTGGGAGTGGGGCCGGCTGGGGGATTCCCGTCCCGAACCATACGCTCCAAGTCACACTGGGCGGCATCGCCGAAAAACCAGGCGTCGTTGAGGGCCAGATTGCGATCCGGGAATATCTGAGCGTCACGATCAGCTTCGATCACGACATCGTCGATGGCGCGCCGGCGGCGCGCTTTACACAGCAGTTCAAGGAGCTGGTCGAGTCTGGGTTTGGTCTTTTCGAGGCTAGCCAAGGATCCCTTACAGAGGCGGAGGCAAGCGACTGAGATCTCCGAACATACCGTAATTGGTCTACTGCAAGACGATCTGACTGATTTCATCGGACCGCATACGTCCGAACAGAGAAACCAGGTATCACTTTTCTCGGGGTATTAATTGTTTTGATTTATTAACCAAATTTCAAAGGGCTGCTCTAGAATTTAGCCAGGAACTTTGCCACGGAAAGGATCTGGATTGCCTCGAATTCCCGCATATCCAGGAGATCAGCATCCCCAGAGACAATCACATCGGCGTTTCCTGCCACGGCCGCTTCCAGAAAGCAGTTATCTTTTGGGTCTCTACAAGCATCAATCCTGCGGTTAGGAGAAACCAGTTCTCCCCGCAGGCGAACCAGGTTGATCAGCGCAGTGATGTCGTCTGGCTGGATGTGATACTTGCGCTGGATATGTGGTTGGCTGAGTACCTCAACCAATTCCACCATCAGAGCTACCGAATATATCATCGCAAAGCGACCATCGCGCAGGTGTCGAAGAACTTGGCCGGACACCCCTTGCCTGCGGATTAGCGCGCTGACCAGAACGTTGGTGTCAATGACAGCGCGCAAGAGTTATTCCCTACGCGCCGCTTCGATATCAGTGGCTATGTCTTCATCGCTGTATCCTGCGTTGGATTCGGCCAGGCGATCCCAAACCCGATCAAAATGAGCTAACACTTCATTTTCCTGGATCTCCTGAAAACGCAGATAATCCTGGTATGAAATGAGAACTGCTTCGGGTCGGCTGCCACGAGTCAGTATTACCGGAGTTTTTTTGTGCACCACTTCATCAAAGATAGCTCGGAAGCGGCGTTGTAATTCTGTCACTCCAATGATCTTCTGCATAGTTTGCTCCTACAATCTGTATTTAAATACATATTATACTGCTGATCTGGGCATTTATAAGAAAATTAGGCTCTCTGGGAATCGCTGTGCTCAGGGTCTGGTTATCGGCCAGATGAAGGTACGCAAATCCTGTATCCCTAAATCTGGCGGGTTCTGAAGAAAGTTATGTCAAAAATCACGGCAGATCCCAAAGAACCGAAGATTATGCCAGGACTGGATAACCGACCAGGCTGATCTGGACAAGCTGCCATTCTTGCTACTAAGGGTGATGCAGATGCTGCGGTGATAGAGAAAGCGTTGCACCAGGTTCAGAGCGACGCTTTCCCGCAGAGAAGCATTAATCGAAGCTTGTGTGCCAGAGAAGTCTCCTGCGGATAACCAATACAGTTGGGTCACTTATTGGGGAGTGATGCTCCCATCCATTACCTGATCTTTTCCCCCGGCTCCAACATGCGCCCGTTCAATGCCCAGCTCTGCGGTGGGCGCAAAACTCCCTTCTCTTCGGGCGTTGCGTTGATAGTGAGAGGGTAGGCTCGCCAGTGATAATCGTAGGCATACGACCAATCGCTTTTATATACGCCTACATCAATCGTATACTCTCCGCCAACCAGATCCAATCGTTCAAAAGTGAGCGCCACGCTGCCACGACCGGTTAGCGCTGGCAATTCGACTCCCGAAGTAGCTGTACTGGCAACACAGCAGACTTGACCGTCTTCCGCAAGAATAGTCACGCCGAAAACGGGTCCTTCGACTGGTTGATCCACCCAGTAATCCAGCACCACCTTCAGCCCAGCGCCACTTTCGATCGCCCGGACTGGCTCACTTTTCAGGTTCGTTATGTGCACGGCGCTGATCTCGACCTCCATCGAGCCAAAGCGGTTCTCGTTCAGGCGCAGCTGGGCATCACCAGCTTCCGGCCCGACCCGAGCGCTGGATGGGGTGCGTTGGCGAGTCTCCGCGACCATCCGTTGGCGGTAAGCCTCGGCGACATGCTCCGCTGGCCCAAGC
>CAYNWK010000370.1:0-2130 GCA_964400875.1 uncultured Anaerolineaceae bacterium | reverse complement strand
TGCCCCCGCAGGAGGCTTCAACCACGTCAAAGGACGACGGGTTGCGTCCGCCCCGCATCGAGCTGTGGGCCAGGTCAGCATCTAGAGCCAGAGGTTCACCACCATGGCAAATTACACAACCGAAGGTTTCTACCGGGTGTGAGGGTGAGATCTCTGCGAGATCGCGGTGGCAGCTCAGGCACAGCTCAGGTTTACCGGTGAGGGTAGGCGTCAGCGTTACGGCTTCCGGGCGCCGGGCTTCTTGCCAGCCGACAATGAAGAGGGTGCATACGAGTAAGACTGCTACAGCCAGGAATGCTCTGTTCATCTCAAACTCTGTTCACCAGAGCTGCGACTGTCAGGCCGATCAGTGCCAGGGAGAGCAGGAGCGCAAGGACTTGCACGGATCGACCACTGGGCGGCAACCAGCGGCCCAAATCCCCGGGTTTTAACTTCCTGAAAAGGTAAGGCACAGAACCAAGCCCGATGAGTAAGACCAGTGGAACCAGCACACCGAAGATAAATGGATCGCCCCACCGTAACAATTGCTGGACCCACAAGAAGAACCAGGGCGCCGCCGAATCCGTGGCAGCCAAGGATTCAACCTCCATTGGCTGTGCGATGGGGGCCGGCAAAAGCAGGGCGAAACCAAGCAGAATGATTAATGCGATCAATGCGGCCAGCAATTCGCGCCGCACGAGCACATCGCGAGAAATTCGTTCAGGATTGGAGCGCAGAGCAGGCGGGGGCACGGCGATACCACCGTCGCGGCGCACCCGGAACAAGTGCCAGATGCCTACAACGATCAGGATCAGGGTCAGACCAAAGATGTGCCAGGTATAAAAGCGAATCAGTGAGGCGGCTCCTGGTTGGTCGCCTCCTATAACCAGCCGGTACAGGCCAGCTCCGATCAGCGGGATGGTTTTCAACAGGTTCGAGCCGGCGATCAGCGCCCAGCGGATGCCCTCATCCCAACGCAGGATATAGCCGCTGAAGTCCAGGAACAAGATCGACGCTAGCAGCGCCAGTCCAATCAGATAGTTCAACCGGCGCGGCGCTGCGTACGCGCCGGTTAAAAGCACTCTTAGCAAGTGCAGTAAGCTCGCAATCACCAGCAGCTGTGCAGCCCAGTAGTGCAGGTTGCGTACCAGACCACCAAAGGGCACCAGGTAAGTCAGCGTTTGGATGGAGAGCCCGGCTTCTTCCGGTGTGGGGATGTAAAAGAACATCTCCAGCGCTCCGGTGAGGATCAGGACCAGCACGAGGAAAACCGAGATACCGCCCAAGCCCAAGGTATAGCGTAGGCGGGCTTGCTCGGCCGGTATTGTGGGAGGATGGAGATGGTGGAAAAAGGAGGGGCGCATGGCAGCAGCGTCTTAAGTGTTAGCTCTCAGCCCCAGGTCAAGATGAACATGATTGTGAAAAGTGAGCTGACCGCCAACTGGCGGAGGCCGATTTGGGTCGGTTTTACCCCCACGGCCGGTCGCAGAGTGCCCCAGATGGTCTCAATCCACTGCAACGTGTAGGGTAGAGGCAGTAATACCGGCAGCCATCCACCGAAGGCCAGGATGATGACCGAGAGGAGATTAAACGAGGTATACAGTAACGCGCGCTGCCCTCGCTTGATGCGTGTAGTTAAATCGAGGACTTCGTCCCATTGGCGCTGTTCCAGTCGTAAATAAGCGTAAACGATGGAAGCGGCTGACTGCAGCCAGGTCAGCGCCCACAATCCCCAACCGGCAGGAGTTGCACTCCCCACTGCAACCCAATAAGCTGCCGGAGCGGCCAGGGCCAGCACCCCGCTGGCGACCAGTTCGACGCCCAGCTGGCGGCGCTCCGCCCGACGGCCTACCAAATACAAATGCCATATGAAGACCGGGACGCCTGGGACTGCAAGAATTAAAATATAACCGTAGCCGTGCAGCGCTAACCCGATCAAAGCGGCCAGACCCACCAGCGAATAGACAGCTATCCAGAACCAAGCGGGAGGCAGTTCTCGCCGTACGCGCCGCTTACTGTAGACTTTTACCGCGATGGTGGCGGGTTGGCGGATTAGAAAGGCGGCGAAGGCCGCGACGACCAGATAGAATGTTGCCGTGTTCCATGCTCCCCCGGCAAACAAACCGATCAACAAGGGGCTGAGCAAAAATA
>CAYNWK010000369.1:0-2136 GCA_964400875.1 uncultured Anaerolineaceae bacterium | reverse complement strand
CGCTGGTTTGGATGGCTAGTACGCGCCATGACTTTGAGGTCCGACGGCACCCAAGGACGCTATGAACGTTTTATTACAAGGACTAATTGGTGGCTTGATGCAGACATAAAAATCCGTTTGCGTGTAGTGAAAGCAGCGAAACGGCTCCTTGTTGAATGCGCCGATGTCGCACGTTCAATCGATAGACTATCGCTTTCGACGATTCCTGGTGACGGCGCAGCAAGCGCTTTCTTCCTACTAGTTGAATCAGAAACAAAATACCTGTCAGATATTGGAGAAGAACTATGGGGTGTCTGGGCGTGGTACATCATACGGGAGCTGCGGTTTCGCCTAAATAACGAGCCCATAGACTCGAAGAAAAAGCTAATGCATTTGCTGCACAATAAGCGGCCAGATGTGATACTACAAAAGATCGCTGAATTGGCACGTAAGCCGAATGGAGATAGCACGCTCGAATCGATTCTCGAGAGTATGGAAGACATCGACGACCCAAACCTCGATAGACTTTTATGTGATCTGGTGCAATCACGTTCGGTACACGGAGAGAGGCTCTCGCAGATTATGATCACCTCTCTTCGTCGCTCGCCTCAGGCGGGTGTTCAAGCTTGTACAAGCAGATTATCATCCAAGACGCGTGGTGGTCAGGGTGTTCCAGCCACCAGGGCAGCAATTGCTCTTTTGAGGGAGCAGCCTATGGGTACTTGGAAGCAGGTCCTTACCTTCTTCCGTCTCCGATTAGATATTGCCCGGCATGCTTTAGGAAGGTTGGCATATGAATCCGGGCAAGGTAAGGATTGGTATTCGTTTCTTGATGATGAACAAATAGGACAACTTCTCGAACTGCTGTTCTTGGTGTTTCCTCCCAAAGACGATCCACAGCAAGAAGGCGCTCACTGGGCAGGACTTGAGGATTCGGCGAGATTTATGCGCGACCGGCTTCTATCGTGGTTGTCCGGACAAGGAACTCCAATAGCGCTTGCTACACTGCGTAGGTTGGAACAGGAGTTGGGACGACAATACCCATGGTTGAAATATCCACGGGCAGCCGCAGAGCACAAAGCAAGGCTTCTTGGTTGGACACCTATGGAGACGAAGGAAATAGCATGGGCAATTGATAGTGAGAATAATAGACTTCTAAGATCTGAAGACGATCTCGTTGAGTTACTACGCGAGGCTCTAATACACTTTCAAGCAAAACTGAGCGGATCGCCGCCGTTGGTCCAGAATCTCTGGAACACCCCAAAAAACTCAAACCCGACTCCGAAGGAAGAGGAAGCTGTTTCCGACAACCTGATGAATGCAATTAGAGACTATACGCAGGACTATTTTGTAACAGCCGGACGTGAGGTCCAGTTGAGGCGGCGTTTACTAGCAAAAAGTATGGGGGGAAATCCAGGGCAAAAAACAGATATATTCGTGGAGGCATCTGGGCAAGTGCGGGGCGGAAGAACTTTAAAGGTTGTTATTGAGGTTAAAAGCGCCCACAATACGTCATGCCATAAAGCAATGCGAGAACAATTAGTCGATCGATACCTGCTACAAAACGGTCTGACACACGGTCTATACGTGTTGGCTTATTTTAATTGTGATACCAAACCATATCGTTCCAGATGGCGAAGTATTGAGAATGCCCGCAATGAGCTTCAGGCGCAGGCAAATTCTATAATGAATGAAAGGCCAGGGATTCACCTCACAGTTTTGGTTATAGATTCCAGGTTGAGCTGAGCGAACAGTCATCACAAGCCCGCAAGGAGTTGCAGTCTTTCGTCCCTGCATCCGGCCCGTGAACGCCACAGCACGGAGATGGCTTCGTGGACAGCCCCTTCAGCCCCGTCCATGGGGCCTCAGGGCTGATAAAGAGGCGCCGCGCACCCAAGGCAGGACGCCTGGGGTGTGCGGCGCCTGGGTCGGGGGAGAGAAAAACCCAGAAGGATTCAAGCAAGATCGCATCCGATTATCAGCGTAAGGGACGTATTTGTACAAACGACGGTTGAAAATGGCCAAAGGTGGTGGTGGGCGAGAAATTTTTCATACTGTGGGATCACTCCTCCCAGATCGAATCCACGATGTCCGCCCATGCTTTCAGATGATCCAGGTCCCAGTGGGTGTAGTTCTCCTGAACCGCTTCGTCCATCC
>CAYNWK010000368.1:0-2161 GCA_964400875.1 uncultured Anaerolineaceae bacterium | reverse complement strand
TCTATTATTTAACACCCAATTTCGAACGAACTGAGGAAGAACCGAAATTGGTTATTGACAAAGAGAAAATTATTGCTATACTGTATGTAAGTCCAATAAACTTACAAAGTAGGAGTTATTAATTCCCAGGACCTTCCATGCAGAAAGCAACTCGCCAACAGATCAAAGAACATAATAAAAGATTGGTGCTTAAAACCATTTACCACCAGGCCGATATCAGCCGGGCGGATATTGCCCGCTCCACGCGCCTGACCCGTACAACTGTCTCCGACATCGTAGGAGAATTAATGGGGGAGGGATTGCTCCAGGAATCCGGCATGGGCGTTTCGCTAGGGGGAAAGCCGCCAATTTTACTGAACCTGGTAGACGGGGCTCGCCAATTGGTCAGCATCGATTTGAGCGATGATGAATTTCGAGGCGCGCTGGTGAACTTACGAGGTGAGATCCTTGAGCGCGCTCAGGTTAACGCTGATTGCCAGGACGATCAATCATCCCTGGAATGTGTATATCGATTGCTCGACCAGCTGGTGGGCAAAGCCAGCGCTCCGTTGTTGGGCATCGGCATAGGCAGTCCGGGTTTGATCGATTCTCGCAATGGCATCGTGCGCAAGGCCGTCAACCTCGGCTGGAAAGACTTGCCGCTCCAAGCATTGCTGGCTGACCGGTATGACCTTCCCATTTACATCGCCAATGACAGCCACATCGCGGCTTTAGCGGAACACACCTTCGGGAGAAGGCGAAACCAACCGAACCTGGTGGTGATCAAAGCTGGCCCGGGTATTGGCTCTGGTATCGTCTTGGGCGGACAGATTTTCTATGGGGACGGATTTAGCTCGGGCGAGATCGGCCACCTTTCCGTGGTTGAAGATGGGATGCAGTGCAGATGCGGCAACGTCGGTTGTCTCGAGACGGTAGCCAGCACACGGGCGATCATCAACCGGGTTAAGGAAAATGTTGGCCAGCAGGAAGGCAGTTCGTTGAGAAGCATCCTGGCGGCATACGAAAACGGGAATCGTGCTGTCGAAGAAATAATTCTCGACGCAGCTCATTACCTGGGTATTTCCCTAGCTAATCTGATCGGAATCTTGAACGTTCAAAACATCGTAATCTCGGGGTACCTGGTCGAGTTTGGCGATCGGGTCCTCTACGTAATTCATGAATGCGTCGAACAGCGGGTACTCTCGACGCTGGCAAAGGAAACAACCATTGAATTCTCCGAATTAGGCAGCGATAACGTCATCCTGGGAGCGTCAGCCTTGGTTCTCTCGGAAGAATTCGGATTACCTTGAGCATCAGCTCAATTAAGCGCGAGGATCTCAACCTTGTCTAACCTTAACAGTTCCCTTCGTCCTCAGCTCTTCCTGGGTTTGGATGTCGGCGGCACCAAAATCGAGGCCATCGCGGTCGATCCAAAGCTCAATACTTTGAGCCGTGCGACAATCGATACCAACACCTACAATCCTGGGCGCACCGTGGACAGCATCGTTGAAGCCATTGACAGCGTTTTATCCCAAGCCCAGGCTGAACCGGGGAGCGTGTCAGCAGTGGGTGTAGGCATCCCCGGGCAGGTCTCCCAGGGAGTTGTCAAGCTGGCGGTCAATCTAGGCATGGAGTCATACCCATTACAAGAAGCATTGTCCGGTAGGTTTCCATTTCCGGTAGTACTGGAGAATGACGTTCGCGCAGCGACCTTGGGCGCTTATCGTTACTTGAAGGCTCAAACTGCAGCAAAAAACATCGCTTATCTCAGTATCGGAACAGGGATATCAGCGGGTTTGATGCTCAATGGCGAGCTTTACCGCGGTTCGAATGGGATGGCAGGTGAGATCGGACATATCGTTGTAGAACCGCGTGGGCCGCGCTGCAACTGCGGCGCCTTCGGATGCCTGGAAGCGCTGGCTGCCGGACCTGCCATCGCCAACCGGGCGATAGAGGCAGTTCGCTCTGGCGAACGTACTCTCCTATCAGAATATCCATCGATAACCGCGGAGAGCGTATTCGAGGCTGCCTGCCGGGATGATGATCTGGCAAAACAAGTCATACAGCAGAGCAGCAAGTATCTCGGAAGGGCAATTCATGGATTGGTGATGGCGTACGACGTAGATAGAGTGGTGCTTGGAGGAGGTGTAACCCATGCTGGCGAAACCTTTATAAATCCCTT
>CAYNWK010000367.1:0-2167 GCA_964400875.1 uncultured Anaerolineaceae bacterium | reverse complement strand
TAGGTGTAATCGAACGCCCGCCAGCCGTATTCGATCTGCTCGTAGGTCATCGGGTGGTCGGCGCCGACGTAAGTGTCCTGCACGATCAGCGTGCCCACGGAGTCTTTATAGCCGGTAGCCAGCTGGTAGTGCCCCATCCAGCTGTCCTCACCGGCCAGGTCGCGCAGGACCGTGCCCTTCTCCAGGATGACGGGGAAGCCGTTGGCAATCAAGGTCTTGACCAGCCCCAGGTCGCCGCCTACCCGTTCGATGGCTGCCAGGCCGGCATCGCCGCTGGCATAAGCGACCATCTCGTAGGGCATCACGTTTTTGTCATCGACGGCCGGTTTGATGGCCCTGCCGACCACGTCCTTGTTGCCGTCCCAGCCCCAGTAGGTCAGCGCCATGGAGAGGTTGGCCGGGCCGCAGTAATTATAGCGGGCGTGCTGGTCTTCGTACTTGACCCCGCTGAGCAGCACTTCCCCCGGCAGCGAGGTGGGGGTGATCGTCGGCGTCGGCGAGGGTTCCGGCGTATCGGTCGGCCCGGGCTGGGTAGGCGTGGTCGTGGCGGTCGCGGTGGGCGTAGCCGTCGGCTGGCGAGTATCCTGGGGAACGAAAACTACCTGCTCTGGCGGGTTGAGGGCGTATTTGATCTGCGTGCGCAGGTTATCGACCCGCCAGGCCAGGCGGTCGTGCACGGGCGGCAGGTAGTAAACGGCTGCCGCCAATAAGATCAGGAGCGGAATCGCTACTGCTAGATATAGCGTCGATTTGCGCATCAAAAAACCAGTAAGCTAGAGCCCGGTCAGGGGCTGGCGACACCCATGCGCTGGAGCTGCGCGCCGGCGTCGGTAGAATTCGGGTTGAGTTGTGCGGCCCGCTGCAAGTCCCGGACGGCCGCCTCCCGGTCGCCCAGGGCTTCGTAAGCCATGCCGCGCCAGTAATAGGTCTCCTCCAGGATAGGCTTTTCCACGTTGGTCAGCGTCGTGTTCGCCAGGGTGATCACGTCCTGGTAGCGGCCGGTGTGGTAGTAAGCTGCATACGGCCCGTCCACGTACCACAACAAGCGCCAGGGACGCTCGTCCAAGGGCAGCGTTTGATTGAGGAGAAAGGCTGCGTCGTAAGCCTCGGCTGCGGCGTCATATTCACCCAGGCCCACCAGGCTGGAGCCACGGTCGAACCAGGCGAAGAACTCGTCCCGCCCGCTCAACGCTCCAGCGGCCTCCAAGGCCTGCTGGGCAGTGTAGCGGTAATTATAAGCCGGATCAGCCTGCGGTCCGAGCAGAGCCAGCACCTCGGCTTCGCGCTCCGGCGCGTAGACGATGATATAGACGTTATTGAAATGCGGCCAGAACTGCTCGACGACTTCGTAGGGTTGCGGCCAGTCGGAATCCGGGCCTTCCAAGGAATCATACACGAAGAAGCGCTGGCTGGCCTCGTCGTAGCCGTTGATGATCTGATAATGCCCCAGCCAGGCGTCGTGCTCGGGGTCCAGGCCCTTCTCGATGATCACCGGGAAGCCGGCGGCGACGAAGCTTTTCAGCGTGTGTAAGTCGCCGCCCACCCGGAACAACGCCTTCAGCCCGGTCTGGCTCTCGACGAAGCGGACCATCTCGAAGGGGTTGACGTTCTTGTCGTCCTGCTCCGCGCCGGCATAGTTCGGGCGCAGGTATTCCCGGGTTACGTTCTGGTTCCCGTCCCAACCCCAGTAGGACAGGACCATGGAAAGGTTAGCCGGGCCGCAGTTGTTGAAGCTTTGATACTCGTGGGTGATGCCGGTCAGCCGCACGGAGTCCGGCAGCGGCGTGGGCGTCAGCGTCGGCGTGGGCGTGGCCTGTGGGGTGGCGGTCCTCCCCGGCGGGGTGGGGGTCAGGGTGAACACGCTCTCCGCCGCCGGTGTGAGCGCGTTCAGCGTGGCCTGGACGATGGCCTCGATCTGGTCGAGCTGCTCCTGGGGGATGAAGACCTGCTCCTCCGGCGGGTTGAGGGCGTAACGAACCCGGGCGCGCAGGCTGTCGATGCGCCAGGAAAGGCGGTCGTGCACCGGCGGCAGCTGGTAAACCAGGAGCGCAAGGATGGCTAAAATGGGCAAGCCCACCGCGAGGGTGAGCCAGATTTTCGAACGCATGGGGTGGATTATATCAAGAAAGGGTTTATGTAAAGGGGAGTTGTAGAAATGGTGACATAA
>CAYNWK010000366.1:652-2179 GCA_964400875.1 uncultured Anaerolineaceae bacterium | reverse complement strand
GTCCCTTTGGAATCCATAACGATGGCGTTCGTGTGATTATCTGTACTTATGGGGCTGTAAGCCAGACGATCAGCAGGAAACGAATACGCCAGCGCCGAAATTAATTCAGGCAGGCTTCCAGTATGGATAAATGCTTCATCCGATTCTGCTTTGCTGTACAGGTTTATTGAAGATTCCCCATAAGCATCCACATAGGCTGCTGCGTATAGTACGTTATCCGTAGCGTTTCCCAGAGCTCCCACAGGTCCAGCCAGGGGTACACCAACCGGTTCTGCGATCGGTTGTGTTGTAATGATTTGGGTCAGGCGTACGCGCGAATCCCGGCTTCCCGAGAGCAACAAGGGAGTACCCCCAAGGGGAGAAAAATCCACACTGGTTACACTGAATTGGTGCTGGTTTTCAAGGCGGGCGATCTCCTTTTGTAGAATCATATCCCACACAACTACCCACGTATCGCCTCCACCGGTCGCCAGAAAGCGTCCATCAGCACTGATGTCTAGCTTATTAATCGACCGTACATGACCGTCCGGAAACTGCCCAATTTTTCGATTTTTAACCACATCAAAAAGTACTGCTGTCGGCGTTTCTCCCCCAATAACTAGCTGCTCACCATCTGGGGACCAAGCAACTGTGAATACCTCTTCAAATGGTGGGGCATCCAATAGCCGGAAAACGCGAATATCAGCTCGTTGATCTAGATCCCACACCCGAGCAGTTCCATCCGATGAAGCTGAGGCAATCCAGTTGCGGGTTGGTGACCAGTTAGCTTCGAGAACTAGAGATCTGTGTCCGCGCAGGATCATAAGTACACTTAAATCTGGGACACCAAAGATCATGACATTGGTATCAGATCCGGCTGCAAGCCGGTCCCCCTCAGGACTGAAGAATAGGTTAGAACCCAGGAACTCTTGCTCTGCACCCCACGATCCAAGCTCCGATCCATCTGCAACGCTGTACAGAAAGATTTTCCCATTATTCGTGGAAGCCGCAAGCGTGTCCCCGTCAGGGCTGAATGCCAGGCCGACAACACGCCCATCGGAAAGAATCCGTTCTTCATCGATCCCACTTTGGTAGTCCCGAATAACGATCCTGCCATTCGTCATACCCCATGCCAGGTGGCGTCCATCTGGGCTCATGGCGACGCTGTACACTCCGAAGTTATCATTGATAATCGGCTCCCTGTATAGGTTAAGCGTTTGCTTCAAAGTTACCTGAAGGGTATCCAGGAGAATATCTTGTGCGGCGTAGGTCTCATAAGATCGGTAAGCCTTTAGGCTTTTCGAGGCTGCTAACAGTGAATTATCAGACAAACTTAGACGTGCTTCGGCAGCAAATGTTTCCGAAGCGGCTTGCTTGGCTTGGTTCAATGCCGATTCCGCGCGTAGTTTCTCCTGCTCAGCTCTCTCTTTTTCTCGACGAGCATCAACTAACAACTCTTCTGATCTTCTGCTGGAGGCCTCTGCAGTGCTTTCGGCTGCAACTGCCGTTTCTTGAACGTGGAGATGATGGCCCAGCGCGTCCGCCAGC
>CAYNWK010000366.1:0-642 GCA_964400875.1 uncultured Anaerolineaceae bacterium | reverse complement strand
TGATTGGCAACTGATGTCGCGGCGTTCTTTTCAGCGATTATTTTCTGCTGCTCCGCTTCACTTTGCTTTATCACCGCGATGGATTCCTGAGTGAGGGCTATTGAACGTTGCAAACCGGCCTCTTGGGCTGCATTCCTCGCCTGCCAACCAAGGTAAACCGCTACTAATGCCATAACGGTGACCACGATCAGCGAGACCCACATCAGTCGGTAGCGACGCTCTTTTTCTCGCTGAATTTCCTCCGCTCGCTCCCGCTGGCGAACGCAGGCATTTAGATACTCTTCCTCGTCCCGCGTTATGACCGCTGGATTGGCTTGTGCCCAGGCTTCCTCAATTTCCAGATCCTTACCGGTGAGCAAAAGATTATCTGGCTGGTTTTGCCGGTGCCACAAGGCAGACTGGCGCTGCAGCAGACGTAAATTTTTTTCAAACCAGGCTTTATTCGATTCCCGCACCGGTTCCACCAGGCGATCGTGGGAGAGTTCGAACCACACCCGATTCCGGCGGCTGTCTCGCCGGATCAAGTGAGAGTTTTCTAGCGCCTCGAGAACCGGTACACCAAGTCGATCCACCAGGTTTTTATCCAACAACACCTGGTTGCGAATATTATTTTCGGTGATTAGATCATTCTCGAACCAGTCC
>CAYNWK010000365.1:0-2181 GCA_964400875.1 uncultured Anaerolineaceae bacterium | reverse complement strand
GCCCAGATCCATTTACCGGATGGAGAGCGACGGGGTGAGTTCCTTGCAGAGATTCAACAGGTTTTTCAAGCGATCGCCCGCAAGTACGGGCTGTCTTCGGATGAAGGCGAGGCGCCGGGAGAGGGTGAAACCTTCCACCTGGTTCTGGCTTGCTACCCGGCGAACTAAAGTCCGGAGCGAGATTAGGACAATTCCAAAGGAGAAAATGATGAGCGATGCCATTCACATGCAGCTGGCTTTAAATCGGGCCCCCAAGGAAATCTACCGGGCGCTGACCGACTCGGCCGCGTTAGAAGCCTGGTTCAGCGAATCTGCGGAGGTTTCCCTGTTGGAAAAGCGCTACGATTTCTGGGGACGGTTTACTCCAGGAACCCCGGACCGGGAGGGAGGCCGCCACCCGATCCTGGAGGCCAGCCACGACCAGCGGCTGCGCTACACCTGGCGGTTCGGCGAACACGGCACCGCGGTCGATCTCCGCTTGCATCCCCAAGGTGAGCGGACCGTCGTGATCTTGCAGCACGCCAAAGATCAGGCGGAGGCGAAGATCCCCTGGGGCGGTGAGGATTTCTGGTTCCTGTCGCTCGAGAACTTGCGCCGTTACCTGGACGGGCGCGAGGTGGTGCGCTGCGATTTTTCGGTCGCCCCCACGGTCTACGGCGACATTGAGCAGTCGGTTGAAGTCGACGCGCCTCCAGAGCGGGTGTTTGAGACGTTGATCGATCCTCGGCAGCTCGAGCGCTGGATCGCCAGCCGCGCCCGAGTGGAGCCCCGGGTGGGGGGCGTGTACGACATTGGCTGGGAGTTGAGCGGCACGGTCAAGATCCTGGAATTGGAGCCCGGCGCCAGGCTGGTGTATAGTTGGGCCGCCTACCAGGACGAGCCCGAGACCGTGGTTACCTGGACGCTGGAGGGTTCCGGCGGCAAGACACGGCTGACCATCGTGCAGTCCGGCTTTGATCCGGAAATCCCGCTCGACGGTCTTTACACAGGATGGCTGCACTATCTGCAGCGCATCAAGTCTTTGGTCGAGTACGGTGAGGATTGGCAGCCGGCGATCAAACAAATCAGGCCCGAGGCTAATTCCTACTACGCCGCTCCAATCGTCGCCGGGCAGAACGATCTACTGGAAGTGTAAGCTGGCGTGCGGTCGAAGGCGAGCTAGAAGTCACGCTCTTTACAGGGGAATCTAGGGAGTTTTGTCGGAAATTGCCCGACAAAACTCCCTAGACTCTTCCCCAATTGAATAAATCCTAACTGTAACGTTTTTTGGATTTAAACGTTTCTTAATATGGAGTGGGGGGTCACTTCTTGTGAAAATGGGCCGGCCAGCAGCTTCCCCGCCTACAACATCTGCGCCGGCCCTTTTCTATTTAAGGAAAAACGGGGATTTTTGGGTGGCTGTTTCTGCTCAAAAATCCCCTGCCGCGATTACATGTACTCACGGAACTGCAGCCCGTAGCGTTTGCGCGCGTCGATCCAGGCTTTGCGCAACAGTTCGTACACTTCTTCCGGTTTTGGGATATTGCGCAGCTCGACTATCGGTTTAGAGGCGTCCTGGCCGCGCACGGTGATGTCGCCCAGGCCCAACACCCGTTCGGAGACCCCCTGGTTGATATCGATATCCTGAATGCGGATCAGCTCGAAGTTTTCGATATCACGGGAAAGCATGCCTTTGACGATCTTGATGCGCTCCGAAGTAATCACGTAGGATTCGACCAGGGATAGGAAGGGGTGACCTTTCCAGAGCACCTGCTCGTCGCCAGGCTCCGCCTCATCGTCTTCATCGGGGACGTCGGGGGCTTCGATCAGCTCATCGACGGTCACCATGACGTTGTCGGCAATCTTGCCGACCAGCTTTTCCTGCTCCGCGTGCGGCACGCCAGATAAGTCAACGCCGCTCTGGGCAATTGCCTGCCAGATGCTGCTGATCACCTGGGCGCGGGTATTTTCAAGCGACATCGGAAACCTCCTTTGTGGGGATCAACGTTCGGATAGGGTTTAATTTTAATCGAGAATTTCCAATTCGACGGGCTATTCCCAGATATCCACCAGGCATTTACCTGATTCCAGGTTAAGGTGGGCATATCGAGATCGTATCAAAAAGGAGCCGTCTTTCTGGCGATTTCATGTCATTGCTAAGTGAATCTGTCACCTTAACTGACAAATGAAAATGTCACCTTG
>CAYNWK010000364.1:0-2189 GCA_964400875.1 uncultured Anaerolineaceae bacterium | reverse complement strand
TCTATTTGCTCGATCAGGCCGGCGCTGAGCTGGAAGGGGCTGAGGCGGTGGTCCTTGGGCGCTCCAATATCGTCGGTATGCCAGTTGCGCTGCTGCTGGTCGGACGCAATGCCACGGTGACGATCTGTCACTCCCGTACCAAGGACCTACCGGGCGTTTGTCGGAGAGCAGACGTGCTGATCGCGGCAGTGGGACGCCCGGAGATGGTCAAGGGCGATTGGGTGAAACCCGGCGCGGTGGTGATCGACGTCGGCATCAACCGGGTTGATGCTCCGGAAACCGAGAGGGGTTACCGGCTGGTTGGGGATGTCGATTTCGAAGAGGTCAAAGAAGTGGCCTCAGCGATTACACCCGTACCGGGCGGAGTAGGCCCCATGACCATCGCAATGCTGCTGCGCAATACGGTACGCGCGGCGCAGATCGCCGACCGCAAATAACCCGCCGGTTCAAATCAATCTCCCGCTTGAATCCAGGAAATTAACAGGGCAGCCTGCGTAAGCGCAGGCTGCCCTGTTGCCTAAGGTGAACGGCAGGCCTCATCCCCAAACATCACATTGACCGCTCAAACTACACAAGACCTTTATTTATTTCCACCCGCCATCTTGTCTGCTTCCGGCGAGCGGCGCAAGGCGTACATTGCCAGAATCCCGATCACAGGACCTATCGCCAGGAAGGAAAAAGCCCAGGTCCATCCGAAAGTGCTCTGCAGCGAGGGAATCAGCCCAATGGTTATCATGGTCAATAAGAATCCCAGACTGGTCTGCACGGTAAGCGCCGTGCCGATATAGCCTTTTTGGGAGAGCTCGCTGACCGCTGCGCTGAACTGCGCCGAATCTGCCACAACTGCGAAGCCCCACAGCATACACAAGGCGCCCAGTAAAATTGGGTTTCCACCGAAGAGAAAGCCCACCAGCAACGCGCAGCCACCGCTGATTGCCATGGAAGCGATGGTGACGGTGGTGCGCCCCAACCTGTCAGCCAGCTTTCCGGCGATCAGGCTGCCGACACCACCGGCGGCGATGGCGAAGAAGGCGGTCAGGCTGGCCCAAATTGGGCTGGAGCCCGAGAGTTGGAAGCTGGCTACTAAAAAAGCCGCCAGCCAGGCCCACATGGCAAACAGCTCCCACATATGGCCCAAATAGCCCAGGATGACCAGGCGCAGCTCCGGCACACGAAAGATTTCAGCTGCATAGCGCCAATTAAAGCGCGGCGTCTTGGATTGATAGGGGCCTTCACGGATAAACAGGATGGCGATCAAGCCTCCCACGGCGGCGAAAACAGCGCCGATCTCCAGAACCTGCCGCCAGTTGTCCATGCCCGCCAGCGTATTGAGCAAATGCGGGAAGGCTGTTCCTAGAGTCAACGCGCCTACCAGTAAGCCGATCCCCAACCCGCGATCGGCCTTGGTCCAGGTGGCCATGATCTTCATGCCTACCGGGTAAACGCCGACCAGGAAAAACCCGGTCAAGAAACGCAAGATAAGTGCAGGAGCCAGGCTGTTTACGGCTAAAGGGATCAGGCCGGTGCAGAGCGCGGCGAGAAGAGCCGTGCTGGCAAATAACAAGCGGGAAGAGATGCGATCGGCCAGGTTGAGCAGGGCAGAAGCAACCGAACCAATCACGAAACCTGCCTGTACCGAAACGGTCAACCAGGCCTGCCCGGCGTTGCTCAAATTCCAGGCTGAAGTGAGCGGACTGACCACGGCTGATGCCGAAAACCAGGTGCCCATCGCCAGCAACTCGGCCAACGAGAGCAGCAGGAGCACGTTCCATTTTCCCTGCAGCCCGATTGCTCCATCCTTTGTGCGACTTATTGCTGTAACATTTTCCGTTCGCGCCATACACATGCCACCTTTTCTTACAGTTGCAGATTGGGTATTTCTCTTGTAGTTTATCTCGTAGAACTTCGGTGATTATTTCCTTCCCCGGTTTGACCCCAGGTTATTATAGGATGATTATGACCTGTTTTGAGGAATTTGTATCTTAAAGATAGGAGTTACGCAGTTTGCCGGTGAAGGTACTCAGCCATGTGCGTAAGTCCTAAAAGATAGACTCTTCTAAATTGAAAGCTCAAAGCAGTCCTTGAGGGGCAAAAAGAGAACGATCCTGCATTAAAATGAAGGCTGACAATACTGAAGGAGGGAACGGACCATGAAGGAAAGCATCTTGATCACCGGCGGAGCAGGTTTT
>CAYNWK010000363.1:0-2213 GCA_964400875.1 uncultured Anaerolineaceae bacterium | reverse complement strand
TTTCGAGATTTTCCGTCCCCGTAGCGAGGAGGACCTGGACAAGAAACGCACGCATACAACGGATACGGAAGAATCAGGAGTACAAGGGGAACCACACGAACTCACAGAGATCAAAGTGGGGGAGATTCAGCGTCCGACGGCTGGCCCCAGCTACGTCATCGAAACCGATGCCGCACCGCTACGCCAGGCCCCGCTGGTGCTGGCTGCGCTGGCGATCCTCATCGATATGGAGCTGTATACCTGAGGTACCTGAGGGAACCTACTTTTCTCGCAAGCGCTGCTTGCCCCGCCCCCGCTTCAATCCTGGCCATTCTAATCGCCGGTCTCCACGGGATTTGGCCGTGACCAAGTGCTTGACCGCCTGGGTTAGCTCTTCCGCGTCGTAGCCCTCCACCTGGCCCTTTAGCTTATCCAACGCAGCCCGCTCTTGCGCGTCGAGGCTTCCTCCTACCTCAGCGTCCACGCCAGCCAGCGCCAGCAACAATGCCCGCTCATCGTCGGTCAAGTCACTCTCGCTGTTGTCCAACAACCGGCCGGCCCCGCCAGGGCGAAAAACCGGCTCCCCCCGTTTACTTTGTTTACGCTTGACCATTACCACTCCTCCCCGCACAAATCACGACGTGACACTTCGGCGCACCATACCCCATCTGCTCCCTGATCTCAATCTCCACCGGTGTGTCAGGCAGCAACACATCGACGTAGGCCTGCCACAGTCCCGGGCAGGCGACGCAAGCCTGATCGTGCCGATCCAATCGTGCCCGCTTCGCGCCCGAAAGCGCAGCGCAGCGCGTGACGATGACCTCGACGCGCTCTCCTTCGGCGACGAACTCGGCGTCAAAACCGGCCGCCAGCACCTCCCAGAAGTAAGTTTGGATGATCCGGGCAGCGTCTGCCACGTCATCGGCCGCTGACTTGCCCAGCGCGCGCAGCATCCGCCGCATCTCGATGCGCCCGAAGGCCACCCGCACCCGGGCGTTCAGCCGCGCCGCCGCATCCCAACCGTATTCTTCGTACACCTTGAGGAACCACTGCCCATCCCAGGCCATCGCCAGAAACGCCAGCATACGCGCTTTCTTCTCGGGCGGAATCGGATATCGCTCCAAAGCAGTTACACCTCCGATCGATGCGCTGGGGATCGCCGCCAACGCCACCACACCCCCACCGGATAACCGACCATCTTGGCGACATCACCCGTGACACGGATGATCGGTATCCACAGCGCTGCCTGCAACTTCTGAGCGGGATTCAGGTCACCCCACACCCGCGCCAACCGCCGCCAGCCCATCCAGAACATCCCGGGTATGGCGATCAGGTAGAGCGCCAACCACCACGGGCTGAGCACCGCCCCAGCGGCGGCGATGAGGGGCACGGCGACCAGGTAGGTCAGGTAGCGAATGCCGTGCCGCCTGCGCCACAGGTCCGCCTTGCCATCGCCTCGGGCATAACGATAGTACTGCGCGAAGAAGGCACGCAAGCTGGAGCGAGGTCGAAAGTAGACCAGCGCATCAGGTACAAAAGCGAAAGAGCCAAAACGGTCGCAAAGCCGGAAGTCGAAGATCAAGTCCTCGCAGTAATCGAGCCACTCAGGATAGCCCTCCACTGCAGCCCAGGCGCGCTTACGAAAGGCAATTGAGCGGCTGGAGGGAAGGAAACGCACCGGGTCGATCTCCCGCAATTCGGGTAGCACCGTCACGCCCATCGCCATCTCGAAGAGGGTCTGGGCGTCGGGGCGGAAGAAGCCAGCGACGACCTGGGTCGTCGCCTCCTCAAACGGCGCGACAATTTTCTCCAGCCATTGAGGACTCAACCGCACACCAGCGTCGGTCACGGCGATGACCTCGCCCGTGGCGACCTGGATCGCGGCATTGCGGCCCTGCGAAATATTGGTCCCCGGTCGCCCTATGACGTGCAGCGGCAGTCGGCTTTCGACCGCCAGCAGTGCGAGCGTGCCGTCGGTCGAACCACCATCGCAGACAACTACTTCGTCTGGGGGCCGGGTCTGAGCGACCAGGCTGTCCAGGAGGTAGAGCAGGCTATCTGCCTCGTTCAGCACCGTGATGACAATGGAGACACGCATTGCCAGGGATTATACACGACGATGCGCCCATCGCCAAGCTTCAACCTACTCAATCGTGGGCGGACACGTCAGAGCAGCATTCGCCAGTGATTCACTAATTGCCGGGCCTGGATTGGCCTCGGATTGGTAAGATACC
>CAYNWK010000362.1:0-2218 GCA_964400875.1 uncultured Anaerolineaceae bacterium | reverse complement strand
CCGGCGCTGCGCCGCAGCCGGGCGAGGGACTGCTTGAGGGGCGATCGAGGGGACGCGAGGCAGGCCTGCTCGCCGCTCACGCATGCACAGCCTGATTATAAGGGCAAGCCGCCTTACTTTCCTCTAGCGCGTAAGTCCTATTAAGTTTAACCCGAGAGGGCCGGATTGGTTTCACCGCCAGCCCCCGGGATTTCAGCTTCCCGGTCGCCGCCGATTTCTTGACCTTCACCATCCAGATAGAACACCGGCGTTCGGTCCGGCGACGGTGCGCGCGTGAGGGCGGTGATGTGTCCAGGGGTTTTGGCGATCGGCTATAATTTACCTAATTTCATCTTGTGAGAAAGCGCACAGACTGACCGCGCAAGGAGAAGAATGGATGGCAGCGAGCGAGCCAAACGAGGGCAACCCCGAACACACCGCCGACGCGGCTGAGCAGGTCGATTTGCTCTGGCCCGCAGATGTCCAACGCCAGCCCGAACGATGGCTGGATCGGCAGGCGGCTGTGGACCTGGACCTCGAAAAGTTCATCCTGGGGTCCAGCCAAACGGAAGAGCATCGCGAGCGGCTGAGGCGGGCTTTGTTGGATTTATCCGGCGACGCGGCCGTGATTCGCTACCGACAGGAGATCATCGCCGACCTGGCACGCTTCCCAGGGCTCGCCAATGCCTTCCGGGCCCTGCTGCCCAAGATCGACAGCCTGACGCTGTTCACGCCCCGGCGCGGAGCCGAGCTCACCTCACTGCATGCGGTGGCGTACCGGGCCGGGGAGCTGGAGATCCTGGTGGAGTGCATCCATCTCTTGGAGCAGGCGTTCGACGGCCTGGACGGCGACCTGCGCGCCGCCGGGCTGCGCGGTCTGAAGCATGTCGTCGAGCACTATACCCAGGACGAGAGCTTCCAGCAGCTGGTCGAGGAGCTGCCCGCGCTGTTGGGCGAACTGCGCACCAGCGCCAGCATCACTATTGGGGTGAACCTCGACGAGCACCTGCGCCCCGAAGAAGCGACCTTGCTGTCGGTCAACCGGGAACGATTCACTTCCTCGACGTTTCTGGATCGCTTTCTCGGCAAGGGCGCTGCGGACGGGAAAGGCATCGCTCCACTGCACGGTCTGCCGATGCTGCAAGAAAGCAGCGGGATGATCGCCGGGATGGGAGTCGTCCCGGGACCGAGCAGGCGCGCCGAACCGCTCATGGTCCCGCTCTTCCGCGATCTCTCGGTGATGCTGGAAAAAGTCACCCAACCGATCGCCCGGGCGTTGAAGCAGTACACCGGGCTGAGCAGCCGGGTCCTGGCCGAGCTGCATCCGGCGCTGGTTTTTTACACCAGCGCCGTAGACCTGGTCGAGCACCTGAAAGCCTGCAACTTGCCGGTGTGCCAGCCGGAGATCGCCCCGGCTGAGGCGCGCCTCACCCAGATGGAAGACTGCTACAACCTCAACCTGGCCCTGCACCTGGCCCCGCTGGGCGCGCCCAGGGATCTGTCCACCGAAATTGTGCTCAACGATGCGAACCTGGGCCCTCGGGGCCGGGTCGCGATCCTGACCGGGCCGAACCAGGGCGGTCAAACGACTTACATTCACGCCCTGGGCCTGGCGCAGATCCTGGCGCAGTCGGGCATGTTCGCTCCGGCCCGGAAAGCGCGCCTCAGCCCTGCCGAGGGAATTTACACTCATTACCCGTTGGAAGAACGCCTGGAGCTGGGCACGGGCCGCTTCGGGGATGAGGCGCGGCGCCTGGCAGCGATCTTCGACCGCCTTACGCGGCACAGCCTGGTACTGCTCAACGAGTCTTTGTTCAGCACCAATCCGGGCGAGAGCCTGTACCTGGCCCAAGATGTCGTGCGCGTGCTCCTTCAGGTGGGCTGCCGGGCGGTGTTCATCACCCATCTGCACGAGCTGGCGGCATCGATCGAGACGATCAACGCCCAGACTCCGGGGGATGAGGCGGCGATCAGCCTGGTGGCCTCACCCGCAGACGGTGAAACATCCGAAGGGGAACGAACGGAGGGTTCCGGCGGCAACAGCTTCCGGATTGAAGCCGGCCCGCCGATGGGACGCAGCTACGCCGAGCGCATCGCCCGCCAGCATGGCGTGAGCTACGATCAGCTGGCGGCGCGGTTGAAGGAACGCGGCGTGCTGCCGCCCTGAGCTGCGCTCAGCAGGTGGAGTGGATCAAGGCGCCGACGGGCTCATGCTCGGCCAGCGCGTTGTAGCGCTGGA
>CAYNWK010000361.1:0-2222 GCA_964400875.1 uncultured Anaerolineaceae bacterium | reverse complement strand
AATTCTTCCTGGCTAATTATACAGATGGCCTGGCCGATCTTGACCTGCAAGCTTACTTGGACCATTTTTATTCTCAGGATAAGATTGCCAGTTTTCTGGCTGTGCAACCATCGCAGTCATTCCACGTCGTAAGGATGGGGGAAAACAATACCGTCTCCCGAATCGAACCGGTTTTAAATGCCGATTTGTGGATTAACGGAGGTTTCTTTGCCTTCAAACAAGAGATTTTTGACTACATGGGTGAGGGTGAAGAACTGGTGATGGAGCCTTTTTACCGATTGATCAAGCAGAAGCAGCTGGTAGCTTACCGCCATCATGGATTCTGGGCGTGCATGGACACCTTTAAAGAAAAGAAAATGTTTGACGAGATGTACGCCACCGGGGATATGCCCTGGGCGGTCTGGGAACACGATGGCAACCGGAACGGGCGTAATGGCGATGCGCCATGTATGGAATACCATCCGAATGGTTTCCTGGAGGAACGAATGGTAAACCTTGATCCAGATGTAAAAACCTATGCTTCACCTGGGGTTTAATCCGTACCCCCCGCGCAGCATCCTATTATTAGGCGCGCACAGCGACGACATTGAAATTGGTTGTGGCGGAACGGTTTTGCATCTACTTCAGAGGTACCCGGAAATCCACATCACCTGGATCGTGTTCAGCGCCACTGGTGTACGTGGGGAGGAGGCCCGGCAGAGCGCAGAATTGTTCTTGGCAAGCGCTCACCAGCCCAGGATCGTGTTGCGAGATTTCCAGGACGGATATTTTCCCTACATTGGGGGAGAGATCAAAGATTTTTTTGAAGGTCTCAAGCAAGAAACCACACCCGAGCTGATCTTTACCCATTATCGCCATGACCTGCACCAAGATCACCGACTGTTATGCGAGCTGACCTGGAACACCTGGCGCGATCACTTTATCCTGGAATACGAGATACCCAAGTATGATGGAGATTTGGGGAATCCGAATTTCTACGCCTCGCTGCCCACAAAGGTCTGCGAAGATAAGACCACCCATCTGATGAACATTTTCCAAACGCAGGCCAACAAGCATTGGTTCAATCGGGATACGTTCATGGGATTGATGCGTTTGCGAGGCATGGAATGTCGTTCGCACTCCGGATTTGCCGAAGCTTTTTACGGACGCAAGCTGCTGCTTGCTTAGAATAACGAAAGGTAATGGGGAGTAGTGTGTTGATGTATTTGAGTCGCCAAAAAGTCGCAAATTTGACCCGAACTATCGGCCACCGGCTGGTGGTTTCGAATGGTATAAAAGTCGATTGGCATGACAGCTGGAACGCTGAGCTGGATGAGGCTTTAGGGGCATTGCCCGAGATGGAGGATTGTCCCCATGATCTATACCGGCTGTTGCTAAAGAATCCTGGTCCAACCCCCAAGCCGATTGCTTTAGTACGCGAGGGCTCTGAACCGGTAGCGGTAATTGGATTGCGTCAGGCTGGTTTTCACTGGGTGACAGCAACACAGTGGCTGTTGCCTGGCGCTATCTTTCCTGCCGAATCAGGTTATCTGGTTCGTTCGCTGGAAGCGCTGGGAATTGATTTAAACCTGGCATGGTGGCGTCAGAAATCACCACCTCCAGAGAGTATGGCTATCCGGCTGGTGGATAAAACCCCCACCTATCGGATGGTTTGTTCGCAGGATCCTGAGGACTACTGGCGGCTTAAGAAGCATTTCAAGACGGTCCGAATGGCGCGCAATCGCTGTCGTGATTTCACTTTTCACGTTAACTTACCAGGGGCTTTAGACTGGACCATCAAGAATTGGTTCAGGAAATGGTTTGACGCTCCACTGGACTCCTCTGGTGAAGGTTTGGACCGTTTAGCAATAGCGCGTTATTTGCAAGACCGAGGCCGGAACTTTACGCTATCTTTACAAGATCATGGGGACTTAATCGCCAGCGCGACCCTTTTTGTTCACGGAAACGATCTGGTCGCCGGGGTTAATTATCGGAAGGAAGCATACAACTGGCATGGTGTTGGCAACCGCTTGCTGGATCTGATTTTTTACTGGGCCTGTGAATCCGGGTACAAGGTATTGGATATAGGCGGTGGACATACATATAAGGAAAATTGGGCGCCCCGTGATGGTTACCGTTGGGTGCTCAAGTTTTATCCTCCATATAGCTACTATCCCAAACAACTCCTCCGAAGAATGAGGGGCTTATTCCATTTAGATGCGAGCAATGAAAACAATGACTTT
>CAYNWK010000360.1:0-2261 GCA_964400875.1 uncultured Anaerolineaceae bacterium | reverse complement strand
TGGCTGCCTCCCAGCAGGGATCCCAGAGTCTTACGGTCAGCATCCGCAGGTTCGACCAGCTCAGCTTTCCAACCCAGCTCGGAATCAGCTGAGGTGTCGGAAGTGAATTGCGAGAGCGGTTTTACCAGGGATTCAGCGCTCAACATAGTCGCCTTATCGCCCGGGTTGGCTACCCCAAAGAACACCGCCCGGCGCTCCAGGCTAACCTCACCTTTCTCGGCTACCGCCACACTTTGTGCGTAGCGAGTATATTCCTCCAGTGTGTTGAAGTAAATCCGTCCTACAGCATATTGGATGTCGAGCTCGTACTGGAAGGTGAAGGGTATACTCTGCGGGTCAGCCACAATGAGCAAATAAAAGGGCACATAATTAGGGTCAGCTGGCCCAACGCTGGCCCCGTGACGGGTGAGGAAGCTGTTCTTCGACTCGGGTTTGCCGTTTTCCCATTGGAATCCATCCTTACCGCGAAAAATCTTGAAACGCTTGCCAGCCTGTTCCCTGCGGAGTTGAACCAGCCGGTCCAACGCAGAGAGAATGGCATCCACGTGGGCAGGGCTAGCTCCAGCGGGGAAGATGATCCCCCAGCCCACCCTCTTGAGGTCACTGCCTTCTCCATATTGTGGCAAGACCCGGAATGAAGGTTCTTCGTCCAGTTTCCGAGCCATCAGGTCATTCAAGTGCTCCCTATCCCAGGACTTTCGCTTCACCAGCTCAACCAGATCCTCTACCGGCATCGGATCGGTCAGATACCCACCGGTGGCCCCGTTAATGCCATTAAACGTAATTGCTTCGTCAACGGGTTGCTGGCTCATGGTTTCCTCCTAAAACCTTTCCCAGATTGACTCTTGTTTCCCCCTCAATATGATAATAGATAATAATTGTCAAAAAATCAAGAGGTTTTTCTCCGGTGTTTGGATCAACTACAATTGGTGAATTGGAAAACTTGTAGACACGAAATTCTCCAAACCATTGTTGTTCCAAGGCACCTCCTGGTGTCAGTCAGAGAGGCGGTAACTGTTCCGGTGTTAACTTGGGCGGATCAGCAGATCGCGCAACTTCTCCAAGGGCGAACGCTCCCCTCGCTGTCCATTACGGCGCTCGGGGATTCACTTCCACAATTCAAACAGACGTCGGCCGCCCTCCGGCGGTAGTTTATCCTCAGCAACGCAATTAATCTCGAACCTCGGTTTGCCGTGATAAAGTAGCGTCGGGTTAGCTGGTCGGATAAATGATCGAACTGGGTAACGATAACCACATCCCCGGATGAACCTACTGTACTCATCTCGCCCAACTCCTTGAGCCCGTACGTTAGCCTTGCGTAAATATCAAAAACAGGTATTAGCCTTCTCTGAAAGGAAATCAACTACTCGTTCTATTAAATAAACGGAAAAAGTCCTCGATTTCCGCTACGGGAATGAATTAAATAATCTAGTCAGATGAGCATGGGGGAGGCTACAATGTTTCCCCCTTAATGTAAGCGATGTTTCAATCATACATAAAATGACAAATTAAGTCAACATTGTGGGAAATTACACAGGGTGTAGCAGAAAAACTCAAGGCGTTGATGCCTGAAGCACCGGCGTCTAGCGGATTACTCTGCCAGCCCACGATCAGTTCACGACTGGGAACCATGATCGTCGATTTTTACTGAGCCGCTCTCTTTTTAACACGCTGGGCATGGCGCACGCAATGTGTCGGAACTCCTGGGGCTTGCGAGTTGCGCCATCCGGGTCTAATACATGCACCATTTGCCAGCGATGATGAGAGCCAAGCAACGCCCGGACGCAGCAGGGGGCAGTCTGCCGGACTACGGCAACAGGGGAAACCTCTCTGGTTGCGAATCCGACCGGCACTGGCCTCCCATTTGTGGGCTGCCTGGGCTCACCTTTTAAAAGAACGCCCGGTTTTGATAGTGCACTAGGGCTCGTATATCGGCATGATAGCCGATTTCTCCGAGAACAAATTTTTGCCCGGCTGGGGTTCCTCCCGCTGGCTTGGCGCGACACTCAGGAGATCGACGCCATGTTGTTGGTGGATTCTCGCCAATTGGATGAGGTTCTGTCCAGGGCGGGGAGGTGAATAAAGGAGGTGGCATATTGGCTATAAGAACCGGTAAGCGTTCTTCTCAAGCAAGCAACAACCCATCAGACTCGCTATTCTCCTTCAAAGGTCTCCCAGTAGATCTGATCCAGCTCCTCGTCCGCCTGGTGAGCATACAGGCTGGTGGTGCTGATGTTGCTGTGCCGGGCCAGCGCCTGGGC
>CAYNWK010000359.1:0-2276 GCA_964400875.1 uncultured Anaerolineaceae bacterium | reverse complement strand
CGGCGTCCTGTTCGGACGACGTTTCGACATGGCGCAATTCTCATGGCCGAACAGCCTTGAACCACCCTGTGTCTTGTATCTCAGCGAACAGATCCCTGGGGATCCAAGTGAAGCAACCGAGGACGGCGATCCGAAATACGTGTACGGTTGGGGCGGCGTCAACCTGACCGGTTACAGCAACCCTGAGTACGATGCAGCTTGTCGCACCGCGCGCGGGTCGCTGCCTGACGAAGACAGCTATTCGGAGGGCTACCGACGCGCCCAGGAAATCCTCACTCGGGATCTGCCGATGCTGCCTTTGTACCTTCACTACAAGCTCGCCGCGACGCGTCCGGATCTGTGCAACTTCATCATGGACCCGACCAATAGCAGCGAGATGTGGAACATCGAGGAGTTCGACTACGGGGACTGCGCGGAATAGAATTAATTTAAAAAATAGAGGTTATCGCTGGCTAGGCCAGCGATAACCTCTTCATCAACTTGAAGTTTCGGCAACCACCAGAAAGCTAAGATATGCTATAATTTTTATAGTTTCAATTCTTTAAGGTTAGACCTTTAGCCGTCGACCACCTCGGTGTTTATTAACAGTGTTCGAGTCAGATTTAAGATCAATTTGAACCTCTAAACCATTTTACGAGTAAATACTATACAGCCCGTAAATACTGGCGCGGCTCAACGGTTCGTGGGCGCTTAATATTTTTTAGCTAGATGTTTTCCCAAGCAGCAGGAGGAGTGAGGCAAAATGGCAAGTTATTTAATCCGACGCGCATTTCAGATGATCATCGTGGTCTTACTGGCGACCCTGGCGATCTACGTACTTCTAAACATTGCCCCTGGGGGGCCGCTCGCCGGCCTCAAGCTGGCCGCTGATCGTAAATCGCGGGTCAGCGAAGCCGACATCGCCCGCCTGGAGGCGTATTTAGGCCTGGATAAGCCCATGGCCCTGCGCTACATCGTATGGCTGATCGGCGATGACTGGTTGGGCGCGGATTGGATGTACGCTGGTGTGACACAATACCGGGAGATCAGGACCGGCCGCGATGGTGAACCTCTTATCAGTATCGATCGGGACACCGGTGAGCGCTCTTATGAATTCGATTACCATCGCTTTTGGTCCAATCCCGGTATTGCCTACCTGAAACCAGGGTATACGCTGTGGATCTGGGGTGAACGGACTGGCGAAGGCGAATATCAGGCTAGTCGGATCGTTGTCAAACCGGACCTCACCGCAGAGCGTCCGGAGGATCTTACCTTATGGGGCAAAGTCCTATCCCAATCCGGTTATGATATTAACCTGGAAGACCTCAACGGTAACCAGTACACCGTGGTCACGAGCGATGAGAGCAATTTCGAATTTCCGCCTGGCGAAGGAGTACCCCGCCCTGAGGATGGCACCTGGTTGAACGTCTCATGGTTGTTCGGCCCCAGCGGGCTGCTCGGGCGTTACGCCGGGTTCCATGGAGACACCCAGGGGATCCTGCGCTTCGACTTCGGCTGGTCCTGGAAGCTCGCTCCCGGCCAACCGGTCATCGATCTAATGAGAGGCCGTCTCGGCAACACCATTATCTTGATGGCTACTGCTGTTTTCATGTCGGTGGTCATTGGCATCCCCATTGGCGTCTATTCAGCCATACACCAGTACAGCAAAACCGACTACGTAGCCACCACTTTCGCCTTCTTTGGTTCTGCGATGCCGATCTTCTGGTTTGGCTTGATGTTGATCCTGTTGTTTTCTTACCAGTTCAAGCAGTGGGGGCTGCCCTACTTGCCGACTGGCGGTGTCGCCATGGTGCGGGAAGCTCAGGAAGGCAGTTTCCTAGCGCTCTTGAACACCACACCGGGAAGCCTGGTGGATCGGTTCGTTCATATCATTATGCCTGCCGTCGCGCTCAGCTTGCTTTACATGGCGGCTTGGAGCCGCTACTCGCGCTCATCCATGCTGGAGGTAATGCGGCAGGATTACGTCCGCACCGCCCGGGCGAAGGGTTTGATCGAACGGGTCGTGGTCATCAAGCATGCCTTGCGCAACGCGCTCATCCCGGTGGTGACCATCCTGGTCTTCGACATCGCCGGCATCTTTGGTGGAGCCATCCTCACCGAGACCATCTTCAGTTACCCCGGGATGGGCCGGCTGTACTTCGATGCTTTAGGCCAAAATGACTGGCCAGTGGTCATGGCGTACCTGTTTATCACCGCCTTCCTGGTGGTAATCGCCACGCTTGCCAGAGACATCATTTACACCATTATCGACCCGCGCATTCGCTTCTCATAATCAA
>CAYNWK010000358.1:0-2285 GCA_964400875.1 uncultured Anaerolineaceae bacterium | reverse complement strand
CTGTGTATCAGGATTTCCACGCCAAGGTCTTTACGGCGAACCTGACGGCTATCCTGGCCCATCCGGCCCAGAAAGTCGCTGAGCGCAAGAGCCGGGGAAGAAAGTACGCCTACCAAGTCAATATGACAAACGCCCTTTCCAAGATGAAAGATACGATAGTCCTGCTCGTTGAGCGCATCACCATCCTGCCGATCCTGGAATGCCTTTGGCAAGTGATCACGCAAACGATTGAGCCCATTCGACCAGGACGTTCTTACCCGCGCGAAAAGCGAGTAAAGCGCAGTAGATTTCCTATGGCTTACAAGCCCGTCCGTTAACTTAATGACATTGATGGTTCATTAGCCGCGCACGCCAAATAGATCCGCCAGGGTAGGGATCTTGGATGCGGTCATCCGATCGGCTTTTTCCACAACCAACGAAATACTCGTCTTCGCCAGATCGTATCACCCCAATCGCTCGCCAACAGTCGCGCAACCCACGGCAGCAGCAAGATGCGCAATAGCAAACGAGGCATATTGGCCCGGTAGAGCCGAATCCAGAACTGGAAGAATGGCTTGCTCTGATCGAGCCAGTCTCTGCCATAGATTTGCGAGTACTTGTCCGTGATGAGACCATCTCGCATTGCTCGTTCGTACAACGGAGTACCCGGAAACAGCATGAGAGAGTAGACAGGATTGCTCCACGGTCTTGACAAGTCTATTGCCATGCGGAGAGTCTCCAGCGTCTCCTCTGGCGTTTCGTACGGATTGTCAATGATGAATTGGTATGTAGGGGGGAGTGGCATCCGAGAGCGGTACCTCTCGATCAGTGAGATCGCGGAGGACAGGGCTTTGTGGAACCGGCCACGGCCGTATATCTCGGCCACCCGCTCGCTCGCTGTCTCGACGCCCATCGTCACCTTGGCACAACCCGCACTGAGCAAGGTATCCAACTGTTCCGCAGTAATCGTGAGCGGGCTGACCTGACAAGCAAACGGAACACCTATTTCAGCTCTATAGCGTTCGCAAAAAAGCTCAAGCTGCTTCTGCGGCTGGGCTGTAAAATTGTCGTCCACGATATAGACAAACGAGATAGGCGCGACGTCTCGTTGCACGATCTCGAGTTCGCTGATGATATTGTCGACGCTTCGCCAACGCAGTCGTTTCTGCCTGGGATAGAGGCTCTTGTAAACGCTGTTGCAGCAGTATGTACAGGAGAATGGGCATCCTCTGCTGGTGATGATGGGGTAGCGAATCGCCTCACCCTGGGCGCGGAAACGTTCCCCCCCAAATTGTACCAGCTTTTCTCTGGTCAGCTCGTCGATATGCCCCATGTGAGCGACAAAATGGTTCCTACAGCTATAATCTGGAAGTGGAATCCTGTCAAGGTCCTGTTCAAGGGGCCTTATCGGGTTACGGATCACGCCACCGTTCGACTTGATCCACATGTTCCTGGTCGCGAGATAAGGGCGTCCCGAATCGAGATAACCAGCCAGCTCAACGAGGGCTTCCTCCCCTTCTCCCAGACAAACGATGTCTGCATACTCCAAACACTCCTCTGGTTCAACCGTAGGCTGTATACCACCCCAGATGATGGGCGATTCTATTCCACTCCTTTTCAGGTGTTCAGTGACACTGGTTGCTGGTATGAACTGATTGGTCATGAGGGATAGCCCAACTAGACCCGAGTCTGCGCAGAGATCCCGAACCTCATCAAGCAAGTTCACAGAATAAGTGGTCGAGAACTTGGGAGTTTCGCGGTTTCCGGCTTCCCCGGGAGGCAAAAAAATACATTGCACCTCGTGACCGGCTTGGCGCAGGCACGATGACAGAATGCGTATGCCGATGCAGTACAGCTCATGGTCGAGCGAAATCAACGAGACCTTCATATATGGGGCACCTTTCGGTTGTCACTCGCCCTTAGCGTGACAAAGCACGACTGTCCAGGGAAATGGCGTCACGATTTGGTCAACCGTGAAATACCTTTTGATGAACCGAGTGAATCCATTTTGGGACCAGTGATTTAGATGTTCAGGGTGATTGCCAAGTTGCCTGATATTCTTTCTCAAGAGTAGCAACCTCGTTAATCGGTAAAGAGGTTCATTCGGAACTGAAAAAACACAATAACCATTGTAATGCCTGGCTATTTCCTTTAATACCCTTCCAGGGTATTCCAAATGCTCCAGGACTTCCAGGCAAAGAACCATGTCAAATCTGTTCAATCTGAATGGCAAATGGTATATGTCGACTTGTATGGCATCAAACCGAGCAGTGGTTAACAATCCTTGGGCCAGCTTCAAGGATTCC
>CAYNWK010000357.1:0-2295 GCA_964400875.1 uncultured Anaerolineaceae bacterium | reverse complement strand
ATCGAAGGGATCGTCCTGAGGGAATCGAAGGATTGGTGCAGACGAAAGGGGAGGCGCGTCGCCTCCCCTTTGTTGTCTCTAGACCTCCGAGGTCTTGAACAGCCGTTACACCCACTGCTGCTGTCGAAAACGGTCAGTGTTTCACGCTAAAAGTAGCTCAATTGAGACCTCGGAGGTCTGAATCGGTGTCAGGCTGAGTAGTTCGCCCCGACGTTTCTTTAAACCCCACACCAGCTTCAAGAGCAACCGTCCCTTCCGCTCGCCATCTTTGATCGCGGGGTAAGCGCTTTGCCGTGACCTCTTTGCCGTATCTTCCGCGAGTTTGCGGCTGAGGACCGGTGCAGTTCGGCCTGCCGACGCGGCATCCGGGCTAGCACAACCGGCCCACTCTGATATACTTCCGCCGGGGCTTCATGTCAACGGAATGGAGGATCCACTATGCCACAGGCCGGTTTCTACTCGCGCTTGCTGAACAAGGTACAATCCCCATTCATCGGGGAATGGTACAATACCATGTCACGCCTGGACCGGGATGCGGACATGATCTTTATGAACTATGGCTGGGCTAGCCTCGACCCTGCCGCCGTTCCCCTGGCCCTGGAGGCAGAGGATGAGCCAAACCGGTACTGCATCCAGCTCTACCATCTCGTAGCCAGCGCGGTCGATCTGAGTGGACGCGACGTCCTGGAGGTCGGATGCGGACGAGGTGGTGGCGCGTCCTGTTGTATGCGCTACCTGAAGCCCAGTTCCCTCACCGGGCTCGATCTGGCGGCGAAAGCTATCGAGTTCTGCACGCTCCATCATCGAGTTCCGGGGTTGGCCTTTGTGCAGGGGAATGCTCAGGCCCTGGAATTCGGGGCTGGCACGTTCGACGTCATCATCAACGTCGAATCGTCCCACTGCTACAACTCGATGGCCCGGTTCCTGAGCGAGGTGCGGCGCGTGCTAAAGCCGGGAGGGTATTTCCTCTTTGCCGATCACCGTTTCAAAGAATCGGTTGCCAAGCTGCGCCAGCGGCTCAAGGACTCGAGCCTGGTCCTGCGCGAGGAGGAGAACATCAGCGCCAACGTCGTCAAAGCGTTGGAGCTGGATAACGCCCGCAAACAGGCGCTCATCCAGCGTAAGATCCCGCGAGTCCTGCGACATTTCTTTAACGAGTTTGCCGGGATGGAGGGGACGCGCTCGTCCTATACGACGTTGCGCAGCGGGGACAAGGTCTACCTGCGGTTTGTCTGTCAGAAGGTGGATCAGACCTAGTTTCTTCAAACCCCACGCCAGCTTCAAGAGCGATCGTCCCTTCCACTCGCCAACTTTGATCGCGGGAGAAGCTCTGGGTCACGGCAAACCCCGCTGCAACCCAGTCTACAGACTGCTAGCCGTCTGGATCTGGCGATCCAGACTGAGCGGATGGGCCAAATGCGACTGCCCTAGAGCGATAGCCTGTATGGAGAACGTAACCACACGCTGGCCCCCGAAAAGTGATACAAAAAGTGATATAAACGCCCAAAACCCTTGAAAACCATCCCCCACCTGCTGTATAATAACCATAGGTTAATCCAGCTTCCGTGTCGCAGAACAAGCGCGGAATACACAAGTCGATCAGGCACAACAGCGCGTCCGTTCCACAAACCCAAGTGAGGTTGCCCTATGAACGACGAGATTTCCTTCGGACAGATCGTGAGAGAGCACCGGCGGGTATTCGGCCTGACGCAGGCCGAGCTGGCGCGACGGGTCGGGTGTGCGACCGTCACCGTGCGCAAGGTCGAGTACGACACGCTGCGTCCCTCCCAGCAGATCGCCGAGCTGTTGGCTAAGGCGCTCCAGATCCCACTGGAGGAACGGGCCGCGTTCGTGCGGCTGGCCCGGATGGCGTTGCGCGATACCCCCGAACCCTCCTCCCTGCCGACCCCACCTCCCGCGCCCGAGGAGATCGGCGACGAGGACCTGAGCGGGCGCGCCATCCGGGGCTATGAGCTGGGCGAGCGTATCGGCACCGGCGGCTTTGGCGCTGTATACCGCGCGGTGCAGCCATTGATCGAGCGGGAGGTGGCGGTCAAGATCATCCTGCCCCAGTACGCCAACCATCCCGATTTTATCCGCCGCTTCGAGGCCGAGGCCCAGTTGGTGGCCCGGCTGGAGCACCCCTACATCGTGCCGCTGTATGACTATTGGCGGGAGCCGGGTGTGGCCTACCTGGTCATGCGGCTGCTGCGCGGCGGTAGCCTGGGGGCCGCGCTCCAGGACGGCCCCCTGCCGCTGGAGACGGTGGCCGTGCTGCTGGAGCAGGTCGGCGCG
>CAYNWK010000356.1:0-2297 GCA_964400875.1 uncultured Anaerolineaceae bacterium | reverse complement strand
CGCGCTGGGCGCTGCACCACAGCCTGGATATTTTGCGCCGGGTGGGTATCGGCGAGACGGAATAATGCTGATACACTTTACCCAAAACACTATCTAAAGGATTGGGTCCAGGACCCGCATGAATGATCAAGTCGTAGAAAAACCGATCTGAGGGGCATAGTCTTATGAAAACTGCCGATCTCGTGCTCACCAACGCTCACGTCCTGACCATGGACGAGGAGCTGAGCCAGTTTAATCCTGGGGCCGTGGCGATCGCCGGGGACAGCATCCTGGCGGTAGGTCCGGAGGTTGAACTGCGCAAGCACTTCCAGGCGAAGGAAACCTTTGACTGCAGCGGCAAGGTGCTCATGCCGGGATTGGTCAACGCGCATACCCACGTGCCAATGACCCTACTACGCGGGCTCGCCGACGACCTCCGCCTGGACGTCTGGTTGTTAGGTTATATGATGCCGGTCGAGCGCGAATTTGTCTCGCCCGACTTCGTCACCTTGGGCACCAAGCTTGCTTGTGTGGAACAGATCCGCTCCGGGATCACTTCCTTTGCTGACATGTACTATTTCGAAGAGGACGTCGCTCGCGCTACGGCAGAAGCCGGGATGCGAGCGGTGTGCTCCCAGACTGTGCTTAAATTCTCCGCCCCTGATGCGATCTCATACGAAGAATCGCTGGCCGCGGCGCGCGAGTTCATCCAGGGGTGGAAGTCTCACCCCTTGATCGTGCCTTCCGTCGCACCCCACGCCCCCTACACATGCACTGAAGAAATCTTGCAGGCCACCGCTGCCTTGGCAGCCGAATTCGACGTGCCTTTGCACACCCACCTGGCGGAAACCATCCAGGAGGTGGAAGACGCTCGCGACAACTTCGGCATGCCGGTCATCCCTTACGTCAAGAAACAAAACCTGTTTGAGGCTAAAGTACTAGCCGCTCACTGCGTCCACATCGATGAAGGCGAGATGTATACCCTGCTGCACCATGGAGCTGGCGTAGCCCATAACCCCTCGTCGAATTTGAAACTGGCCTCCGGCGCCGCGCCTGTGAGCGAAATGCTCGAGATCGGTCTGAACGTCGGCATAGGCACGGATGGACCCGCCTCGAACAACGACCTGGATATGTTCGAAGAAGTCCGCCTGGCTGCTTTCCTGGCGAAAGGCATCACCGGAAACCCAACCACGGTACCCGCGCCAACCGCGCTATCTATGGCTACGCGCATTGGCGCGAGGGCGCTCCACATCGACCACCTGACCGGGTCCCTGGAACCAGGCAAACGCGCCGACCTGATCCTGGTGGACATGACCGCTCTGCACAACACGCCCCGGTTCCACCGGGATGAAAATGCAGTCTATTCCCAGCTGGTGTATTCATCGAAAGCCAGGGATGTCAGTGATGTGATGGTCAACGGTAAATGGCTGATGCGCGACCGCGAGCTGACCACCCTTGACGAGGCTGAGCTGAAACAAAACGCGCAAGAGTACGCTAAAAGCATCGACGCCTTCTTGATCGAACGGGAAGAGTCGGTGCTGTCTAAACTAGTAGCCATCGGCGGCGCAACCGAACAGGAGAGCTTCGAAGTCCAAGCCAAAGTGCGCATCTCCGATCCAGAGCATGTGAAAGCAGCGCTCAAGGAACCGGAGATCGAAGTGCTCTACTTCCGACACTACCATGAATACGATACCTATTTCCTGTTCACCGATCCCAAACAAGGCCGGGTCCGCTACCGGGAAGATGAGTATATCGACGAAGATGGCGAGATCAGCAACGTGCGTTACCGCCTCACCCTGATCGGACCATCCCGCGAGCACCGCTTTCCCAGTGACGTCTTGCTATCCCGCAGCCGTTACCTGGCGCCGGCGACGCACAGCCTGCGTTTCTACCGGGAGTATTTCGATCCCTCCGAAGAGATTTTCATTGAAAAGGATCGTTTGCGCTGGCGGGCGCTGTTCCAGGGGACGGAGTTTTACATCAATCTGGATCAAGTCGAACAGCCCGAGCTGGGCTATTTCCTCGAAGTAAAGAGCCGCACCTGGAGCCGACACGACGCCGAATATAAAGAGCGCCTGGCTTCCGACGTGATCCGTTTTTTGGGCGCCGAACCCCAGGAAATGGTCACCAAGGATTATATGGAATTGGTCGAAGGGGCCGAATTAAGGTAGTTCAGGGGTTACGCAGTTCCTCAGCAGAAAGGGGGTGAGCTCTAGTAGTTAAAGCTCTCCCCCGAGTACTTTCTCACCGGTTGGACCGGGACTGCCGCCAGCTGGCTCGATGGTGATGCCGAATGAGGTATAACCACCCAGAGGCTC
>CAYNWK010000355.1:0-2323 GCA_964400875.1 uncultured Anaerolineaceae bacterium | reverse complement strand
GAAATCAAGCCCAAAGAAATGCGCACAGAGGTGACCCATCTCTCCAACTTAATGGGTTACCAGGTGCTGGATGAGAATGGAGACATGCTGGGTATCGCCAGTGACTACATTATTAACACTTGCGAGACCTATATCATTTACATCCTGATGGAGCCGGTAGCCAGCCTTGACATCACGCCCGGGAGCCGGGTTGTGATTCCTTTCGAAACGGTAACGATCAACAGCGGCGTGTTGGACGCCGAGAATAAGGCGATCCAGTTGCGCCTGATCCCAGAGCAGTTCTCGGGTGCGCCGGCTTTTCCCGCCGGGCAACAGCTTACGCTAACCGATTGGGAAGCTGCAGTACGGGACTACTGGTCGAAAGCGGTGCGCATCGGTAAGCTGGCGACCAGTTGCAATGTCCCTGGTGGCCCGGTGTACAAAGTCGCCTACGCTTCTCAATTATTGGGGGTCGATCTATACGATGGACAAAGCAACCTGCTTGGCGCAGTCCAGGAAGCCATTCTAGAGCCTGAAAGTGGCAAAGTCGGTTTCTACATCGTTAAGCCTGCGAAAGGCGATAGGTTGGTGATGGTCCATTTGCGAGCCATCAACATTCCGAAAGAGGCGCTCTTACCCGGCGGCGAGCTCACGCTGGTCCTGCTGGCCGATCCGCAGGTATTTTGGGACGCGCCGCGCATCACCAGTATCGACGAGGCCGACGACGTAGCGCTGCAAAGCAAGATGCGGCAGTATTGGAATAGGTAGATCAGAATCATACAACCTGCGCTCAAAGCTCTCTCACCACAAGCCCAGCATACCAAGGATTTCCTACCCTCCGCTTCTGGTTGAACTGGATCACATTGTGCATTGAGCATCTAGTGTACGCTCGGCCCCCAGTTTTCCGGAAGAAGGAACAGTTTTCTTATCGAAATCTCCCCCAACTAGCGTAGTCAAAGATCCCCCCGCCAGTGGATGTAACTCATTGGCGTTTAGTATAGAATGAAATTTAGGCGGGGTTCTTGATAAGATCCCTGGTTCAACCAGTCCGGAATTACAGGTTTCGCGAACACATAGTTTGCGAATGAAAGAAAGGTGAAAGATGAAAAAAAATAAGGCATTTGAAAACCAAGTAAATCAAGACGTCGACCAGACGAAAAAGGATTTAAGCATACTGGGAGAGGATAACGTCAGTGGATTGACCAAGCTAAAAAAGGACTTGGTTGCGTTGGGTGATGATGGCGTCACCGGTTTGAGCCGGAAATACGAACAGTTAACTGACGACACAAAGGAAATAGTAACTGACGCGGTAAAGACCTTGAATAAGGATGTTAGTCAAGGATTGAGCCAATATAATGCGAAAGTCCAGGATGTTGCCAATAGAGTTCCAGGCGACGTCGGCAAGAAGGCTGCCAGATACCCCTGGGTGACAATCACCCTGTCCTTGGTTTTTGGGGTGCTGCTAGGGGTATTACTCAAGCCTGGCCGGCAGCCCGTTGGGTAATTCCAGACCAGAAAAACTGGCGAAATGTTCGATAAATTAATCGATCTGCCCAGGAATAAGTTGGCTTACACCCAACCACAGGCCGAAGAAGAAACCAGGAAAAAGAAAAATGACAGACTATAAAGAAATAAGAACGACTCAACATGAACAGGGACGAGAACAGCGTGTCACAGCCTTTAAAGCCACACAACTGATCTGGCTGCTGTTGGGCCTTCTCGAGGCCGCGATTGCCCTGCGGATTGTATTTAAGCTGATCGCGGTCAATGCGGCCAATCCGTTCGCAGCGCTCCTTTACGCCGTGACCGACCTTTTCGTGGCTCCCTTTGTAAGTTTGATGGGAGCACCAACAGCAGGCGGGATGGTGTTGGAAATTTCTTCCATCATTGCCATGATCGTGTACCTGCTGATCGGTTGGGCTCTTGAACGGATTGTGTATGTGCTTTTCTACCGCCCTCGCGGTCCCGTAAGCGTCAGGCAGACGATTGTTGACGATCATATCCATGGAAGAAATTAAATGAACCTGATTAATTTCATTGTATGGCTCTCTGTCGGGGCCGTAATCGGCTGGTTTGCCAGCCGGATGGATGAGGCAGAACACAGGCATGCGTACAAACCAATCCCGAGTGAGGATCGCCGCTCCGAAAAGAGCTGAACCTGCTGTTGTAGGTCACTAATGACAGACAAAACCAATGTAATCCAACCGGTCCAGTACGATACCATTCCGTCAGGTCAACTGCCACTCGGTCAACCCGACCAGCTGGGTTCAAAAGATCATCAGATCCATCAAAAGGAGAAATCTCATGTTGTGGACAATCGTCGTAATTCTATTCGTACTATGGA
>CAYNWK010000354.1:0-2355 GCA_964400875.1 uncultured Anaerolineaceae bacterium | reverse complement strand
CTTCATCGTGTGAATCCAAACAGGCCTCGCACAGCAAGATATCCCTTTGCTCCTGGTTGGAGCAGGTGATACAAACCCAATTGGCAACCGTCTGCTTCCCCTCCATTTCACATTCGTCACAGTATTCATAGATCGGCTTGTTTTGAGCGGTGATGCGGGGGTACTTGCCGTCAGGTTCCGGATCGTCGATGGCCTCCAGCTCGATCCGGTGTTCGATCCAGTCGCCAAAGTCGTAGACATATTTCAACGCCTCCCCCGGTTTCATGTCGAGGTCGGCGATCCGGATTTCGGCCGCCTCGCATCCTTCGTAAGGGTTGATATTGCCAATGTACACCTCGCGGAAGCGGCGGCTGTCGCCGCGCCGGACCAGTTTCCAGAACCCACTTAAATGGTCGAAGTGATCGTGCTGGAATACCCGTCGCAGGATATCATCAAATTCGGCTAGGTTTTGTTCCCCTTGTATCTCAATCCGCCGCCAGAGGCCTTTCCGGTACCAGAGAGCTGCTTTGCGAGAACGGAATCCGGAAACGCACCCCGCGCATTGCCAGGCGCATCGGCAGCAGGGTGGTCTTGTCTGAGAACAGCAGGTCTATTCCCAGATGAGCATCGCATCCTCATCACGAACGATAAGGATTTTGGAGAACTGGTATTTCGTCGTCGCCAGATACATCATGGTGTAGTGTTGCTTAGGCTTCGGGATGAGAGTCCGGCCAATCGTGTTCGTATCATACAAAACGTCATGGACCAGCATGCCGAGCGGTTGTCCGGTCATTTTACAGTCGCAACGGAAGGTGGGGTACGGATTCGCTCGGCTGAACTCTAAGTTAAAAGCTAGCTTTTATAAATCCTACTTAGCTAGCATTCCTTGTCTAAGATCTGAGCAAGAATAAATATTCCCTTGAACTGCTGAGGGATTTTTTTAGTATGAACTGAATTGCGCAATATATCCGGTCGGGCAGCAACAAGTTCTTGAGCAGCTACTTTTCACCGACTCATTCTTTCAGTTCTCCAGGGTATCAATTGGGCTGGTGCGCGCTCCGGCCTCGTCCACCTGGCGTTCGGCCGTCCTGGCGTACAGCTGCGTTGTCCGGATGCTGCGGTGGTTGAGGAAACGCTGCACCTGATCTAGGGAGACGCCTTCCCACAGCATCTGGGTCGCCCGCCAGTGGCGGAAGTCGTGAGGGTGGATGTGCGGCAACCCAATCTCTTTGGCGGTCCGCCGGATCACCCGCCACACCGCGTTGGGGGAGAGGGGCTTGCCGCGGCTCTCCGGCCGGGTTTTGGCGTGGCTGACGAACAACGCCGTCGCGCCCGGGTCACGCCGGGCTTCCAGGTAGACCCGCATCGCCTCTAAGGTAGGGCGGGTGAAACGCAGGGTCACCAGTCGCCCGGAGAGGCCGCGGCCCTTGCCACGCACCTGCACCTGCCAGATGCCCTGTTTGTTCACCCGTGCGCCGCGCACCTGGTCGGCGGTCAGGCGGAGGATCTCGCTGATCCGGGCGCCGCTGTCCGCCAGGGCGTAAAGCAAGGCGCGGTTGCGAAGCGCGGTGAGCTTTCTACGCTGCTGCTCTTTTAAAGGAAGAGAGCGGGATACAGAAGGGGAATCGAAGGCGTGGATTACCTCCTCGATACCTTTTGGAGGCTCGGGGGCACTGTCCCGGGCTTCAGTTGTTGGAACAAACGTTCTAAGCCGCCGGCGGGCCCGGGCCAGGGCCGCTGGAGCAGGGAAGCGGGCAGGAAGCAGCAGCTCATCGGCCAGGAACTCAAACCAGGTGATCACGGCCTGACCGTACAGCCGCACAGTGGCCGGCTGCAGCCGGCGATCATCGGGGGATTGGCCGCGGCGAGGCTTAGTACTTTCGACCTCACGGCCCAGGTAAGTCACGTACCAGGCCAGCAGGTTGACGTCCTGGCGCGAAGCGCCCAGCTCGGCCAGGGAGCGTCCGGCTGCTTCAGGCCCGGCGGTGGACAGCGGCGTAGCCGAATCAGATCTTTCGAGAAAGCGGTAGAGCAAGCGTGCGGCCCGGGCGTACATGGTCAGCGTGCTGGCGCTCAGGTTGCTTTGCGCCCGGAAGTATTCGAAGGCTTCCTGGAGCGTGTAGGCTGCTCTTTGTCCCGTCTCAGAAGTTTCTGAACCCATTTGCTCTCCCTTGCTGTCAGTCGATAAATTTCTATTTAATGCAATATAGTGTAACTTATATTGCATTAATAAACCGAAGGCAAGGGTTATCTTCCGGGGTGGACACTCACCCATTGACCCGTCGATTGTTTTGTTTCTTTTCTGTCTCTGTGATCCTTAGGGAATTTTCGTTGATCTTCTATCCGAATTGATGCTGGTAGAAGCTATCCAGTTGA
>CAYNWK010000353.1:0-2390 GCA_964400875.1 uncultured Anaerolineaceae bacterium | reverse complement strand
CCAATCAGCATATAGCCTTTTACGTCCGCCGCGCACAAGGGGGAGTGGGGTTGATGGCGACCGAACCGATGTATGTGCAAGCCAATAGCCGGGAGCTTCCCACTCAACTGGGCATCCACACCGACGAAATGGTACCCGGATTGCTGAGTTTGACGGAGGCGGTCCACGCGGCTGGCGGATTGATCATGGCGCACATTAATCACGCCGGCCGGGTTGCCAACCCCCGATTGGTCTCGGCCGACAAATTGGTCTCGGCATCCGCGGTGCTCTGCCCGGCGAACCAGGTAACTCCTCGTCCGTTGACCAGCAGCCAAATCGCTGAGGCCATCCTTGCTTTTGGCGCAGCTGCTCGCCGCGTACGAGAGGCGGGTTTTGACGCCATTGAGATCCCCCTCAGCCATGGCTATCTTATCCACCAATTTCTCTCTGCTCACACCAATCATCGCCAGGATGAATACGGCGGCGGGTTCGAAAATCGTCTCCGTTTTGGGAGGCAGGTGATCGCCGCAGTGCGCCAGCAGCTTGGAAACGATATGCCTCTCGTGGTGCGCCTGAACGCCACTGATTACGTGGAAGGAGGTTTGACTCTTGAGGACGCCGTTGAGATCGCCCGCGAACTAGAACAGCTGGGGGTGAACGCCATCAGCGTCACCTCCGGGACGATGTGCGAGTCGGTACCCTTCTGCCTGTACCCCAGTGGCACTCCCAAAGCTCACCTGCTCCCCATGGCGGCCCGCATTCGAGAGGCGATCAGCTTGCCGGTGATCGTAGCCGGGCGGATCCGCTCCCCCTCGGTAGCGCGGGAAGCGCTGACCGACGGACAGACCGATCTGATCGGCTTAGGCCGTCCATTCCTGGCCGATCCCGATTGGGTGCGCAAGACTGAGGCCGGAGACGAGCAGGCGATCTTGTTGTGTGCAGCCTGTCACCAGGGCTGCCTGGCCCAATTGCGCCAGGGACAGGGCACGCAATGCATGTTCAATCCCCTGACCGGCCGCGAAGCCGAAATCCAGATCACCAAAGCCGAGACACCTCGCCAAGTCATGGTCGTGGGTGGCGGGCCCGCCGGATTGGAATCAGCACACATAGCTGCGCGGCGGGGACACCAGGTATCCCTTTACGAAAAGGAAGATCGGCTGGGAGGGCAATTCTATCTGGCCGCGCGCGCTCCTCACAAGGAAGAATTTCTCGATGTGATCCGCTACCTTTCCTTGATGGTCGAGCGCACCGGCGTTGATCTACACCTGGGCACCCGAGTTACCCCTCAACTGGTAGCTGATATTCAACCCGAAGTCGTCGTCGTCGCCACCGGGGGCATCCCCTTGACCGTACACTTCCCCGGGCTCAATGGAACTTGTTGGCTGCTGGCCTCCGATCTGCTAGAAGGGGCAGCAGAGGTAGAAACCGCCTCAGCCCTGGTGATCGGAGGTGGATTGGTCGGTTTGGAATTGGCTGATTTGCTTGCCAGCCAGGGAAAGCGAATCACGCTAGTTGAAATGCTTCCGGAAGTAGGGGGAGATATGGACTTGCTGGCAAGATCCATGCTCCTTGGGCGGCTTCAGAAAAACAATGTGGCCATCTACACCAGAACCAAGGTCACGAAGTTGACGAAGGAAACCGCTTTTGCCGAACGAAATGGAGACGAAATCCAGTTCCCGATCGAGACGGTGATCATCGCAGTAGGCGTGCGAGCGAACCGCGCATTGGCCGAAGCTCTGGAGCAAAGCGACCTGCAAATGTACATTGTTGGCGACGCTGCCCAACCCCGAAAAGCGCTGGAGGCCATCCGGGAGGGTTTCGAGGTTGGGTTAAAACTGTAAATGCGATCAGGGTGATGATGAGCGAAGAAAAGATAGAAATTCTCCAGATGCAGATCGCAGATCTCAGGAAACGCTGGCCCGCCCATTCTGTTCCCCCGGCGATGATGGAGCAATTGGATGAGCTGGAGGAAGAGCTGCGCAGGGAACTGAACAAGAGATATCGCTTGGGTGAACAGCGAACCCATGATGCCCAGGTAATTCATCTCCTACCGATCGGACGTGTAGAAAACCAGTTCGATCAGCCCGCCGCGCCGGACGAGATCCGCCTGGCAGAGTCACGCATCTTCCTGGATCCTTACCTAGTTGAGGGCCTGACAGGCCTCGAGGCAGGGCAGCAGATCATGGTCATCTTCCATTTCCATCGCTCTGAGGGATTCGACTTGCTCCAGCACCCGCGGGGTGACCACGCTCGCCCCAGACGGGGTGTTTTCGCTCTGCGCAGTCCGAACCGCCCTACCCCCATCGGGGTTAGCGTGGTCGACCTGACCGGCATTGAAGACAACGTCCTGCGAGTTCGCGGCCTGGATGCCATCAACCAGACGCCCGTGCTCGATTTGAAACCAGCATAGA
>CAYNWK010000352.1:0-2390 GCA_964400875.1 uncultured Anaerolineaceae bacterium | reverse complement strand
ATGAAGGGCGATTTTTCTCGCTTTACATTCGACCCCAAAAAGCGCTTCAGCAGCGTTCGCATGCAGCAAGGCCGCGTGCAGCTGGATGCGGATTGGAACGAGCAGGCCGATATCATCGAACACCGCATTGCCACCGAGATCACCGATTTCATCGGGCAGAGTGGCGGCCCGCAAGGCGAGGCCGGGTTCGAGATCGGGGTAACGGCGGAAAAACTCACTATCGGCTACGGGCGCTATTACGTCGAGGGCATGCTCTATGAGAACGATAAGCCGGTCACTTTTGACAAACAGCCGGATTATCCCGGGGTACAGCTGCCCTCCAAGGATGGATACTACCTGGCTTATCTGGACGTCTGGCAGCGCCACCTGACCGCGTTGGAAGATCCGGACATCCGCGAGCCCGCCCTGGGCGGTGCGGACACGGCCACCCGCAGCCGGAATGTCTGGCAGGTCAGGCTGCAGCACCTGGGAGACCAACCCGGCGACCGGCAGGCTTACTTACCGCCCGATTGGCAGCCTGACTGGGAACAGGCCATCGGCAGCGGCAAACTCACCGCCGAGATGTCGGGCGCCTGGACGGGTTTGGAAAACCAGCTGTACCGGGTGGAGATCCACGACGCCGGCGGACCGGGGCAGGCTACTTACAAGTGGTCACGTGACAACGGTTCCATCGCCGCACGGGTGGCGGCGATCTCCAGAACGACCATCACGCTGAGCGGCACCGGCCGGGTGATGCACGACGCCTTCGAACCCAACCAGTGGGTGGAGCTGACCAACGAAGAGCGCACCTTAAAGGGGCGGCCAGGCCTGATGGTGCAGCTGGGCGCCGTACAGGGTGACCAGCTCGCCGTGGTGGAGTGGCCGGAGAGCATCGAGCCTGACCAGTTGATGATCGCGCCCTGGCCGGATAACGCCGCCAACCCCCAACACGTGATCGTGCGCCGCTGGGATTCCCAAGGGGCGATCCCCATCCCGGGGGACGGAGCCAAGCAGACGATCGAAGCCGGGATTCAAATTTGGTTCTCGTCCGGTAAGAAGGACTACTTCAAAACCGGGGATTACTGGATGTTCCCGGCCCGCAACCTGACCGGCAAGGTGGAATGGCCAGGCGACGAAACTGGAGCGCCGCTGGCCCAGCCGCCGCGCGGCATCCGCCATCAGTACTGCAGCCTGGCGCTGCTGGAATACCAGAGTGGAGGCTGGCGCCTGGTTGATGATCTGCGCGTGCTGTTCAGGCCCGTGACGACCGGCCTGGTGAACAAGGCTGGCGACACGATTGAGGGAGACTTGGACGTTCAGGGCACGCTCTTGGTTAAAGGGGGCCTGGTAATGCCGGTGGGGGTCATCCTGCCCTACGCCGGGAGAGAGGCACCAGAGGGTTGGCTTCTGTGCGACGGAGGGCAGGTCGACAGGTCTAGTTATCCCGATCTATTTAACGTTATCGGCGCTACATACGGCGGCAGAGAGGATTCCTTCCAGCTGCCGGACCTGCGCGGCCGGGGGCCTATGGGTCTGGATCTCAAAAACCCGGCTTTCTCGACCTTGGGCCGTGCCGATGGTGAGCAAGTCCACCATTTAGAGGAGAGTGAAATGCCCAGCCACCAACACGGGGTCACGATCGGAAGTAGTGGCGGGCACAACCATAGTACAGGCACTTGGGGAGGAACTTTCGCTCGCGGAGATCAAAGTGCAGAGTGGTACGAGAAGGGATCCAACACAGACCACAAAACGACCTCAAACGGCCAACACGAGCATGCTGCTTCATCCACAAACACAGGCGGGAGCGAGCCACACAACAATTTACAGCCCTACCTGACGGTGAATTTCATCATCAAGTATTAGCCGGAGATCTCTATCTAGATCAAGTATATGCCGTGGCCGCGCATCGCGATAGACGTTAATCGGTCCTACAGCGCACACTCCCGTGGACAATGATCGGTGCTCGTTATGTGCAGTAGCGATTTATATTGGTTGAAGCAGTGATAAGCAGACGGACAGAAATGCAAGTAAAACGGGAGCGGCGCCAGGCGGAATTAAGGTAAATCATGTCCCTCTCCACAGAATCGATCTTGCGGGTATTTATCGTTGATGACTCGGACGAAATTCGCGCCCGTTTAAGCGCGCTGCTCTCCGAGATCGAGGGCGTAGCCGTGGTCGGCGTCTGCGGGGAGGCGGGGCCGGCCTTGCGCGCCATCCTGGCGTTAGAACCGCACGTGGTCATCCTTGATCTGCGTTTGCCGGATGGGAATGGGTTGGAGCTCCTGGAAAAAATCAAGCGCGCTCCTTTTTCGCCCGCAGTCATCGTTTTGACCAACTACCCCTACCCGGCTTACCGGCAGAAAAGCCAAGAAGCGGGTGCAGACTACTTCCTGGATAAATCCACCGATTTC
>CAYNWK010000351.1:0-2394 GCA_964400875.1 uncultured Anaerolineaceae bacterium | reverse complement strand
TCCCCGGCGAACCCTGCGGATCTCCGGGATAAGCCAGCATCTCGCCGCCTACGTCAAACATCTGCCCCAGCCGCCGCGGTTGGTTGTGAGCCGCGATATGGGCCGGGCGCGTTCTCGGATCGCCAACCGTCGCCATCCAATACGAACCGATAACCATCCCGTCAGTCTGGCCCCAGACCGCTTCATCCCCGGCGTTATTGACCGCCGTCATCGTGGTACGGGCGATGCGTTCCCGGCTGGCTTCCGATTTGCGCCCTTCCCAATAGGCGCTCAGCCGCTCCATAATCTGAGGGATGCTTTCGCCCTCTATCTCCGCCTCGCTGAATAGGCCAGCCAGTTCAGCGTAGGTCGTGTCGTTCACCTTGCGGGCGAACTGGCCCAGGATGTTACCAAGCTCCGCTTGCACCTCCGGGCGGTTCAAGTCGAACGCGATGTCCAGTCCCAAGTCGGCCATCTCCTGCAAGCCAACGTTTAGCAGCGCCTCAGCCAGCAGCGGGCCGAACACCTCCCGCCACTTCTCCATCTCGCCGTATGGGTCGAATAGGCCCACGATATTCTGCTTGACCAATGCGTCCGCAGCGTCAGCCGCTTGCGCCTTGCCCCGCCCAAGCTGTGCCTGATTGCGCAGCCGCCGATTGATGTCCGTCTGCTGGCGCTGGAACTCGCGCCCCAAGACGCGCATCATTTGCGCCTCGAATGGTTCAACCCGGGCCGCCTTGCGCTGCCACTGTGCAACGTGTTCGGGCGAGCCGAACGGGTGCGCCTGCTTGTTCCGGGCCGCGTTGCCCGCAGCCAATGCGCCGCGCTGCGGTCGCTCTGTGCCAACGGGTATCAGTGCGATCGACAGGTAGCCCGTATCGCCGCCGGGGATGTCGTCGATCTCCAGGCCCACGATCTCAGCCGCCACGTTGAACGGTACGCCCATCGCCCACAACCCGTTGATCTGCGCGATCTTGTCACCCTGATCCTCGCGCAATATCTCAACGTCTGCCAGGTCGGTCGCCACACGCTGGCCGGGCTTGAGCATCTTACCGCCGGTGAAGAACTCTGTCAGCCGCGCGTCCCGGCTGCGCACGATGGGCAGAAGCGTCAGTTTCCATAGCGCCTCGATCGCCGTGCTAAAGTTCTCGTAGGTATTGCGCCCGAAGCCCATCACCTCATCCGGTACGCCGAAAATGGCCGCGATCTCTTCCCGGCTGAACTTGCGCTGCTCTAGCCATTGGATATCGCCAGGTGGATAGGAGATGGGCTTTACGTCTGTTATGCCCTCCTCCAGAACGATAACGCCATAGCTGTTCTCGATTCCGCTGTAATGCGCCAGGAACTTGCGCTCTAGCTCCTTCTTCTCAGTTGGTGAAATGCCCTCCGGTGTTATCAGCGCGATGTCCGGTCTCGCCGCATTCTTGAAGAACGCCTTGGCCCACGCACGCGCAAACTCATCTATCAGAATCCCCATCCGGATACCGGCGATGGGTGAAAGCCCGCGCCACGGGTTGAGCGGATTGTAGAACTTGAAGTGTATGAACTCATCAGCCGGGACGCTGTACGGTTCGCCCCAGTTGTCGTCAATCCGGTAGCCGTCAATGCCGCCATAGCGCCGATTCTCACTCAGCCGTACGCTGAACTGGTCCGGCTGCCGTATCCATATCTCTGTAAACCGACCGCCCGCCCTACCGACCAGCTCGAAGCCGCTTTCACCGCCCAGCATCATATCAACTGACCATTGTTGCCACAGATCTATGCTGTCCTGCGAATCGTTGACGTATGCAAACAGCTCGGCAATCGGATGGTCGAAGGCGATCTCCCCGCTGCCACGGTCTTGCACGCCGATGGGCAAGGGGGCGATATTGTCTGCGAGCACCTGGACGCTCCGCCTAACCCAGACGTTGGTCGAATAGAAGTTGGCGCCCTCGCGGAACCCGCCAGCAGCAGCCGATTGTTCGTCTGAGTACATCCGCAGGAGGGGTTCACGTCCTACCAGCTCAGGGTGCAAGTCGTACAGGGCTTTCGCCGTGTAGCGCCCTATCGCCTGTTGGATTGTCTGTCTCAAGCCCATATAGCCCGCCTCACGTCACTGCCTCGCGTACCACTCGCCCAGCGGTGTGATCTCGTCCGTCTCATCATCGTACAGCGCCGTCGTGACATTCGATGGCCAGCATCCCCAGTCGTGCGCTGAGAACCAGAACCAGCCCGCGACCTGTTCCTCTGCTTTCAGGAATGTCATAAACTCGTCGGCCAGTTCTATCGCCGTGTCGTAATCGTAGCCCGTGCCGCCCTGCCAATCTACGGCGAACGCGGCCCACTCTGTAACCAGAATGCCGCCGGGTACGTCCCACTCGTCGGCCCAGCGCAGGTATTGCCGAACTTGGTTCTTAGCCCATCCAACGCCGTTGT
>CAYNWK010000350.1:0-2398 GCA_964400875.1 uncultured Anaerolineaceae bacterium | reverse complement strand
TTGGATTCGTCCTGCTTCATCGATTCTCGGTCTGTTTCTTTTAAATAGCCAGCAAATCCAGACACAAAAAACAAGTATAACGCAACTCCGGCGATCCAGAAACAAAAACGCGGATTGCTCCAGGGCATTCGCATTAGAGCGAATTCCCGCCACCAGGAGTGGGACTCGGGGATGGCGACTGTCCAAACAGAGCAAATGCAATCGCCCAGAGATTGCCCGACCGCTACTCGGTCAGTAATTCCCGGGTCCGAGCCAGGTCCAGATCTGCTCCAAGTTCGGTGAAAATTGCCTCAGCCTGCTCCAAATGATCCCGTTCTACCATCCGCTGGCCGATCTCCAGATGCGTCAGCCCCACTTCGTAGGGCATCTCCAGCTTTTTCGCCTCGATCAGGCTTTTCCGCCACCACTGACGGGCATCCGCCTGATTGCCCGCCAGCCACCCGAAAAGCCCCCGCCAGCGCATCGCTTCCGGCATCGCTGTGCGATAAGTCTTCCCCTGCTTCAGCGCCGTCTTGCAGGAGCGTTTCGCCCTCTTCAGCCAGGCTTTCAATTCCCCGAGATCGCTTTGTTCAGCCGCCATTAAATAAGCCCAGGCCAATTTATTGTTCAGTCGGCTGGTCAAATTTATATCCCGCTTCATATTGTGTTCAACGAGGAAATGGTCATTCTCCTCTAATAACTTGAGCGCCAAGCGCCAATCTCCGCTGCGCAGGTGCCACGCTCCCAACTCATTGCCCACCAGCGCGGTCAGATAGTTATTCCCCGTTGCTTCAGCTATCTTCCGTGCTTGTTTCAGATGGGCAATGGCCTCCTCAAATGGACCGAGTCGCTGCCTGACCATGCCTTGCAGCCATAATCCGCTTCCCCAAACCAGAATGTCGCCTGAATCCTGTCCTAACCGGGTGAGATCCTGGCCCCTGGCTAAAACAGCGGCGAAGTCGCCGCGCCACAGGGAAACAAGGGCAGCGTTTGAGATCGCAACCGAGTAGTTCCCCAGATTTCCCGTTTCTCGAAACGCTTCGGCGGCACGTTCACCGTATTCGATAACCGTTTCCCACTCGATCCGGTCGCTCCGGAAAAAACTCGATTGCATGCGGCCCATAGACACCAATCCGAGGGCGTCGAGTCGCTGGAATTGCTCGGCCAAATTCACCGCACGACGATGGTAATGCTCGGATAACCGGTGCAGGTTCAAAAATCCAAAAACGATCCCCATCCCAGCGCTCCCCAAAGCTACACCAACCGGCAATCTGTTTTTCTCACTCGTGTTCAACATGCGGAGCGAAGCCAAAAGGAAAAGCTCGGGATCTCCGCCTGGCAAGATCGAAACCAGCGCCTGGTAGACGCGCAATTCTTCTTCTGCTGCCGGACTGCCATCACGGCTTGTATAATAATATGGCAGCCACGAGCGGCCAAACTGTTGGAACAGCTCTCCCAGGATAGCGCTGCGGATAGGCCAACGTGCTTTTGGCAACGGATTTCCGAGTAAAGATAGCGACCGTCGCAAGTAAGCGAGCGATTCGTTCATATCCCCTCGACGATAGAAAGCCTCACCCATCTTGCGTTCCAGCGCGGCCCGTTCCACCGGATCCCAATGTTCGCCGAAAGCCCGCGCGTATGCTGCCTTGGCCTGCCGGTAGTGCCCCAGAGATTCGGCATCAGCTGCTATCCGCCCGGCCTGATCGGCAGCTTTGAGCAGATAGGACTGCGCCAACTCCCACGCCTCAGCGCTGGCGTAATGATAGGCCAACAAACTGTAGAACTCCTCTAACCGGTCAGCAAATAACCGCTCGATGACCTGTCCGACTTTTTCATGCAGGTCACGCCTCTTTTGAAGCAAGATGCTTTCGTAGGTTGCCTCCTGGACCAGGGCATGTTTGAAGAAGTACTCAAGTTCTGGTAACCGCTGCTTTTCTTGGATAAGCTCGATATTTTGAAGCTCGGCGAGATGTGCATCCAAACTCGCTCCCATCTCGGCTACACTTTCGAGCACCCTGTAAAGGAAGCTGCGCCCGATAACCGCCGCTACCCTAAGCACCTGCTTGACCTCTTCCTCCAGCCGATCCAGGCGGGCCAGGATCACCCCCTTAACGGTATCCGGTAAGGATACGCTTTCGATAGTTTCTGTCGCTAGCCAACGCCCACTGGTTGGATCGCGACGTATGGCGTCCAAGTCGATCAACGCCCTCAGGATCTCTTCTAGAAAGAATGGGTTGCCATCGGCTTTGCTCACGATCAACTGGCACACATGTTCGGGTAGATCCTCGATCTCCAAAAGGTTGCGAACCAGTTGAGCAGCCTCGTTCGTTGATAACGGATTGAGGCGAATTTCAGTATACCGTGAGGCATGTTCTTTGGCGTTTTCCTCAAGCATGCGGACCGCTGGCGCTCTTCGATA
>CAYNWK010000349.1:0-2454 GCA_964400875.1 uncultured Anaerolineaceae bacterium | reverse complement strand
GACCCGCCATAGAATGGGCGTCATGGCCCGCGGCCAATGGTTTACGCAGGCGGAATTAGACAGCCTGGTGGCCGAGTACGTCGCAACCTACGCTTGAGAGTCAACCTGCCTGAATAAGCGCCTTGATCCGTGTTTACATAGCCTTCGGTAAGGCCGCCGGTTGACCCCGGCGATGACCTCTCCCCGCCGCCTTGAGTTTTGTTGTGCGCTTACCTCATCATCATGGAGGTCAGTGTATCGAAAACACGATCGCCGAAATATTTCCGGATGAAAATTAACGGGCGCGCCAGGTTGCCGACAACGTATCGGGAGTGCGGGCGGCGGGCGGTGATGGCCCTCAGGATGGCGCCGGCAACCACGGATGGCGGTGAGCTGTTGGTGTCGTCGGATCGCCTTGCCATTGCCTGTGCGATTTCGCTGTAAGGACCCTCGCCAGAACGCTCTAGCATGGGTGCCGTGAAATCGTTAAAATCTGTTTTAATTGTCCCCGGCTCAATGATGATCACGTCAATATTGAACGGTTTCAGCTCGAAGCGCAGGCAGTCGCTCCAGCCCTCCACCGCGTGCTTGCTGGCGTGATACCAGGCGCCTAAAGGCGTGTAGATCTTGCCGCCCATGGATGACATGTTGACGATCTTGCCGGCTTTCCTCTGCCGCATAGTAGGCAGCACCAGCTGGGTGAGGCGGGCTGCTCCAAAAAGATTGACGTCGAACTGGTAACGAGCATCCTCGATGGGGATGTCTTCCACCGCGCCGTACAGGCCGAACCCGGCGTTGTTGATCAGGATGTCCACGCCGCCGTGCTCGCGGTTGATTTGTTCGACCACAGCGACCAGTTCTTCTTCCTTGGTGACGTCCATCTTGACCGGGATGCCGCCCATCTTATTGAGGTCCTCCATCTTCCCGACGTGCCGGGCAGCCATATATACGGTGTAGCCCTCCTGGATCAGGGTCTTGGCCGTTTCCTTGCCTATCCCGGATGAAGCGCCGGTGATCAGCACGACTTGTCCTTCGGTATTCATCGCTTGTCTCCTTACGATAATGCTATTTAATTCGATTTCTGAACACTCTTGATGGCCAGTCACTGCATTGCTGATTATTAGAATAATATCTTTAACCGAAAGAATTAATACATATTTCAACAGAAAGCTTGCACAATCATCCGACTTATCGACGATTGTGTTACTGTGTGTTCCGGATTTATGTATAATAACGTCAGGAAATTAATAAATGGATCGACCGGCAGACATTGATGCATACCGGTTGGGTGAGTTCTGGAAAAAGAGCATGACCTATCAACGTGCTGAATTCGAAAAGTTTGTCAGGCTTGTGGAGCAACACACTCCGCAGGAAGGGCCGAACTATGCCAGCCTTGAGGGCGTTGGCGCGTTCAAGGCCTCCGCCAACCAAAGCCGGACTCCGATGATCGATCTACCTGCGATCTGGGTGGTTGCGCGGGGAAAGAAACTTTGCTACGTGGGGGATCGAAGCTATGAATTCACCGCCGAGAACGTGGTGGTGATGTTTTTTCCCATGGCCGTGGAGTACGAAATCTTGGATGTCAGCCCGCAGGCGCCGTATCTGGTGGCGGGGGTTGCCATTGACCTGGGTCGCATGGCCGATGTTTTGTTGAGGCTAGATCGTATTGATGGCGCCGCGGCTAAACCCGTTTCAACGGATCCGTCCGGTATCTTCTCCATTCCTTTGAACGACAATTTGCTCGATCCGTTCATCCGGCTTTTCGAAGCGTTGTCAGACCCCAGGGACGCCGCTTTTTTGGGAGCGCTGATCGTGGATGAGATTTATTATCGCTTGCTGAGCGATGAGCGCGGTGGTGAGCTGCGTTCTCTGTTGCAGCAAAGGGGTGAAATCCAGCGTATCTCAAAAGCGGTGGAATACATCCACCAGAATCTGGACGAACCTGTATCCGTAGAGGGATTGGCTGAGATGGTGCATATGAGCCGCACCACTTTTTACGAAAACTTCAAAGCTGTGATGCACGTTTCGCCTTTGCAGTACGCCAAGTCGGTAAAGCTCCATAAGGCCCAAACCCTCATCAAAGCAGGGAAGAAAGCCAACGAAGCAGGCTACGCGGTCGGCTACAACAGCCCGGCCCAGTTCAGCCGCGAATATAAGCGGCACTTTGGTTTTTCGCCGTCCTTGACGTAGGCGACGTTTTTTGTACGTTTGGGGCCGAATGCACGGAAATAAGATGAACACCATAGCATATTGGTAGACAAAAAAACAAGGGCCGTCAAATCGGCCTTTGTTGTTACCTTACGAACTCATAGGGGTTGTGTTCGGATGTTTACTCATCAAATTTATTGCCTGTGCAGAATTTTGACAATCCGGTTATAAACGACATCCGATACCATCACCTTGGTTCCACCGCTTATATCGAAAAACTGAACCATCGGGGTTCCACCGGTTGTATTCACAAACTGAACTACGACC
>CAYNWK010000348.1:1973-2538 GCA_964400875.1 uncultured Anaerolineaceae bacterium | reverse complement strand
ACATACATCATCGCTGCCGGCACACCGCTATATAGTAATTTCCGCCAGGTACTTTTCTTGTTTCCCCCCTTGATTATCCTGGCCGGGTTCGCCTTAACTGAAATCCGTGAGCGCATAGGGGACAAAAGGATTAGGATCGTTGTGGCCTCTGCGCTCCTGATCCCAGGCTTTTGGGGAATCGTAAGACTCCATCCCTATGAATACACTTACTACAATCAGCTTATTGGTGGGACAGCATCGGCCAACGGAAAATACGAGCTGGATTACTGGTGTACGAGCTACCGCGAGATTGCCCGGTACCTGAACCGGGAAGCACCCTTCGGAGCCAGCCTTGTCGTCGCGGGGCCCGATTATGCCCTAAGTAATTTTACGCGTGGAGATTTATTAGTGTCCCCGGATTGGGCAAGCCCTCCCAACCCGGATTATACGGCAGCCTGCGATCCTGGACGATATGGCCAATTCTTCTCCAATTATGACATTGCCCTCCAGATAGGATATGGCGAGGCCGTCTTTGGCGTACTCCGAACCAGACCAGGCACTGATTTAAAGTTAAGGCAATGAAGCA
>CAYNWK010000348.1:0-1963 GCA_964400875.1 uncultured Anaerolineaceae bacterium | reverse complement strand
CTGAGCGCCTGAGATCATCAAACTGAACTTACTGTCACCAGGACTGAGATCAAGATATCGACGCGAAAGCCCATTGATATGTAGATGGCGACCTCCGATCCTGCATACGGACTGCGTGAGACATGTGGAATGCGGTGATCGTGTTGCCAGAACCGATCTGCGCCCGATCTTATCGACTGAGTCTCGATTGCTAGATCAACTTGCGTCTGATGGTCCTGAACAATATTTGCCTGGTATTGGCAGGTAATCGGGGAGGCAGCTAAGGTATTGATCCCTTTTATCCTCAACATGAAACATGATTAGCGGTTCAGAAAACGAGGAATCGGCTGATCCGATCGAATAACTCCGGATTGAAATGCTCAAAGTTCGCAAAATAGCCGATCACCCCCAGGAGCACGTCGATGGTGGCGGAATAGCTGGCTGTACTAATGCCAGAGAGAATCAACCCGATCCTGGCGAGCCTAGTCCGGCCGAATTCCTGAAGGCAAAAGGCAAATCCGATTGAACCAAGGATCAGCAATGTCGGGAAAAAATCAAGTAGGTAGCGCATCGTACTATAGCTAAGGACGAGCAATGGCAAGAGTAATAGCGCAGAAGTGATAAGAAGCGTGAAATATAGCCAACCCCAAGAACCTGGAATAATCTCCAAGATTTGTACTTGCCTCAAACGCTTGACATCTAATTGCTTCCAAATCGATCTACCCCAGACCAAGAGAGGCGCAGCGCCAAACAGGACGAATGGAACTGAGACTAACATCCCGGTTATTTGTTCTGCGTGGAAGCTTCCAGCTGCTTTTGCTCGCAGTATCGGTATGGAATATTTCGCCCAGGGCGGTTTTACGAAGGGGAAGATTTCGAGTCTCCGAAAAGGATTTACAAAATAATTGTAGAGATTAGGCAGGATGTTGCTGGAGGAAAACGATGGAGCATAGTCGCCAGCGATGCTCTCCACTGTTAACTGATAGCGGTGTCCGAACTCGAAGATAGAACCAAAGCGGGCATGGTTGTAGATCGCCAACCCGCTGACCCCCAAGATCAGGGGGGTAAACACGATAAGCGCCTCGAACCACAAATTATCTGTTCCAGATTCACTGAGCCTTCGCTCGAATCGTTTCCGGAGAAAGATAAACCCAGATAGTAATACGATTGCCGCTGGCAATAGCGTCAACCTTGAGCCGACTGCAAAGGCCAAACATATGTCGGGGATTAAAAAGGACCACGTGGCACTTCTCGGTCTTCTGGCTAGGACAAGAATTGAGTAAATCCCTGAGATGAGGAAGAATTGCCCTGCTGTGATAGCGGCTTCATATACTGCTGGTCGCGACATCAGCCAGGGGAGTGGGTTTGAAAGGCCCATTGCCAAGGCAGGGGGGAATACCGACCAGGCCGGCAAAGCATCGAACTCATGCGACTATAATTTCCTCAAGATGAGTAGGTTGATGAGGAGCATACCTACCAGGAATATCCAGGTGAGGCGTGGGTCATCTACTTTGATATTTCCGAAGGCTTCAATCGCTAGAGTAACCACCGCTGGCACGGAGCCCCAATATAGGTAGTACTTTCCGTTATAGAGGCTGGCATCCCACAACTGATATCCACGTCCTGCCGGTTTTCAAAAGGGTATGGATCCTCGAGTGCTAGGAGTGCTGGGGCAGGCTCGATTTCCAGATATGTATACCCACTTCGAAACCCTGCTGCAAGCAGATGGAAATGCTCCGGTGTCACCAACCACGAAGTCCACCGGCCAACGGATATCAAGAATGTGAATACTCCAACGGAAAGCAGGAAAATTGCAGATACTTCGAAGTTGATCCAGAAAGTTCTATGCCCTCTATGTGGGCTGATTTTCTCCCCCACCATTGGAGGTTGGTTATAACGTGCTATGCCACTCTTGATGCTTTCAAAAGTGTTTGATACCAGGAATGTATCGGAGTGAGAGCTTGGTGATCCTGCCGAGCATAGG
>CAYNWK010000347.1:0-2565 GCA_964400875.1 uncultured Anaerolineaceae bacterium | reverse complement strand
CACAGATGGTGCTGTCGGAGGCAGCTTACGCTCCCGGGACGGTCCGGGTCTTCATTGGACATAAAGCCCCGGTGTATAGTGTGGCGGTCAGCCCGGATGGACGCTACGGGCTCTCTGGAGATAAAGATGGCGTTATATATCTTTGGGATTTGGAGACTGGCGATACGCTGCGCCGGCTGGAAGGTCATAAGGAGCCGATTTCCAGCCTGGCTTTCACGCCAGACGGGCGGCACGCCCTTTCTGGATCGCACGATAAAACAATTGTCTTTTGGGATCTCGAGTCGGGCCAAGTTATCCGTCGTGTGAAAGGGCACCAAGCCAAGGTCAATGGCGTGGCGATCAGCCCGGACGGCCTGATGGCTGCATCCGGCTCGGGTAGATCAGACGATTTCGAACTATTTACTGCCGATGATAACAGCGTGCGGCTGTGGGATCTGCAAAGCGGGGGGGAGCTACAGCGCTTCACCCTGTTCAGCGACGGAGTCACCGACGTTTCCTTCACTCCGGACGGTAAGCAGCTGGCTGTTGCGACCGCGGCGGATGGCCTGGTGCTGCTGGACATCACCACGGGCAAGGCGCTCCTTCGGCCGGGAGAGTGGGATTTTATGGCAGCGGTGGTGGTCAGCCCAGACAGCCGGTTTGCATTGACGGCCGGCCTCGATACCTATGAAATAACGTCTTGGGATCTGGGAACTGGAGAGGCGGTTAAACTGGGCGGGCATAATAGTTCACTCCATGGTTTGGCTATTAGCCCGGATAGCAGGCGCGCCCTCAGCGCCAGCGGGGTTGACGTCAGGGAATGGGATCTGGAGAACAGAAAGCAGATCCATCAGTTCAACTTTAGCGCTAATGCCTCTGCTTATACCCCGGATGGGCGCAGCGCGCTGATCGGATCTGATGATGGAACACTGCGGTTGCTGGCGCTCACCTCCGGCGCCGAAATCGGCCGCCTTCCGGCAGGAAATGGCTTTATCAGAGGCGCAGTATACAGCCTCGACGGCCGAAGGGTAGTGACCAATGACCAATTTTTCCTTTCTTCGTGGGATTTAGAATCTGGTGATCAACTATGGAAAGGAACAAATGAGACCGGATTCTGGGAGCTGGCTTTTCGTCCCGACGGAAAGCAGATCTTGGCCAGCGAGCTTAGAAGTTACGTATCTCTGTGGGATGCGGCGACTGGCAGGCTTATCAATCGTCTTGAGGGGCATGGAGACGGTGATCTGATCTATTCGATTGCCTTCCATCCAAGCGGGAGATTCGCCATATCTGGCTCAGGGGGAGTGGGACCTACTTTAATTTACTGGGATCTGGAGACCGGCAGACCGATCAAGTTTTTTGATACGGATCAGAATGTTCTCGGCGTGGCGATCAGCCCGGATGGGCGCACGGCGCTGTCCGCAGAAATTGATAATACGGTGAGATGGTGGGACCTGGAGGCCGGGCAGCTGATCCGCAGCTTAGAAGGGCATACTAATGTTACTTGGAGTGTTGCGTTCGTCGATGAGCGCACGGCGATCTCGGCTGGTGAGGACGGCGCCATGATTTTATGGGACCTGGAAACCGGCAGTGTTCTGCGCAGCTTCCTGGGGCATACTGGTGGGATCAAACGCGTAGCGCTCAGCCCGGATAATCGCCTGGCTCTTTCGGCTTCGCGCGACGGCACTGCCATCCTGTGGGACGTGCAGACCGGCGAGCCGCTGCGCCGCTACGCCGGGCACACGGATGAGCTGATGACCGTCGCCTGGCGTCCGGATGGTTTGGAAGCGCTCACCGGGGGAAGGGACAACCTAGCGATCCGCTGGCGGATCGACGCGGACCTCGACAGCTTCCTGGACTGGGTCGCAGGTAACCGCTTCCTGCGCCCTTTAAGCTGTGCTGAGCGCGAGGCCTACCACGTCGAACCGCTGTGCGGCGATGGTGGAGTTGCTGAGGGTGAAGGCGATCTCGCCCAACCGGTCGCAGCGACCGGCGCGCCGCTGCTATCCCCACTGCCGGCGCCTGAGCCGCTCCCGGCTGCGCCCGAACCAGAACCGCTCCCGGCCGAACCCGCCGGCGCTGCGGCTTGGGGTGTTAACTTTGGTTCGATTCAGCCCGGCGGAGGGCAGGCCTGGGAGTACGCAGGAAGCGCAGGGGAGCGCCTGTCGATCCGGGTCGCGGCTGACAACCCGGCCAACACGACCTGGGGGGTTGACCGGCAGCTGGAAGCCGGGTTGCTGGACCCGACCTTGAGTCTGTATGCGCCGGACGGCGCCCTGCTCGCGCAGGCTGATGACCTGGAAAATGGAGTCCTCACGGACGCTTACTTCGATTCAATCGTGCTTCCGCAGACAGGCCTCTACCGGATCGAGGTGCGCAGCTACCAGGACCGGACCGGCGGCGATTACCGCCTGGTCCTGGCCGAACCGCGCCCGCTTGCGCTTAAAGCTAATCTACCCGGCTTGGCCGGACTCGCCATCCGTGCGGACAATGGAACCGTCCTAGTCGGGGTAGGCCAGTATCCCTACTTCTACATTAGCCGCCCTTCTACAGATAATCCAGTCTGGGAGTGGGATTTTGCAACCGGCG
>CAYNWK010000346.1:0-2582 GCA_964400875.1 uncultured Anaerolineaceae bacterium | reverse complement strand
CCTTTGATCCACAGTTTCTCGTTGAACCAGGTGATCATCGACTCGCGGAAGACGCCGTATGACGAGGGAAAAGCTTGCAGCGAGGTGAGCATGATGCGCTCGAACTTCAGCAGCGGCTTTTCGTAAAAGACCACGTAATCCAGATCGCCGCTTTCGATGCCCGCTTGGCGTAAGCAGAAGTCGATGGCGTGCTCAGGAAAACTGAAATCGTGTTTCTTGCGCGTGAAGCGCTCTTCTTCAGCCGCCGCTACCAGCATGCCGTCTTGCAGCAGAGCCGCCGCCGCGTCGTGATAATAGCAAGAGATGCCCAGGATGTTCATGACGACAGCCTCCGTGCATCTTCCAGGGTGCGATCCTTGGTGCTGCGTTTCAACCACCCGCTGGGATGCCCGGCTTTGATCGCCAGTGGATCGCTCAAGAAGCGCACGCCGAGACCAAACGGCACGAAGATGGTGAAGTAAAACACCGTCAACACCAGCCGGCCGATGAAATCCCCTATCACCTGCCCGATGCGTTTCCACCCTTCCCAAATTTTCCTCAATAGATCCATAGAGTTTATCCTCCTCGATGAAAGTTTCGTTGCCTGCCGGTTACCTGCGTCCTTCTCTGATGAACCAAACTCCCGCGCCTAAGGCGATCGCAACAACTACGCCAACGAATACGCCGCCAACCAGCAAGCCTCGCCAGGGGTTGGTCGAATCGCTGTTTGCATTGGTTGATGGTTCCGTCACCCTCACCCGTTGGGTCGGTGTGCTCTCAGGAATTGCTGTTGATGTCGGGGAAGCAGTAGGCGTCTCGGAAGGTTGCGGTGTCGGAGTTGCCGCTTCAACAGGTTGCTCCTCGGTCAGGTCAACCAATCTACGGGTGAACATCAGACTGTTTTCCTGGGTACCATCCTCTGTATCAACCACCAAATCATTCAAGATTACGACCAGCTCTCCCTGATTGGAAAGGGTTGCTGCCAGATGGCTGGATTGGCTGGTTATGGATAGACTAAAATCCAAGCTCTGATCCGTTCTCCAGCCCTGGCTATCCCAGACCCAATGCTGCAGGTTATAGTTGCCGCCGCCGCGATTGACCAACTGCATCAGATTTAATCTTCGGGCACCATCAGAAGCCAGAGCTGATAAGCTGACTACGTCGCCAAAAATCGACACGGGAGCGGAACGGTCCCAGTTTGTTCCGTTGTCCGAAGAATAATCATGCCAGACAGTCACGCTGCCAGCGTTCACTTCTTGCCACAAACGGTGAACGACTCCGTTATCACCGGCAACGAGCTGATCCCAAATCACCGGCTTGTCAATGACCATCTCTGCATCAGCCCAGGTCTGACCACCGTCATCCGATTGAGAATAATAGAGTCCCATCGAACCGGAACCCGAGGGCAAAGAATTTCGTGACCAGAGCAGGTGCAACCTGCCTCCCTCAGCCATCGCCAGCAGTGGTTTATCGACCATGCCCCAACCAGCTGCTTCAGCATCAAAGATCCTTACAGGATCTGACCAGTTCGTGCCTTCATCCTCAGAAATGGTCAGGTATATCCCCCGACCCTCGTTAAGCGGGACCGCGTAGGCTACGTAAATCTTGCCGTTACCATCCACGTAGATATTGGGCGAAACGTTCGCCGAGCCGGATGGAGGTAACGCAACCGGTTCTGTCCATTCGGAGGGGATAATCGCGCGGTTTGCGATTACCTTGCTGAATAGCAGATGTCCAGAATTTGCTTCATTCCATACTAAAAGCAAGTTTCCGCTTGTATCAACCACTGCTGATGGCTGCTGGTTGATATTATCCGAGCCTGCCAAAATAGGTACGGTTTGCGATAATTGCCTGCCACCTTCCCATCGGGCATAATTGATGGTTCCGCCTGCTTCTCCGGCTTGCGTTCCATTCGATTGGACCCAGAACATGTGAACCAGGTTTTCAATCCCGGTCACTAAGATAGGGTCATTAATATTTGTGTTCACCGTGGTAACGCTGGTGAGGGGATTCCAGACAGGATCTTCCGGGAACCAATCGGTTACGTCATCGACCACTCGCTGCATGAACCAGATATCACCCCCTGTTTCGTCATCGCAACCGATCGCAAACAGATCTTGGTTATTAATAAACTCGACTTGTTGGCAAGCCAACTCTTTAAATTGCTGTGTATCCTGGTCGACAAAGCTGGTCAGCTGCGATTGTTCCTGGGGGTCGCTCCAGTTTGTACCATCCCAAATCTGCAGGTAAGGTTGGATGGCGGAGATATACAGCAGCGGTTCACCGTCTTTTTCAAAGAAATCAATGCCCGCGGTGCAGCCCAGCAGGCCTTCAAAAATTTGTTGTTCGAGCTGCCAATTCTCACCCCCATCGGTGCTCCACTGATAATAGTTGGAACAGCCGGTCCCCGAATCGCCTACCTGCCAGATAACCAGGACATCATTTTCGCTCGCATACACCACCAGATGGGAAGGATTGGAAATGCCGATCAGTGGATCGGGCTTATCCACCTCGAACGGTTCGCCCCAGGTCTGGCCCCCGTCCACCGAACGAGCGAGAAAGACCCGTGAGCGAGGTGGATTGTCCCAGGTCACGTAGACATG
>CAYNWK010000345.1:0-2625 GCA_964400875.1 uncultured Anaerolineaceae bacterium | reverse complement strand
TTGCTCAATCTGCTTCGGCAGCCTGAGCAGTTACGCGTTGCTTTTTAAATCCTCCAGAGGTTCATGCTATCAGGTCGCGGCTGCTCAGCTCAACCGAGACTTTAGTCCCACGCCCCGGCGAGGAGTCAAACTGAAGCTGGGCGCCGATCAGGTCGGCACGCTCATACATGCCTACTAAGCCATAGTGCCTGGCTGAAAGCATCTCGGGAATATTGAGCTCACTTTCGTAAGAGAAACCGCTCCCGTCATCTTCAACGCTTAGTTGGATAGATCCGGATTCCAATATACCCTGGATAGTGAGCGTCGTTCCCCTGGAGTGACTTGTAGCATTCTCACACGCCTGATGGACGATCCAGAATATGTTTTGTTCGATCTTCTCATCGTAGCGTATATCTGTTGGGCTGATTTCCAATCGAACCACCATCCCATGGGTGTCCCGATCATTTAGCCGATCGACAAGCTCCGCCAAGCCATGATACAAGCCAAAAGCCAGCATTGCCGGGCGTAAGTTGCTAACCATCTCACGCAGAAAATCGATCGCGGTCTGAAGATCGGCTTTAAGCGCCTGGTCTCCGCCCCGGCTTTCGGAATACATAGATATAGAAGCCAATTGGTTGAGGACGACATCATGTAACCCCCGCGCCAGACTCGTGCGCTCTGTATCTTGCCGTTCGATGTCAGCCTGAAGCAGCGCGTGCAACTTATCTGCTTGATCGATATTGACAAGCGCGATGGCCGTCTGATTCGCAATGGTTTCCAACACCGTTATCTCGGTTGGAGCATAGCTGTCGTCTGGATCCCGACTTCCTAATAGCCACAGGCCAATTATTCTTCCTTCAACTTTGAGAGGAAAAATAATCCTTACCCACGCATAACCCGCAGGCCAATCACTGGATATCAACGGATCCCGGGAACGAACGAACTGCTCCCGCATGCTGCGAAAAGACTCGCTCGTTGGGATTTGCTCTTGATGGATACCAGCCGCATAAAGCAGTTCGATGGAATTATTCTCTGAAACCTCGAGCAAGGCCGACTGACGCACGAGTAGCGTGGGCAATACTTGATCTCGGAGCAGTTGAACCAGGAGCTGGCTATCCAGGCTGGTGGTTATTTTTGAGGAATAGGTTTCCAATAACTCGTTAGGAGGTAACGGTATTCCCAACAAGGTATGTTCGATAAATCTTTGGAAAGGGTTGAAGCCGTAAACCGAAAAGATCCCGATCGAAAGCCCGGCCAAGACTCCCAGAACGGTAGCCTTACCTCGAAAGTCTACTGTGTTGTCAATCACGAATAGGAGGCCAGCGAAGGCCGTAACCACCAAGGTGAAAAACAGGTAAATAGACACCAGGCGGTTCGCTCGCAGGTTGAACTGGTCTTTCCGAGAATACGGTATAGACGATTCAGCGAGAGCGGGAAGAGTGAGAAAGGGGAAAAACGTTAGACCAGCGATGAAGCCGGCCCAGGCAATGCTTACTAGGCCAAGCGCCAATGTGGAGTTCTCGAGGTGGAACTGAGCATCAAGGAAGGGAATCACCACAATGAACAAGACACCCAGAAGGATTACAGCAAGATAGATTCTAACCATCCGGTTGGCCCGCGGCACCAGTTCTTCATATTGTTTTCGAAACATGGCATAGAAATATGCTCCCGGTATGGCAGGAAACGCCAGGAAGGCGCCTCCCTCCGCGAACGCGGAGGGCTTGATTTCAAGTAGATGTGAAACGTTAATCGCGATGATCGGTAAGAGGGTCAAAAATGAGCTCAACAACAACAATCGAATATCATCGCGCTCTTTCCTTTGAAGGAGGTAATGGGAGACGAGCAGCAGAATGCTTCCGCCCAGAGCGATTAACCCACCGGCGTAAAAACTACTGATAGTCAGGACTTGAAACCACTCTAACACCGCGAAAACTACCGCGCCTAAATAGAGCCCTGCCCATAAAACAGCCGGCAATTTCCCAAGAGCCCGGGGGAATATCCAATGAAAGTGTAAATATACCGGCACACTCAGCCAGATGGCAGCACGTAAGACAATTGCACTTTGCCCCAGATGCCAATGGGAAGGGCCACTACCCGCACCAAGCCATATCGCCGTCAAATAACAAAGGGAAACAAAAAGGGCCCAATGAATACCTCGAGGGCGAATTAACAGCAGCATTGCGGTACCGGCAAACCAAAATACGTAAGCGAACCACCATTGACTGTTTATGCGCTCGAAGACCTGCTCTTGCGAAGGACCAGGAAAGATCCAATCAATCGATATTGTCTGCTCATTTCTTTCAACAACCAAGGGGAGAGCTTGCCCAACGGAAACATTTTCAATGAGCCTGGCCCGCAAGTTGTTGTGGAATTCATCAAAATTCACATCCTCCACTTTTATCAGCCGATCTCCAACTTGCAGGAAGCCGCTTTCGGGGGCTCGCGTGATGATCTGAGAGACCCTTCCGTTGGAAAACTCAAAGCCTGCATAAGGTATTTGAAAAAAGACTGCATAAGTAAAGCTGCCAATAATCACAAGGACGATGATCGGAAGAGCGTGTTCGAACAATCTTATTCGCCAGGTCATGTTCTGATTTATTTCTTTCTTAGCTCGATTTTGTGGGGTTTGGCCCACCAGTCTCTAAA
>CAYNWK010000344.1:0-2636 GCA_964400875.1 uncultured Anaerolineaceae bacterium | reverse complement strand
TGGCAACTGATTTTGAACTTAGAAATAGACTGGGCCAATCGGCATTCCGGCTGGTTAGTCGGTGTCATGATGCTGATGAAAATGCCAACCGGCTGATTGCGCTGTTAAACAAAACCGTCGACCAAGTTAAAAAGCTACATTAGCAAATGAACCAGGTCCTGTTGACCGTCTCCGGGGAGATTGATCCGGCGATCGATGCGAATGTGAAAAAAGGGGAACGGCCCCAGGCTGATTTTGTAGCCCTCGCGCATGCTTTTGGGGCTGACATAATCGATTGTTCGGCAGCGCGGCGCCAGCTCGGTTGGTTTGGGAGGTTTATAGAGAAGATTGCGGGGCCGAACATCATGCTTGCCTGGGCTTGTTTTTGCTTGCGGCGATATTATCGAGTGATTTTTACGGATGGTGAACAGATCGGAATACCGTTGGCAGCTTTGATGAAGTTCCGTGGAGGGCGCGCGCGACCACGCCATTTAATGATCGCCCACCTGCTTTCCGTGCGTAAAAAAACGCTATTACTTGATTGGCTGAAACTGTACAGCCATATTGACCTTTTCTTCGTCTATTCCTCCTGGCAACAAAAATTTATCCGGAGTCGATGGGATGTTCCATCGGAAAATGTCGTCTATACACCGTTCATGGTGGATGCTGATTTCTTTGCGCCCGAACACGCCAATGGTAAAGTACCGGTTGAGAACGACGTCAAAGAGCAACCAGTGATTTGTTCGGTGGGGTTGGAATTTCGAGATTACCCAACGTTGCTGAAAGCCGTGCGCGATCTTGATGTCCAGGTAATCATCGCTGCAGCAAGTCCATGGTCGAAGAGGGCAGATTCTACTAAGGGGCAGGCCCTCCCCAAAAACGTGATCGTGCGCCGTTTTAGTCAATATGAGTTACGGGATTTATATGCGCATAGTCAATTTGTGGTCATGCCGCTTTATCCAGTGGATTTCCAGGCCGGAGTAACCACAATTTTGGAGGCGATGGCTATGGGTAAAGCGGTTATTTGTTCGAAAACTCAAGGACAGACGGACGTAGTGGTAGAAGGTGAGACTGGTATATACGTCCCACCGAATGATCCAGCTGCGTTGCGGGAAGCAATCCTTTTTTTATTAGCTTATCCCGAAGAAGCGGATCGCATGGGTAAACATGGACGTGAGCGCATACTTCAGGAGATGAGCCTGAAAAAATACGTGGAACGATTAGCCAGTTATGTAGTTTGCCGACCGTCTACACCGCTTGACTGAATTAGGACTTTAGTCCTCTTCTCTAGTTGGTCATATTCTGATTAGAATGGTACCTGGATCGGGGTATGATTTTTTCTTTTACCTACCATGGATAAGTCTATGGACAAAAGTAAACCTATTCTTTGGTTCAAGGCGACGATTTTTGGAATCGCAATGCTATTTATCTTGCCTGCTGCGACCAGAGTAGAAGTAACCCAGGCCTCCAAGGTCATTTACCTGCCGATTGTTGTAAATGGAGGGTCAACCACTCCGGGGCCGGGTTCAACTTTCATCGAAACCTTCGATATGGACCCAGTCGCTCCGCTCCCGTTTAGCGATCCACGCTGGGATGCTTCGGTTCACACGCGCAATTACGAGACCCGTTACGATCTCGTACCCATGCATGCTCAACACGGACCGGACTGCTCACCGCCCCCGGCTACGCATTTAATCGATGCATACGAAGAAGCGGTTTACCGGTGTAAAAACCATGCTATGACTGCGATTGATGATAACAACTACGCAGCCATCACGCTGACTCCAAATGCTTTGATCAACCTTTCCAGTGGTGAGACGGCCATCCGTTTCGATCTCTCCACGGCGCGCGCCTCAAAACGGGACTGGGTCGATATTTGGGTCACCCCTTATGAATTCAATTTGACACAACCGCTCCAGGATTACTTCCCTGATCTGCAAGGCCCTCCGCAAGAAGCGCTGCTGATCGAGATGACCCCCGAGAATGCGTTCATTCTAACGGTCTTTAATAACTTCCAGGGTACGACTTATACTTGGGGCGTACCAGGTGCTCTCCACTGGATCGGCTATGACAGCTTTTTAGAGCCTTCAGCTACACGACGGGATACTTTCGAGCTGCGCTTGCGCAAGGACCACGTTGATTTCTGCATGCCGGACTACGATTTTTGCTGGATGGATATCGTCTTGAACGCTCCCCTTGAGTGGACGCAGGCGATCGTCCAATTCAGCCACCATTCCTATACCGCCGCAAAAGATTGCAATTACGACGGAAGCTGCGGGCCGAATACCTGGCATTGGGATAATATCGAGATTTATCCGATGGTTCCTTTCCAGATCATCCATGCTGACCACCGGTTTGTTGAACCCGGCAACAACAAGGTCAATTTCGAATCACCCGCACCGGCCGGATCGTATCTGCGTTTCTCTGCTCTGGGAAATAATCTTGAGGTGTCCTTTGATAACGGCAACTCCTGGCTACCTGCAGCAAAACAATCCCAGACTCTTGATGATGAGGGTCACTTTGCTTCGTATTGGATGCCGATTCCAGCGAGTACGAGTGTTGTCACGTTTAAGGGCGACCCCTGGTGGGGCGGCAACTGGCATGCCCGGAATCTCTCGATTTGGTCGACAAGTCCCTGATAATTCTCCATCTGGTGG
>CAYNWK010000343.1:0-2637 GCA_964400875.1 uncultured Anaerolineaceae bacterium | reverse complement strand
GGTGTCTTTGCGACAGCGAAGAAGCGTATTGGCGGGAAGGATGGCCTACTGATTACACTCCTGCTAGGAACGACACCTTTCATCTTCGAGCACGCGACTATCGGATATGCGAACCTGGCATTCACTACCTACATCGTGCTTGGACTGGTGAGCTTGATGCAGGCGATGCAAGACGAAAACAGTGGGGCGGGGCTTATTGGTGGTTTATTCCTTGGATTGGCAGGCTGGACACGTCCCGAGGGTGTCTTCCTGATCATCCCAATGATGGTCGTCGTCTATCTGGGCGTACGCACATTGAATCAATTCGGGAGATCAAGAATCCAGACCTGGCTCCTGCCACCGATGATGATTACTGCCTTGTGGCAAATCTTCATGACCGTTTCTGGTTCCCAGGGTTTCTTTAGAGAAGCACTGCAGAATGCCTGGCAGTCGGTTCAAGCAGGTGGCATGAACTTGGCAGCGTTCTACTGGACGGCGCGCTACGCGCTGAGACAGGTTATCGATCCTGGCGTATGGGGATTGATCGTGCCAGCCAGCATCTTGGCTCTAATCCTTAATCGCCGTCGCCTGACATTCTTTCGATCGCATGCGTTAATCTTCTTGCTTTTACCAGCATTGGCCGCTGGTTTGAGCCTTTTTGTTTATTACTACCTGGCCTCGTTCCAGCAGGACATTCATTACCTGCTCGGAACAAGCGTGAATCGTCTGTTTATGCCGGTTTGGGTATTGGGCATGTTGGGGGTTTTAGTGGCAGCTGAAGGAGATGGCTCCGGGATTGCGGAATAGGGATCCGCTCTCACTCTGTTGCCCTGGATTCCGACGACCCGAGACGCCTCGCTGTGACCACGCCTTGCTGGATCCAAAATAATATACGCTATCTTTAACACGGCGTGGTCACGAACCGGGTAGATCGTTATCCGTCCTCGTAGTTGAGAAGCTCCATCCGGGTAGGAAATTCGATTGAAGCTCAGAGCCCTACCGGTAGAGGCCGTACATTAGTTACGGACAGATTTGCTATCTGATCGACCAGGGCGATGGGAATAGATCCCCGCCAGTGCGTTCGAATTGGTGCTGAATTACGCTGTCTTCCAGGCCGTAAAACATCGGCGTTGAGTCCCCAAGCGGCTCAAGTAAAATTACAGCAGCCAGAAGGATTCCTGGGAGTTGGCGGTAGGCGATCCTCGCCTTCGCTTCATCCCACCCATCGTGACTCGTGATTTTTCAGATGCCGGATATATCCTGTAGAATAGACCGGCGTTGATGGCATTTTGTGTTGTTGGTTGTCTGCGTTGTATAAAGTATCGTTGAAATATTCAATATAAGGTTAGACCCTCATGCGTCAAAGACTTAATCAATTTCTCCGTTGGCGATATGTATGTCTCGCGATCTTGATCCTCATTACCTTCGTGGGCGCCCTCCTCAGGGCGTATCACTTGGGTTTTAAACCTCTTTGGTATGATGAAGCATTGACCTTTTGGATAGCCCAAGATCCAATAAACGAGGCGCTCGCTCAAACCAAACAATATCTCAGCAGCTCCTTACTTTTTCTAATACTTACCGCACAGATCTCTCATAGTAGCAATCGGCAATTCGGGAACGCTAGGCGGGAAGTCGTAGTCCGGGTGAATCGCCCACGCTGTGTGATATCGTGAAAGTGAGGGTGTTGGGCGGATTGAAATGCGAAAGCAAATACGATGATGCATAAGCGCATTACGGATAACACCAACGAGCAATCCGTCGCGACCCGTTTGCGCCGGCAGCGATTTCAAATCCTCCTTACGATGCTCCGCGACACCACGGGCCCGATGAGCATTCTCGACATCGGCGGCACTTTTAACTACTGGGACATGATGACCGCTGGCCTATCGTTCGATCCACCGCTTCAGATTACCCTGCTCAACACGGGGGTCGCCCCCGCTGCGCGCCCAAACTTCGTGGCCTTGGTCGGCGACGGTCGCGCTATGCCCCAATTTGCCGACCACCAGTTCGACATAGTATTCTCCAATTCGACCATTGAACATGTGGGCTCCTTCGCGGATCAACGGCGCATGGCGAATGAAGTTCGGAGAGTTGGCCGTCGATATTATATACAGACGCCGAATCGCAACTTTCCCATTGAGCCGCACTTTGTATTCCCATTCTTTCAGTTTCTGCCTATTGCCCTGCGGGTATGGCTGATTCAACATTTCAACTTGGGTTGGTATAGGAGAATCTCTGACCGCCCAGCCGCCTTACACGAAGTTACCAGCATTCGTCTATTGAGCCGTGGAGAATTGGTGCAACTCTTCCCCGAGGCGACGATCTTTAATGAAATGTTCTATGGCTTGGTCAAGTCGTTTGTGGCGTACACCGCCAGACCAGACTAGCCGTCCAACCCCGGGAGGCAGCCGACTCACCTTCAGCATCGCCGCCGCGACCGGCTGATGCCTTCGCCTGCATCTTCGTTTGTTTCGCTGGCAGCCTCGACTGCTGGGGATTGATTGTGCCTATCACGCTCCTGAGCATGATCCTGAGAGGGAGACGGCTTCTCTCTAAAGAAGAGTCATCGTTTCTTTTCTTGCTGCTCCCGGCGGCGGTTGGAGGCTTGAGCCTTTTTGCTTATTATTACCCGGCCTCCTTCCGCCAGGACATCCATTA
>CAYNWK010000342.1:1840-2640 GCA_964400875.1 uncultured Anaerolineaceae bacterium | reverse complement strand
ACGATCTCCACCAGCGCCTGGGGCTTGAGGGCGAAGACGGGGCTGAATACGATCTACAGGTCAGCGACGATTTCCAGCAAAGTGTGGCCGATCCCGGCCCGTTTGCAGACCTGGACGACGATGGCAACGCGCGCGCAGAAAAAAACCCCGTCTGGGATTTCATGCAAAGCCGTGTCCCCGCGGAAAGCAGCGATACCTGGCAGGAGCAGAAGCAAAAGCGCGGCCGGCTGGAGTCGGTTTTGCTGGTGACTCTAGTTGGCATGACGGCCCTCTGTGTGATCAGCCTGGCTTGCGCCCTCTTGTTCCCCAAATCCTCCCCGCTCGCCAGCGCCGGCGGGGGCAAAACTCAGTCCATGGACGACTACACCGCCGTGGTCGTGGAAAACCTGCGGGCTTCCAATGCAGAAGAGATCGACTCTTACATGGCGACCATCCACTCGCGCAGCCCCTTGTACGATCAGACTGAAGCCAGCTTATCCGATATCTTCCAGAATTACGATCTGTCCTATCACCTCGACAAGCTGGAACTGATGGATGCCCAGCCGGCCGAAATCCAGCTGGCTTTCGAGCTGACCACGGTGAAGCTGCGCGGGCCGGGCTTCCGGGACAACACCATCAAGGGTGTCATGATCCTGCGCCAGGAAGGCGGCCGGTGGAAGATCTACGACCAGCAAGTCGATCAGGTCGAATATCTGAATTAAGCTTTGCGCATTTGGAGGAGGTTTGGGGGTGGGGGGGGGGGTAAACCCCCCCCCCACCCCCAATTTTAATTGTATTGAGGTGGTATTTTAAAAAAACAA
>CAYNWK010000342.1:0-1830 GCA_964400875.1 uncultured Anaerolineaceae bacterium | reverse complement strand
TGCTTGGCGCATTTGGCGGTGGTTTGGGGGTGCGGGCGGGTTAAACCCCGCCCGCACCCCCCTTTTTACGAGCTATGCAGGACGACTTTAACCTATCCAACGACCCCGCAGTCAGGGAGGTCATCGCCGCCGAACGCGCCTGGGTGCAGGCCCACCGGGACCTTGACCTCCAGGCGCTCGAACAGCTCATGGCGGAAGAATACCTGCACATCCGCGCCGACGGCTCCGTGATCGGCAAGCAGACCGACCTGGCCTCCTACCGGCGCGGCGACCGCCATTGGGACTATGCCGAGAGCGACGAATACCGGGTAGAAGTTTTCGGGAACACGGCCGTCCTGGTCGGCCGCTGGCGGGCGCGCGGCGTCAACGCCGGCGAGCCTTTCGACTACGCCGCACGCTTTTTGTCCGTCTACGTCAAACGGGCTGGCCGCTGGCAAATGGTGGTTGCCCAATCTACGCCCTTGCCTTAAACCGCTTTATCGTTCTTCTGTCCGCCCCAATCCGTAGACTATAATTGAGCCTTGTGCGCAGCGCACAGGGCTTTGTTCTTTTCGGTCGGTCCGCTACCGCATCCAATTTTTCCCTGAACTGTGTAATTTCTACCCCTTCAGGAGGTAACTACATGTCAGCCAGGCTGGTTTCAATTCTGCTGGGCGGCGCTATCCCGGCGTTGTTGCTCGGTTTCATGGGGATTTTCCAAAAGCTGAGCGTCACAGGCGGCGCTTCGGTCGGCGGCTACCTGGTCCTCTTCGGTGCCGCGACCGTGATCAGCGGTGTCATCGCCAATTTCGTCTTGCCCGGCTCCTTTGGCTCCGTTCGCCCCTTGGGGTTTGCCTTTATCGTCGGGGTAGGGTTCTCCATCGCCACCGCCTTGATCAACTTCGTCCTGATCCGCTATCGCGCCCCCATCTCCCTGCTTGCGCCGGTCATCAACACCAACGCCCTGATCACCGTGCTGGTCGGTTTGTTCGTGCTGAAAGAGATCCAGAACGTGGAGGTCGGCCGCTTGCTGATCGGCAGCGCCTTGATCTTGATCGGCGTGGTCCTGGTGTCGAACGCCTGAACGGGGGAAAGTAAAAATAGATCCTTCTCTTGGCGGATTGAAATCAGCCTCCCGGTCGGCTCACCCCTCCGCCATCCGGGCCCTGATCAGCCTGGCGTTTTCATCCAGCCGCGCCCGCGGCGTCTTCTCGTTGTATTCCGGGCTGAAGACGAATCCAAAGCCGTCCCCCGTGTATCGCGGGAAGACGTGTAAGTGCACGTGGAAGACTTCCTGCCCGGCGACCTCCCCATCCGCCAGGAACAGGTTGACGCCCTCGCAGCGCAGCCCGCTCCGGCGCAGGGCTGCCGCCACGCGCTGCCCGACCCGGAAGATTTGGCCGCCTGCCACCGGGTCCAGGTCCGCCAGCATCGAGAAATGCGTCTTCGGGATCACCAGCACGTGTCCCGGGTTGACCGGTTGGATGTCCATGAAAGCCAGGATGTGTTCGTCCTCGTAGACCTTGCTGGCGGGCAGCTGCCCGGCTACGATCGAGCAGAACACGCACGCGTTCGTTTCCATACCGACCTCCAATTCCCATCAACGTACGATCACCGCCTCGAAAAAGCGTTCCTGGAATTCGACCAGGGCGCGAATTTGCTCGTCCGAGTAATCCTCCCCGTCTGGAAGGACCACCAGCTTATCCTCCACGTCGTCCAGCCGCTGAATCACGGCCGTGCAGCGGCCCTCGAATTGCTCCAGAGGCTCGAACACCCCCAGCACGTAGGCGTCGAGCGCTTCCCCGTCGGCGGAAGTGACGCCCTCCACATACCCGTAATTGACCGGGTAGA
>CAYNWK010000341.1:0-2656 GCA_964400875.1 uncultured Anaerolineaceae bacterium | reverse complement strand
CATCGCCAAAGGCGACTACAATATCCAGTACTATGCCTGCGGCGGGATCAAGAACGTCTCCTTCCAAAGCTACAAAGGATCGAAACTCAGCCTGGATTGCCCCTGATTTTCAAATCAAGTGATCTCAACAAGATCGGCGTGCGTAGTACGCACGCCGATCTATTATTAAGAGCATACCTCTAAGATTAGACGAAGGTGTGCCCCTACCACTTAGGGTAATACCGTCGAACGCACCCGCAGGATAACGCTATCTCGTAAACTCACAAAAAGAGGGCCGCGCTCCCCGCGGCCCTCTTTTCGCGTGGTTGATTATAATCGGAGGGTTAGCCTGGAATTTAGCTTATACCACAGGAGCCCCTGGATGAGACCATCGGAGAGAAGCGCCGCCGTTGCGTTCGAGAACATCGTCGCCAGTTTAAACCAGGCGCTGGATCCGGACCTCTACCTCACCGATCTGCGGGTTGAAAAAGAGGCCGAGCCCTCGGAAGATACGAACATCGCCTGGCGGCTCAACTCGGCCTTTTTAATCTCGCTGTGTGGTAAAAGCCATCCGGCTTACACCACTGCCCTTCGCTACTTGGAACGCCTGGCAGGAGATCCGGCTTGGGGCCAGGCCGCCGCGTTCTACCGGCAGGGGCTTGATCTGCTGCCCCGGGAGATCGCTGCAGCCAGTGCGCGATCCATAGCCTTTAGGGAGCGGCTGGTGACCCTAGAGGCGTGGTTTTCGGAGCAAAGCGCTCCCCAGGCTGGCTGGGAACTTGCCGAGCACATTTGGGGGCTGTTTCACCCCGAGGCGGCCGGCATCCGCGGGCATGAGACGGCTAGGGTGATGGACTTACGCCAGGCGCGAACCGTGCGGGTCACCGAGCCCAATCCTGAACCGATCGCCGACCCCGCACGCGAGATGGTCTTCACCGGAAACGTGCTGCTGACCCTGCCTCCCGCCTCCTGGCGCATCGATGAGCTCGAACTCGCTCCTGCGCTCAAGCATGCCCTCCGCCGGGCGGCTAACCAGGAACAGCAATTCTGGTACGATCACCCGATCCAGATCGGAGTCGAGCCGGCGGCGAACGAGGCACTATACGGACTGCGCGGGTTAGCCCAGGCTTACCGGTATGAGTTCCAACGTTCTGGGAATGCGGAGGCGCCCGAGAAGTTGATCGTCCTGCTGTCCGTCTCGACCACCCATCCCAGCCTGCACGCGATCGCCAAAGCTTACCTGGAAGGCGAGTTTAAGCATGCAGGCGATCTATATGATCTGGATGTCTACGTATTCACCGAAGCCGACGCCCGCCGGCTGGTCAGCGAGGTTCTGGCGCCCGCCGCGAAAGCTTATCTCGGGGACAACAAAGCGGAGGCTGCCCTGGAAGTGTTCGGCGTGGACGGCGAGTACGGGCGGCATTACACCTTTCTAAAAGCCATCGCCGCTTTCTGGCAGGTCTTCATCCGGCCTGAGGTCAAAGGCACCTTCAAGATCGACCTCGACCAGGTCTTCCCCCAGAAAGAGCTGATTGAGCAAACCGGTGGGACGGCTTTCGACCATTTTCGAACGCCTCTGTGGGGCGCGCGGGGGTTGGAAGCGGACGGCAAGCCGGTGGAACTGGGCTTGATCGCAGGGGCGCTGGTTAACCAGGCAGACATCGAGAAGTCGCTTTTCACCCCGGATGTGCCTTTCCCTGAAGCTGGGATCAGGCTAAACTCGGAGGAGCACATATTTTTCAGCCGGCTGCCCCAGGCCTTATCCACTCAGGCGGAGATGATGACCCGCTATTCCTCCGCATCGCTGGACGGGGAGCGGACTTGCTTACAGCGGGTGCACGTCACCGGTGGCACGAACGGGATCCTGGTCGAGAGCCTGCGCCGCCACCGACCATTCACCCCCACGTTCATCGGCCGGGCTGAAGATCAGGCTTATATCCTGTCCGTCTCTGCGGAAGCGGGCGAACGGCTGGCTTATCTACACGCCGCCGGCCTGATCATGCGCCATGACAAGGAGGAATTTGCCCAGGAAGCGATTCGCGCAGCCAGGACCGGTCGTCAGATCGGCGATTTGGTCCGCACGCTCTACTTCTCGGCCTATGCACGTGCGCTGGACTTGGATTTTGATGGTCTCAAGTCCCGGCTGGCCCCTTTCACCGGCAGCTTCATTTCCGAAATCCCCATCACTCTTGTATATCTGCGCTTTGCCTTGCAGGTGGCCAGCCTTCACGCCAATGGATCGGCGGGAGCGGGGCTCGAACTCGTCAGGGCCGGCGCGCGCCGGCTCTCCCAGGCATTGACTTTCACCCGTGGAAATCCCAGCCCACTGCAATCACAATATCAGGCAGAACAAACCGCTTGGGAGCTGTATTACCGCAGCCTAGCGGCGGTCGAACGTGGATTAGGCAAAAACGAGCCTTACGCCCAGAAATTGCGCAGTAGGGCAATAAGTATCATTCAAGATTGCAGGGTGACTGTTGTCTCTTGATTATCGTTGTCTGGCAATTACTCTCTTGAATTTCTTGACCGATTTCCCCACCCTATGATAAACTCGACTTAACTTATCCAAAAAGGAGGTGCACGAGAAATGCTAAAAGCACAACTTCACATAGCTGCAGCGGAGATCCTCTCTGTGCGCCTGCTTCCGAACCGGTAACTTCCCTTTTCTTCTCGACAA
>CAYNWK010000340.1:0-2677 GCA_964400875.1 uncultured Anaerolineaceae bacterium | reverse complement strand
ATGAGCCCCCACCGCGGCGGCGCCAGCGCCGAGACCGAGCAGCTGCGCATGGCCCACCTGGCCGAGCTGCTCAACGCCGCCGCCCGCGGCGATGAAATCCCCAACCGGGTGGACCTCTCCGCCGGATACTGACCCCCCAGGCAGCGACTGGGTTGCCAGTGTCATCACGACAATTAACGCCATTTCACCAACATACCCTCCGTCAGTCAGTCGGTCGAAGAACTCAAAATTCCGGGGTTGGATCGGTCTCGCCATGAGCAAATTCCGGATATCATCCTGGCTGATATCAGTTAAAATTGGAGTGCAGTGTATCAGTAAAAATACCCTTAAAATTGCGTTAGATGCATAAGTAGGGCTGCTCATCCTCTTAAAGAGCCAGGCATGGTAAGAATCAACCAGGCTGGTTCTCCTGCATGCGTAATATCAATCTTATTCACGAGGGAATAGAGGTGTTTTGACGGGCTGTACCCGCCAAAACACTCCCAACTCTCCCCCAAGTGCGTAAATCCTGCTTAAGTTATTCAAGAAAGAGGATACGATGAAAGTAGTCATTATCGGTAGTACCGGATTGATTGGAAAAGCCGTATCCGCACTGCTGGCTGATCAGGGCCATCAAACAGTCCAGGTCTCTCGGTCTACTCAACCAGGCGTGGACCTTGACGATCTCACCTCCATCAAATCATTCTATCAGGCGCTTGGCCAGGTTGATGCCATCATTTGTGCGGCAGGACGTCGCGCCGATGGTAACGGCTCGTTAGCTGAGTTGTCCGGTGAAGACATCGAGTCGGCTGCTAGGGGTAAATTATTGGGACAGGTGAACCTCGTGCGCCTGGGTCTTTCCAACCTTCGGCCGGATGGTGTCTTTATCCTCACTGGAGGCATGTCAGCCTATGCTCCAGTGCCCAAAATGTCAGCCAGCGCAATGGTCAATGCAGGCTTAGAGGGGTTCGTGCGCCACGCCGCGCTCGATCTGCAAGCTGGGCGGCGTATCGTTATCGTCCACCCCCCGCCCGTTCGCGAGGCAGTCATTCAACTTGGAATGGACGGAGCGCGCTTTCCCAATGCTGCCGCGGTGGCTGAGACATACCTGATCGCACTGGAGAGCAAAATCACCGGTCAACCCATCTTTGTGGAAGGGTATCGACCATCGTGAGGCCTCAACGCCGTAACCGCCACGCCGCTCCCTCCCACGGCTGCTTCTTCGATTGAATCGCAGCCTGCCCCGATCGCCGGCGCCTGACCGGCCCCTGGCTGAATGCCTCGATCGACGCCCTCAGGAGGCAGCCCCATGACCGTATCCTCTGCAACGAAATCTGACCGACACCGTTCAAACGGGCGCGTCACCCCCTGGATGTGGCTGCGGGCCATCTTACTGTTGGGCTTCGTCCCGGCGCTGGCGCTGTTCCTTCCCGCCTGGACGCTTAACTGGCCGATGGCATGGGTGTATGTTGCCATGAACATCGTCTTCTTTGTCGGAAGCCGGGCGATTGTCGCCCGCGTCCACCCGGATACGCTGGTTGAGCGGGGGAAATTGTTGGATCACGCTGACGCCAAGCCGTGGGATCGAATACTGTCCCCGTTTGTGGGACTGCTCGGGCCGCTCGCTACCTACATCCTGGCCGGGCTGGCGCGCCGCTTTGGCTGGGGGGCGGATGTGCCGCTGTGGGCGCAACTCGGGGCGCTGGGGGTCTACGTGGTGTGCTACGTAATCGGCTCGTGGGCGCTGGTCGCTAACCGCTTTTTCTCCGGTGTGGTGCGCATCCAGACCGATCGGGGCCACACGGTCGTCAGCAGCGGGCCGTATGCCATCGTGCGGCACCCCGGCTATAGTTCGGCGGCCATCAGCTACCTGGCGCTGCCGATCCTGCTGGGCGCGTATTGGGCGATTATTCCGGCGGTGGTCACCATTGTGCTGCTTATCGTCCGGACGGCGCTGGAAGACCGCGCCTTGCGCGCCGAATTGCCCGGCTACGAGGCGTACACACAGAAAACCCGCTACCGCCTGATCCCCGGCGTCTGGTAGCAGGTGGAAAGCGCAGGCTGGCGGACGCCGCCTGCCCAAACACCCCGTTTCTTCCTCAAGTGCCTGAGTCCAATTGGTATAATTTCCACATGGAATGGGGATTGGCCGCGGACTGGCTTGCGATTATTCTCACCATAATTATTTTTATTATGGTCGATCCTCGGCGCATTCGACTGCTTTTCGCCCGGCTGCGTCGGCCTGCCGCGAACCGCCGGGGAAATGAAATGGCTCGGCGCGAGTATGCATCCGAAGCCAGCTTCACTCGGCGAGCATTTTTCGGGGTCGTGGCGGGCGGTGTGGTTGGCCTCTGCGACCTGCTGTTGCCGCCTCACTATCAATTCATCGATGCGATGATCTTCGGCGCTGGTATCGGCGTTCTTGGAGCCGTATTCTTCAGCGCCGGCCGGTCCTTCGACGAGATCGCCGTTGCCCTGGCCAAACGGGGGTTTGTAGGACTGGTCCTATCGGTTATCTGTGTGCTTGCTCTAGGATTTTTGATCGGTATAGGTGTACTATGGGTAAACCTCATTCAAGCAACTGGCTCGATCATCTGGGATGTATTATTGACCTCTTTCTACAACGTTGCTTTGTTTCCCTTGGTTGGATTGGTTGCAGCCGTTTACCTGACCGAAACGACTTTGCCGCCCCCCGGCC
>CAYNWK010000339.1:0-2693 GCA_964400875.1 uncultured Anaerolineaceae bacterium | reverse complement strand
TGCGTATTCCGGTGATGTCGATCAGTAATTCCGGGCGATGCCGATCACCCAGACCGGTCATGCCGATCGCCAGTTCCGGAGCATGGCGAGCGCCGGTGGGGGAAGGGCTGGCTGGATAAGAAATCATACCGCTAATTGCTGTTGTTGTTCAAGGGGGAATGAACTTTTCGCATCGAATCTCCAGATAAATTCAAGCGGTGGGCATTGTGGATCAGTCGATCGAGGACCGAATCGGCCAGGGTGGGGTCAGGGATGCGGGCGTGCCATTCGCTCACCGGGACCTGAGTGGCGACCAGGGTGGCTGAGCGGCCATAGCGGTCGTCGAGGATTTCCAGCAGGTCTTTGGCCTGGGAGCGGGACAGGGGGTCACGCAGCCAGTCGTCGAAGATGAGCAAGGGCGTGCGCGCCAGGGAGCGCAGCAGTTGGGAGTAGGAGCCATCAGCCTGAGCGAGTTCGAGGGTTTGCAGCAGGCGGGAGGTGCGCACGTACCGCACATTGAATTCAGCCTCGCAGGCAGCCCGCCCCAAGGTGCAAGCCAGGTAAGTCTTGCCCGTGCCGGTTGCGCCGAGAATCAGCACATTGAGATGGTGGCGCACCCAATCTGCCTGGGCGAGTTCCAGGACCTGGACCCGTTTGAGGCCCCGTTTGGGGGACAGGTCGAGGTCTTCAAGCGCAGCCTGGAGTGGGAAACGGGCGGACTTGATGCGGCGCTGTACGCGCTGGTTGGCTCGGCGGGTGATCTCGATGTCGACCAGTAAGCCGAGGCGCTCTTCAAAGGACAGTTCCGCATACTGGGGGTTGCCCAGTTGCTCTTCGAAGGCCGCGCGGAAAGCCGACAGGTTGAGTTGGGACAGTTTTTCGAGCAAGGGTTGGGTCAGCATAGGCAGCTCCTCAATGGTAGTAGTTTTGGCCGCGGATGTTGGCGTGGGGCGGCAGGGGCGGGTCAGCAGCCGGTTCTAACGGCAGTTGGTCGAGCTTGTGCTTGAGGATGTTGTGGACCCCTTTGTAGGAGCCGATCCCGGCCGCGTTGGCCCGCTGGCAGGCGCCTTCCAGGCGTTCGGGAGAGTAGCGCTTGGCCAAACCCAGGATGCCCAGACAGGTACGGTAGGCCTGCTGGGGATGTCGGCGAGCGTCGAGCGCCCGGCTGATCAGTTCGGCTGTCTGCTCGCCAATCTCTGTGGCCCAGCGCAGAAAGCGTTCCGGAGACCACTGGCTGTAGAATTGGTGTTCAGGGGGCATATGCACGCTGTGGGTTGAAAAGCGACCTTTAGCCGTCGAACGGGGGTGCGAGGCCACCCGTTTGCGCTGGTAGAAGACTTCGACGGTCTTGTCGGTCGCCCGGATCGTCACCTCCTTGCCGGTCAGGGTATAGGGGACGCTGTAGAAATGATGGTCGAAGGAGACGTGATAGTCGATGTGGACCCGGGCCTTTTTCCACAGGGCAAATTCGTAGGGTCTTTCCGGCAGCGGGGACAGGGCCGGTTGATCCAGTTCAGTAAACAATTCCAGCCGGGATTGCCCCACATGTGTCATCTCCCGCCGGTTGAGTTCATCCAGCAGCGTGGCAATTGCCTGGTTTAGCTCGGCCAGGCTGAAGAAGGTGCGGTCCCGCAGACGAGCCAGGATCCAACGCTCAACCACCAGCACGCCTACCTCCACCTTGCCTTTGTCGCGCGGTTTGCGGACCCGCGCTGGAACCACTGCAATCCCGTAGTGCTGGGCGAAATCCTGGTAGGTGGGGTTCAGATCCGGCTCGTAGCGGTCCGGGCTGGTCACCCCAGATTTGAGATTGTCCGGCACCACCAGCTCCGGCACTCCGCCCAGGAAGTCTAGCGCCCGGACGTGGCCCGCGATCCAGTTGGGCAAGCTTTGTGTCCACTGCGCTTCGGCATAGGTGTAATTGCTGGCTCCCAGGGTGGCCACAAAAATCTGCGCTGCGCGGATTTCTCCCGTTTCTGGATCGACCACCGGCACTGTCTGTCCGGCATAATCCACGAACAGCTTTTCCCCAGCCTTGTGCTTTTGCCGCATGGTCGGGTTGAGCAGTTTTTTCCATTCCCGATAATGATGGCAAAATTGGCTGTAGCCGTAGCCGTCGGGATGTTCCTGACGGTACTCAACCCACAACAGGCTGAGTGTCACCCCTTTGCGCCTCAACTCCTTATGGATATATTGCCAGTCCGGCCGAGCGAAAGCCGGGATCGCCCGCCCGGAAACCGCCCTGTCAGGATACAGGCGGGCCTCCAACTGTTCCCCAGTCAGTCCATCCGGCAGAGGCCAGCTCAACCCGGCTGCTTTGGCATGAGTGACGTACTCACTCACCGTGCTAGCTGAGATCCCACAGCTTTGGGCGATCGCCCGGTGGGACAGCCCTACTTCAAATTTCAAACGCAGAATTTCTTCAATTTTTCGCATGGACAAACTCACTTGAGACATCGCTTCCTCCTCGGTATGGTTCCGAAGAGGATGCCCGATTTGTTTGAGTTTATCCAGCCTGCTTCCCCACTGTATTACCCGTTTACCCGATCGGCATGCCCGGAATTAGTGATCGGCATGGCCGGAATCAGTGATCGACATACAACGGAATCGGTGATCGGCATGCACCGGAATTACTGATCGGCGTGCGCCGGATTATGCAATGATGGCCCGCTGGGGGAGTGCAGGGACAATGGAGGCCAATTTTTCTTGGGAGG
>CAYNWK010000338.1:0-2704 GCA_964400875.1 uncultured Anaerolineaceae bacterium | reverse complement strand
GTGGGCTTTGTTTCTTGCGGCCGCGTTTCTTCGGGACTGGCTCGGCGGGTTCGGGCAGGTAACGGGCTGCGGAAAACGGTCTGGATGGCTGAAATGTAACAGCGCAACCCATCGACGCAGATCAGTAGCGGGCGGGTCAGGGCCGTCTCTCGCACGAGCTATACGATCTCGCTGATCAAGCCTTCGTCCCGGCGTTGGCTGACTGAGGCTCCCAGCCACAGTCGAGTGCTGACCATCACCGCCATCGCTAACCACAGCACCATCCCTTGGACTTTGACCCGGATTTCATCCAACTGAACGTGGATCAAATCCCTAGGACGCTGTACCCGATGGCTGTGAACTCGCTGACAATGTTCGCCGGAGCGCTGCTGCCAGGCCATCCCCGTGCGCTCATCCAGACCATAAGCGGCGACGATGGCTTGCACCGGACAGCCAAAGGCAATCAAGGTCATCACAAGGGTGACCAAATCAGCCGAGTGGTGAAGGCGATAGAAGGGCGTGCCCACCTTTGCCGAGAAGGTTTTGCCGCATACCTTACATTGGTAACGTTCTGGTTTCCGACTGTGAATGACGATGTTCTTTTCGCCAGTTTTACCCCTTGCGGGGCAGGCCATATTCGGGCAGAATTGGGTTTGAGGGTCCATGTGGTTTGCTCTAGGGCTTGGTAGCCGCTAGAATGCCACAGGACTCTTATTTTTTCAACCTTCAACCACCGTTTTTTGGAGTGCTACCGCCTGATTTCTATTTTGGCGCGCAAGCCGCGGTGATGAACCTGGATTTAATCACCCGTGACGAAAGCAGGTATCGCACTTACTTCCCGACAGTAACCCCGATAACACCGTAAGTTTGTTTCCCCCCTTATCCGGTTCGGACACCGTAGTTATTCCCTGGCATGGAGTGCTCGGCGCGGATCAGGTTTTCAATGTAGATGACGATATCAGCGATCGTGTACCTTCTTGGATCTCCCCTGGGTGGGTGGGACAGGCTGGGAATGGCGTGTCCGCACAGCTCGTGGCTGAGCAGAATGAACCTGTTGCCCCCGCCGCCCCGATAACCCCTCGGCTGCACCGGCCCCAGATTGACGCCCCGCAAGCTCTGGGTGTCCTCTGCAGCAAAGGCCTCACCACCAGGATCGGCGCGGTAATGCAGTTCGGTCTCGATATCCGTTTGTGATCTTTTCTGTGTTGGAGGGCAGGAAGGTAGGCCGCCGCTTTCACGGCGTGCTGCTGGCGGCTGCAGCGAAAGACGAATCCCTTGGAATAGTTGCTGCTTGTCCTCAAAGAGGTGGGCAGCTGCCTATTCTGTTCCGAATAACCGGTGGCCTACCTCGTGGGGGGTGATGGTCCCGGCGGCTTCAACGCCCAATGACTCCTTCACCCGCGTCTCGACGATATTGCGCCCGGTCTCCGTGGTCATCGGCCGGTACTGGTTGTCGCCCTGTTTGGCCCCCGGATCGTGGCACACGAAGGGGGGCAGGGACCCCAGCGGCCTGCTGGCCGCGCCGTCTGATTTAGCCCGCGCCGAGAGTTGAGATTCCTGTTGAGGCTGGAACTTGAGATTCAAGCTCGACGAGAATTTCGGGACGCGTATGCATAGGATATTTCGGGAAGCCGGCCACTATCTAGGGACCGTAGTCGAGCAGGTGCTCTCAGGAGCGACCGATGAACAGCTTTATCAGGTCTGTCGAGAGCAAGGGCGCTGGCTTGTGTGCTTGGATTTGGATTTTGCCAACCTCCTGGGCTTCCCACCAGAAAACACAGGCGGGATGGTGATGTGGTCATACGGACGCCGCGCACTCCGACGCTTCCTGCTAAGACTGAGGCGGATTGAAAGCAGTCAAAACCGTCATTTCGGGACAGTTTTTGACTTTCCTGGTAGCTTTGGATAAGTATTATTGGTCAAACCCAGACATTGTTCTTGACACCATTGGTGTGTTGCGCTATTATAAAGTCCAGTGATCAAGACTTTTGCAGACACGGATACCGAGCGTCTTTTTTCTGGACACAGGCCACGCAAATTGCCTAATCAGATCTGGCGAGGGGCGACTCGTAAGCTCTTGATTTTGGATGGGGCAGAGACCTTCCAGGATCTTCGCATCCCGCCGGGCAATCGGTTGGAGAAATTAAAAGGGGACCGTACGGGCCAATTCAGCATTCGCATTAACGATCAGTGGCGGATATGCTTCAGCTGGCTGGACGGTCATGCCTACCAAGTTGAAATTACAGATTATCATAGCTGAGGGAAACAATTATGGGTACGAGAGATTTGCCCCCAATCCACCCGGGAGAGATCTTGATTGAAGAATATCTCAAGCCGATGGGGATCAGTCAGTATCGACTGGCCAAGGATATTAGTGTCGATCCCCGGCGGGTCAACGAGATTGTCCATGGCCAGCGATCGATCACTGCGGACACCGCCTTACGGCTAGCGCGCTACTTCGGAACCTCAGAAAGATTCTGGCTCAACTTGCAGTCGCGCTACGATTTGGAGCTCCAGAAGATGGAACTGGGAGAGCGTCTGGAGCAAGAAGTCAAAGCACTTCCTTGATGGAGTTGGGAGTCAAAAATTTAGGGCCGTGGAACGTCCTTCAGTCACATAATTGTTTTTATACATTTCAGCTTTGGATAATTATTATTATCCAAAGCTGTTAGGGAAGTCAAAAACCGTCATTTCATAGACGGTTTCTACCTCTTTCAGTCCGCGT
>CAYNWK010000337.1:466-2719 GCA_964400875.1 uncultured Anaerolineaceae bacterium | reverse complement strand
GTGGTTGGTTTGGCCGGGATTCCCCTCCAACACCACACCACCAAGGTCAAAATTCCAACAATTTTTTTGTGCTCCCATCCTTCCTCCTTAAGGATCAAACAGTCGCCATCCGGCTCGTAGGATAGCGACTGTACAACTCAGTTTAGGTTGTGTTCCAGTGAGAGGTTAACTGTTTCTTGCGTCCTGAACCGCGGCGCGCATTTGCTCGAGATGACCCTCGAAGTGATATTGCGATTCAAGCAGGTTGTACGCCAGGCTCCAATACGCGCCTTTGCGTTCTTCCAGAAACTCATCCGGCAGGCGGGCCAGGATAGCGACGGTCTCGGCGCAGCTGCGTTTGAATTCGGCCAGCATGTCTTGAGAGGTGGGGTAGACGGCAAGGGTCGCCTGGACGCGCGCGTCCAGATTGCCGCCGTAATCGTCATAATGCGCCCTATACCCGCCCACTTCTTCGTCGATCTGAGTGTGCCAACCGCGTTCGCCGTGGATGAGGTGAGCCAGGTTTTCCTTAGCGCTCCAGACCTCTGGGCTCGGCTTGTGGGTGGCTTCCTCTTCGGTTACTTCGGCAAAAAATCCTGCTAAGGTGGAGCCCATCTCTTCGTATTTTTTCTCGACAGCTCTAGCCAGTCCCCCCGCGGTTTTGGGGATCTCAGGTAGCGGGCGCCCGGAAAGCTCCATCTCAACTTGTTTTTTGTCTTCCCCACGGAAAAAAACGACCGGGATTTTATCGCCCGACCGGTAGGATTGCAGCGCGTTCGTCAGACTGCTGAAATCCGTCACCGGCTTGCCTGCCATACCTACGATTACATCGTTGTTCTGCAGCCCCGCCGCTTCTGCCCCCATTCCCTCGATCGGGTTGCCGATGCGTATGCCTTTCGTCACCGGCACGCCGATTTCGCTGGCGATATCCTCGTTGAATTCGTCCACGATGATGCCAAGCATAGGGCGCCGGGTAAAGCGCAGATCTTCACCGGTTTCGAGGACGGAAGCCAGGTTTTCCAGGCCGGTTTGCCAGCCGCTTTCAATTTCCTCTCGAACCTTCTGCCATCCTTCGCCGCTGCCGATGCCATGGTGCTCCAAATCGACCAGGGTACCCTCATCTTGAGCGGTGAGCCTGACTTCAACTTCGGTGGTTGCCGGTTCACCGCGACCGTGCCAGGTAAACTGTATTTTTTCCTTCGGTTCCAGTTTCGTGAACTCACCGCTGGTGTAATAACCGGTGTTCCACCACAGGTAGAGTCTGCCGCCCTCTTCCGCTGAGAGGGTGGCAACGTTTGATAGCCAGTTCACCAGATCGGTGGAATTGGTGAAAGCCCGGTATACGACCTTGGGCTCAGCCTGGATTGACTGTTGGAACTTGAGCGAATTAAATTCGGGGGACATCATTTTCTCCTTGAGGGTAAGGGGCTGCTATATTAATTATAGCACAAATGTTCTTTGTTTCTTCCGTAAAGTTTCGGTTTCTACGCAGCCGGCAGCAGGTTTAATATGGCAAAGTAGTGGCACAGGCTGCCCGCCATGACGAAAAAATGCCAGATCGTGTGGTTGTAGGGTATCCGCTTCCAGGCTAAAAAGATGATGCCGATGGTGTAAGCTGCTCCGCCAACCGCAAGCCAGATCAGCCCGGTTGCAGGCACGCTGGCTAACAGCTCATTGATCGCGACCACAGACAGCCAACCCATCAGTACGTAAACCAACACCGAAAGCCTCTGAAAGCGATGAATAAACAAGATTTTGAATGCCACCCCGAGCAAAGCGATGCCCCAGACGACCGCCATCAGCGTCCAGCCCAGCCGCCCTCGTAAACTGACCAGCAGAAACGGCGTGTAGGTCCCGGCGATCACCAGGAAAATGGCTGCGTGGTCGCAAATCTGGAAGATCCTCTTGAGCCTGGGTTGTTGAATCCCGTGATAGAGGGTCGAGGCTGAAAACAAGAGCACCAGGGTGGTGCCGTAAATGCTGAAACTGATGATCCGCCAGACATCGCCGGCAGTGACGGCCAGCGCGACCAGGACGATCAGCCCAATCAGGCTGATCACCGCGCTGATGCCGTGTGTGATGGTGTGGGCGATCTCTTCTCGGATGGTGTACAGACCAGTTGGTGTTGCATCTGTGCTATCGGGTAGCAAACGCATCGAATCTTCCTAATCCGGAGTTAATTTGTGCTTTCGAATAACCAATGGAGCTTGTACGCTAGGAGTTAAGCAGTTCAAGGGTGAATTGGGGGTGTCTTGGCTGGGGACACCCCCCAAA
>CAYNWK010000337.1:0-456 GCA_964400875.1 uncultured Anaerolineaceae bacterium | reverse complement strand
GGGGGGGGCGCCCCCCCCCAAGACACCCCCAACCCTCCTCCAAATGCATGAGCTCCATACGATTTAAATACCCAAAAGAGGCAGTTGTGGTTCAGGGTCAACCCAGTTTGGTCAGGCGTGACCAGCGACGTAGTCGGGGCGCGACTCGGTAACGTTCTTCTCCGTATTCCCGGTAGAGGTGATCGAGAACCGCAACGACCTTCGCATAGCCAATATTTTTAGCCCAGGCGAGCGGCCCGAAGGGGTAGTTGGTCCCCAGCTGCATGGCTCGATCGATGGTTTCTGCCTCGGCGACCCCTTCACCTTCCGCAAAGGCGGCTTCGTTGGCCAGCGCGCACACGATGCGTGGTAAGACCAGCGCCGGAAAATCGGCTACCCACTCGATTTGTCGCCCGAAGCTTTGGAAGAACAGCTCCGCGGCGGCTTTATAAGTTTCCTCGAGCGTTGGGCTGGCTG
>CAYNWK010000336.1:0-2740 GCA_964400875.1 uncultured Anaerolineaceae bacterium | reverse complement strand
CTGGTCCACGGGCTCAACCAGCAGAAGCTGGCGGTGCAATCGGGCGCCTGGCCGCTCTACCGCTACAATCCGACCCTGGTCGAGCAAGGCAAGAACCCGCTGATCATCGACTCCAGGGACCCGCAGATCCCCGTCGAGGAATACGCTTACAACGAAACCCGCTATCGCATGCTGCTGCAAAGCGACGAACAACGCGCAGAAGCTTTAATGAAGAAGGCGAAGCAAGACGCCAAGAGCCGCTGGCAACTTTACCAGCAGATGGCTGCCATGCACTTCAACGGCGACGGCGCCGACGAATAACCCACGGACGGACAAAGGGAGCCAGACGGTTCACCGACCTGGCTCCCCTACAGCTTTCTAACTATACGGACAAGGACACAAATATGATCGACTTAAAAACTACGTATCTGGGGCTGGAGCTGAAAAACCCGCTGGTGGCGTCTGCTTCCCCACTTTCCCAAAAGGTGGACGCGGTCCGCCGGCTAGAAGACGCCGGGATCGCCGCGGTGGTGATGTACTCCCTGTTCGAGGAACAGGTCGAGCAGGAGAGCCTCAGGCTCGATCGCGACGTGACGCAAGGAACGTATTCCTTTGCCGAGGCGCAGACCTACCTGCCCGATATGTGGACGTACGAAGACATGCGCCAGTACAGCCTGTCAGCCGACGTCTACTTGGAGAACCTGCATAAACTTAAAGATGCGGTCGAGATACCGGTGATCGGCAGCCTGAACGGCACGTCAACCGGCGGCTGGATCGAGTACGCTAAGAAGATCGAGCAGGCCGGCGCCGACGCCCTCGAGCTCAACTTGTACGACGTGCCCACGGACATGGATAAAACGAGCGCAGACCTGGAAAAAAGCTACATCGAGCTGGTTCGCGCCGTGCGCCAGGAGATCGCCATCCCGCTGGCGATTAAGCTCAGCCCCTTCTTCACCAGCCTGCCCCACTTCGCCCGCCAGCTGGTCGAGGCCGGCGCAAACGGCCTGGTGTTATTCAACCGCTTCTACCAACCCGACCTGGACTTGGAAAACCTGGAAGTGGTGCCGAATTTAGTGCTGAGCAACTCTAACGAGCTGCGCCTGCCGCTGCGCTGGATCGCCATCCTCTACGGCAAGGTAAAAGCCGACCTGGCCCTGACCACCGGCGTGCACACCCCTGAAGACGTCATCAAGGCGACCATGGCTGGCGCAAGCGTGGCGATGACGGCCTCCACCTTGCTCAAGTACGGTTTCGGCAAAGCCAGCGAGATCCTGGATGGCGTCGAGGCCTGGATGGAGGAGCACGAATACTACGCCATCTCGCAGATGAAAGGCAGCATGAGCTTGCAGGCCGTTGGGGATCCGGGCGCCTTCGAGCGGGCCAACTATGCCAAGGTGCTCAGTTCGTTCGAATACCGTTTCACCCCCTAAGTTTTTTAGAACAAGATGTGGGTGTTTTTAGCAGGCTACGCCTGCTAAAAACACCCACTTGTGATTCTTAAACAAACAGCGGGGTGTCCCGTCCGAGCTATTGCGGACGGGACACCCCGCTCATAATTAATGGAATAAATCCGGAGCGGGCCCCTTATCCCTCAGATTCAGGCGCAGGAGCGTGCTTTTTGTGGCGGTACACGATCCGCCCGCGGGACAGATCGTAGGGGGACATTTCTACACGCACGCGATCTCCCAGCAGGATGCGGATGTAATATTTGCGCATCTTACCGGATAGATAAGCGAGGACTTCGTGCCCATTATCCAGGCGCACTTTGAACTGCGTCGCCGGCAGGGCTTCAATCACCGTACCCTCGACTTGAATCTTATCTTCTTCTTTGGCCATGCACACCTCCGGACTTGCCAAATTTCATGCGAACTTAATCTCGAGGCGAGCGCCGCTTCAAGCGTCGAATCGCCTTTTTCTTCTGGATCCGGCGCAGTTCGCTCTTAGAAACAAACCAGCGTTTGCGCCGCACCGTGCTCAAGATGCCGCTCTTGGCGACCTTCTTGCGAAATCGCTTGAGCAATTGTTCCTGTGATTCATTTGGTCGCAAATTAACCGTTGCCAATCTTCTCACCTCCTTCCAGACCCTGGAATGTCTTGAGCGTACAATCTAGCGTCTAACCGGTGACAACAAAAAAAGGCCGACCGGCATTCACGTTCCCAGTCGAGCCCCATTTGCACAGAATTCATTCGATGAGAGATGTAAAAAGGCAACTTACATATCACCACCACATAGATTAAACGATGCAAGAGCTGACCTGAGAACGCCGCATAAATTATAACAGACCAGCATTGGTCTGTCAATTTTAAAAGCAAAAGTCCCTTGGCAATGACCTACTCTCCCAGGGGGCCTCCCCCCAAGTACCATCGGCGCTGACGGGCTTAACTGCCGGGTTCGGGATGTAACCGGGTGTACCCCCGTCGCTCCAATCACCAAGAGACTTTTTTCATCACAGGATTTGCGCACAAGTGCGCAAATCCTGCAATAGACATAGGAATTACGCAATCTTTGGGAAAGTGCCCTAAAAGTGCGTAAGTTCTAAGACCATCGATTACTGAATATGAGCTTGCGGCGAAAAGGTTCGAGTTCTCCGCACCACGAAATAAGTCCTCGGCCATTAGTACGGCTTAGCTCAACACATCACTGCGCTTACACTTGCCGCCTATCAAGCAGGTAGTCTTCCTGCGGCCTTACTCCCTAAAGGGATGAGGGACCTCATCTTGGAGCGAGTTTCCCACTTAGATGCTTTCAGCGGTTATCTCT
>CAYNWK010000335.1:0-2742 GCA_964400875.1 uncultured Anaerolineaceae bacterium | reverse complement strand
GCATAACGCGCTGCCTTGCGGGATATTTGCTGATCCACAGCGCTCCAATTTTAATTGACAGCTGGGGCGTTCGACCATGGAAATGGTGAAGACCTGTCTCAGCCTGGCGCAGGCGGACCTGGAGGAGAATCACCAGCTCGCCTCCCTGGTGGACAGCTGGCGGCTGTAGAGAATGAAGTCTGGTAACGAGAAGATTTGATGAGACGATCCAGCGTGGATCGTCTCATTTTTGACCTGTTGCCGAAGTTGAGACGAATGTTCGGACATTAAACGAGAAGCACGTCGTTGCGAGCCGCAAGCGCTCTTCTTGCGGCGTGGCAATCTCTGGTTTTGAGGGATTGCTTCGCAAATATCGCTCGCAATGACCGGTTAAAGGGAACTTGTCCGAAGGCAGCTGCTATTGTTGACTCGGGAGGAAGTGTGCTCTAAAATATGAAGCGGTGATATCAAAGCGCACGCACGAATGAGCAAGGGGCGAAAGTGAAGCAGATCAAAAAGTACGCCGCGCCGCTTTTCGTATTAGGGATTCTAGTATTCCTAGTTGTCGGAGCAAGCCGGATTTTTTTCCCAAATTGGGCAAATCAGCCATTGGGAAAAATCATCCTGATTGTTGGAGCAGCCGCTGGCTCAGTTTCATTTGCAAGCGGGGTGATCTCATTTGTCCATCATTGGATAGAAATGGGAAAAGAAGATAAACAATCAATTAAAGAAACTAATAGCAGTAGTATTACCACAGGTGGTGGTGCGCACATCGAGGGGGACGTAAATACGGAAGGGGGAGATTTTGTAGGCAGGGATAAGTTCGAAACAGTTTACGATTTTGGGGGCAGCCCGGAGGCGGTCGAGCGGTTCTTTGGAGAAGGATTCGAACCGGCTGATCCGCCGGCTGAAGGAACCTTGGCCAACCCCGGCCCGCTCCCGCCCGGATCGTGGCTCCCCCACCTGCGCAACGAAGTCTTCACCGGGCGGGGTGAGGACCTGCTGGCGCTGGCAGGTACCCTCATCTACGGGGCCGGGGATGAAAAAGCCGTCGGCGTGGTGCAGTCCCGGGCGGTGGCGACCGGCATGGGCGGGATCGGCAAGACCCAGCTGGCCGTGGAGTTCTGCTACCGCTACGGCCGCTTCTTCAACGGCGTGCACTGGCTGCAGGCCGACCAGGAGCTGGAAGCGGAGGTCGCCCGCTGCGGGGAGGCGATGGGGGTCCGCCCGTGGCCGGACACCAGCGAAGAGCAGGCAGCCGCCACGTTGAAGGCCTGGGAACGGGGGGTGCGGCTGGTGGTGTTCGACAACCTGGAGGAGCCGGGGACGCTGCGGGACTGGCTGCCCAGGATGGGCGGGGCGCGGGTCCTGATCACGGCCAGGCGGCAGCACTGGCCGCTGCATTTGGGCGTGCAGGCGCGCCCGCTGGGGATTTTCAAGCCGGAGGAGAGCCGGGACCTGCTGTGCGAACTGGCGCCCAGGCTGCGGGGGTATCCGCAAGCAGAGATCGACCCGATCGGCGAGCGGCTCGGGCATCTGCCGCTGGCGGTGGAGCTGGCCGGCCGATACCTCGAGGTGATGGAGGCGACCGGCCCCCAAGATTATCTGGAGATCATCGATGCAGCCGGCGGGGCGGTGGCGCACAGCGGCCTGCTGGACTGGGTGGGTGGCACCCCGACGGCGCACGAGATCGGCCTGGCGGCGACCTTCCAGACCAGCTGGGCGCGGCTGGAGGGGGAGGGAGAGGTGGAGGTGACCGCCCGGGGGATCTTCCTGGCCAGCGGCTACTGCGCGGGAAACACCCCGATCCCGAACGAAGTCCTGCGGAGGGCGGTCCTGGGCGAGGAGGGTGGTGAGCAGGCGGAGACCTTCCAGCTGGCTATGCGGCGGCTGTATGACCTGGGGCTGCTGAGCAATGCCGAAGGGGGGGCGACAATCCACCCGCTGTTGGGCGAGTTCGCCCGGTTCCAGGATCAGCAGGCGGAAGGGAGCAGTCTGCCGGGGCTTGCTGGTGCGCTGGCGACTTTATCGTACCAGGCAAACAAGACCGGGCTGCCGGCGGTGTTCCTGCCGCTGCGCGCTCACCTGCGCTCGGCGGCGGAGGCGGCGCAGGCGGCAGGGCTCGAAAAAGCGGGAACCTTGTGGAATGAGCTCGGTTCTCATCTGCAAGCTGTCGCCGAGTACGCACGGGCTCGAGCGGCGTACGAGCGGGCGCTGGGGATTTGGGAGGAGGCTTTGGGGCCCGATCATCCTAACGTAGCAATGGGCACTGGAAATTTAGGAAAAGTTCTTTTCCAATTGGGGGAATTAGATGCGGCGAAGTCAGCCCACCTGAAAGCGAAATCGATATTCGAGAAACACCTGTCTCCAGATCACCCCAATGTCGCGATTGCATTATCCGACTTGGGACATGTGCTGCGAGCCCAGGGCGACCTGGCCGGGGCGCGGGCGGCCTTCGCTGTTCGCCCGCCTTAAGCGGCGGATCCAGGCGGCGCTCGAAGACGGCGTGCTGCTGCTGGAGCATGTGGGCTCGGCCTCGGTGCCGGGCTTATCGGCCAAGCCCGTTGTCATAGGGGTACGAGCTGCCAGGACAACAGGTCCTTGACATGAAATTGCTACAGCACAAGTTTGGTGTGCAGATTCCAACAATCCAAGCAACGGGCGCCTGACACGCGTGCGCCAGGCGGGGCTACGCCCAGAGGATCATCGCGCGTTTTGCCAGAAATTGTGCCATAATGTGAATGATTCTTGCCAATCCGTCCC
>CAYNWK010000334.1:0-2750 GCA_964400875.1 uncultured Anaerolineaceae bacterium | reverse complement strand
TACAGTCATAGAATTAAGGGACTTCGTCCATTCTCGACGTAACAAATATTGTTTAAATAGATAGTAAATATCCGGTCACATTACCATATATGTGATCTGCGTGATTTATTTCCGCGATCAACCACACAATTTGATCTCGACGATAATGCAGGCCGGCGGCATCCGCTGTCGGCGCACGAATATGTAACTTTTACTTTGGAGTGCAGACTATGAAACGCGTAACCTTAGCGGCCTGTTTGACCTTCACTCTCCTCGCCTTGGGTGCGTGTGGGAGCAGCACAACGGATCGCGCCCTCAGTGGCGGCGGTATCGGCGCAGGGGTTGGTGCCCTGGGCGGCCTTGCGGTCGGTTCTCCGGTCACAGGTGCGCTGATCGGCGGCGCGGTTGGCGCCGGAGCCGGCGCGCTCACCGATGAGAAAGATATCAATCTCGGCAAGCCAATCTGGCGCTAAATCGGAGCTTCTGCTCTAAAAGCCATCGGTGCCAAATATCTCGACTGTTGCTGTGGTAAGTATAACCGCATCGAAGGCGATCGCGCCGAGCCAGAGGGCCTTGCGCACTCCGGCCTCCACTTCGTTGGGGCGGAAGATCTCCATGAGGCGCCTCAGGGTGGCGAAGACCTCGGGCATATCCTAGCCCCTGAGCAGGGCGGCCTAATCCAGAGCGCTGAATCTTTTGTTCGATGAGCGGCAGCTAGTGCAAGGGATGGAACACCGGGTCGATCCGGATCCCTCGCTTCAAGCGCCAGGGCCACAGAATCACTCCACAAATCTCAGTTCAACAGGAGTTCGTCAACACTCTCAGCCAATAGCGAACATCAACATCAGACCCGATTCCGAGTTGTTCAAGGTAGATGCTTCCCACCGCCCAAACGTCCGAAAGTGGCGCTAGAGTGGATATATCTTCACTGGAACGAGACGTTCCTCTTTCCATGTCTGCCCACACCCCTCGGGGAATCGCTGACGCGCGTCTCGGGGCTATCGAGAATCAACTCTGCTCATCAAGTGCAGCTAGCATAGCCGCCAGCGTCCGCTTTGCCGCTTCCCAGCCGCGGTCGTTGATCTCGCTCAACAACATCACAAGATTCAAATCAGGCAGCTGCCTAAGCTCCCGCAACTGAGCCTCGGTGATCTCGATATTGCCACCACCCGAACCCTGAGCCATCGGCGGCCGGGCAAGCGCCATGAGCTTTTTTCGGATATCGACTTCATCGGCCATCAGCCCGCGCCTTCTCGTTCAAAATGAATGTTTGTCATGGCAATACGCCATTGTGCTGGGGAGGTCAAAGAAAGCCCCACCGTTCGCGCGGCGGGGTTAGTGAGCACCAGCTCTTTCGAGACAGGGTAATTGCCGCTTGCCCTAACCAGCAAGGAACCGGATACAGAAGCTGGAAAATGCCCCGACGCGCATGTCCAGGTGCATGAACGCCGGGGCTTAGGCCGTACCGCTGCACGTAGTAATCTTGGTGGCTGCCGACCGGAGGCCGAACGATACGGTGCAGCCGTCAACATGCCAGGCGGAAAGGCTTGGTCGAAAGACACGGTCATCGATCCCACGAGGTATCGCCATGTTCACGAAACGCATTCCGCTCTTCAAGTTGCTCGGGTTCGAAGTAGCCGTCGACCTGACTTGGCTCATCCTTGCGGTCCTGGTTACCTGGAGTCTTGCGATCGGATACTTTCCTTCGCTCTACCCGGACCTCGGCCAGACGATTTACTGGTCCATGGGCGTCCTCGGCATGATAGGGCTCTTGTTCTCCATCGTCGTCCACGAGCTCTCTCATTCCCTGGTCGCCAAGCGCTATGGCATGCAGATCAAAGGCATCACCCTTTTCATCTTCGGCGGTGTTGCGGAAATGCATGACGAACCGGTTAGTCCCCGGGCCGAGTTTTTTGTCGCGATAGTGGGTCCGATCACCAGCTTGCTCGTGGCCGCCGTATTTTATGGCCTGGCGTTCGTTGCAGAAGGAACTGGCGTGCCGGTTGCCGTGAGCGGTGTTTTCAGCTACCTCGCCACCATCAACGTGATTCTCGCGGTGTTCAACATGGTTCCGGCCTTCCCGCTCGACGGCGGCCGGGTTCTGCGCGCTGTGTTATGGGGCTGGAAAGGCAGTTATCTTCGAGCCACGCGGATCGCTTCCAACTTCGGCGCGGCCTTCGGGCTCCTCCTGATCCTGCTGGCGGTGTTTAGCGTCGTTTCCGGCAACTTCATTGTCGGCATGTGGTACTTTCTGATCGGCCTGTTCGTGCGAGGCGCGGCGCAAGCATCCTACCGACAGACGGTGATGCGGGAAATCCTACACGACGTGCCCATCGCCCGCTTGATGACGAAGCAGCCCGTGACGGTCGAACCGTCGCTGCTGCTCGACGAGCTGGTCGACAAGTTTTTCTACACCCATAACTTCAAGGCTTTCCCTGTTATCGAGGGCTCGAGACTGCTTGGCTATGTCAACCTGCGCGACGTCAAGAAAGTGTCCCGCGATCGGTGGCACGCGTGCACAGTCCGCGATATCTTGGAGGACTGCTCCGAGCAAAACACGGTGGATCCTGGAATCGACGCTGCCTCCGCGTTGACGCACATGTTGCGTTCGAAGACGCCGCGGATGCTCGTGGCCAAGGCAGGCCGCCTGGCAGGCGTCGCGTCGCAATCGGATATCCTACGCTTCCTTGCGATCAGGATGAACCTCGAGGGCGAAGCGGGGGGCACTATCGGAAGCCCCCTCGATCCGACTGACTAGCGCCTCTTGCTCC
>CAYNWK010000333.1:0-2770 GCA_964400875.1 uncultured Anaerolineaceae bacterium | reverse complement strand
CCCTCACAGGCAAGCAGGTCAACCCGGTAGTGATCTCCTCCGGTGGAATTTGGAGGGATGATGGCCTCAAAACGGCACACCTGTTCGCAAGTGCCACAGCCCCGGCAGCGTCCCTCATCGATTTCAGCCGAAGATCCCCCCATGAATTGGTGTACTTCTAGGCGGCGCGGCCGCAGCACGAGCTCCAGGTTGGAGGCGTCGACATCGGCATCAACCAGAACGGCTGGAAGACCTGCAGCATGAGCTAAATGGGCGAAGGCCGCTGTGACGCTGGTCTTTCCCGTTCCACCTTTTCCGCTCAAGATCACCAATTGTTTCATTGCCCGGCCTCTTGGCAAGAGAGCAATTGGTGGTATACAAACGGACCGTGGGCGGATCCCATTCCGGCTCGTGGAATTTTCACGAGGCTATCTCAACGATCTTCTCGCGGAATACTAGTTCGATCAACCGCCTGAATTTTTGTGCGTATTCCGGGTGGATTTCCACCAGGGTTTGCCCCCGGGCGAGGCCTTCAGCGATGCCTCTTTCGAAGGGGAGGCGCAGCAAGATGGGCAGCAGCGCGCCCCGGCAGAATTCTTCCAGCGGCTGGTATGGAACGAGGTCAGCCCGGTTTAGAATTACCCCGGCCGGAATGCCCAGCGTGCGCGCAACTTCAGCTGCCAGCTTGAGATCGTGCAACCCAAAGGATGTGGACTCGGTGACCAGCAGCAGAAAATCGGCGCCGCGTACGGTCTCGACCACTGGGCAGGAAGCGCCCGGCGGGGCATCGAGGATGACGAGTTGACCGGGCTGCGGCTTGACCCACTGCTTGAGCTGGCGGATAATCGGCACAGCCATGGGCTCGCCTATGTTGATCGTGCCGTGGGCAAAGGCGATGCCTGTCTCTGTTCTGCCGCGCTCCAGCATCCCGGTCACGTTCAGCATCTCTGAGATTGCCTCTGCGGGGCAAGCGAGCCGGCAGCTGCCGCAGCCATGGCAAAGTTCCGGGAAGACCAGCGTCTTATCGCCCAACACAGTGATGGCGTGATATTGGCACACCTCAGCACATTCGCCGCAGTGTGTACAGAGAGACTGATCTACCTGAGGGATCAGGACGCCGACTTTGCGGCGCTCTTCCCATGACGGCTTGAGATACAGGTGCGCGTTGGGTGCTTCTACGTCACAGTCCAGGAAGAGCGGTGGATTCGAGAACCAGGGTAATCGAGCGCGATCCGCCGCTGCACTGAGCGCCAGGCTGGTGGCGATGGTCGTTTTTCCCGTGCCGCCCTTGCCGCTGGCGACCGCGATTTTCATCGGTTCCGCCTTATCCGCGGTGCCTGTGTCCCCGCCTATGAGCCTCGGTTGAGGAATCTATCTGCTCGAGTTTGCCTGCCTTGAACTGCCGGATCACCTCCTGGGGAGTACGACAAGAACCCAATAAGTACATAGGCACACCGGCTGTTTCCAGCGTGTGGTAAGCATTGGGCCCAAAATCGCCGCTGATGACCGCGTCACATTCCAGGTCGGCGACGAACTGTGCAGCCAGGACGCCGGCGCCGCCGGAGGAATTGATCCCCGGGTTGGGTACAGCCTGCCACGCCAGGGTGTCGGCGTCGATAATGATGAAGTGCGCCGCGCGGCCGAAACGGGGATCGACTTGCGCATCGATTTTAGGGGAAGTAGCGGAGATGATCAATTTCATCTTGACCTCATTCTCGCATCATCTTTGTGCCGCATTTGGGGCAGGTCTGATTGATGCAGCGCTGCCCAACCTGGTGAGGAACCTTATGCCCACAGCTGGGGCATAGGCAACTGCCGTCAGGGCCAGAGCCAGGTTTATTTCCCCGGCTTCGTCCCTTTCCTTCACCAGCGCGGCCCCGGCCTCTACCTCTTTGACCGCGTCTTCCACGAAATATTGGAATGAACATAAAACACTCCAATCTTCTTAGACTGTCGACTGATCAGTTATAAGGGAATCGCGCAGAGAAAGCGGAGTATATCGGCACCAACGTTGACGAACTGGTGCTCTTCATTTCCAAGCACCAGGGCGGTGTCGTTGGGGCCGAGTTCTTCTTCTCGATCCTTTCCTTTTAATAGCGCCTGACCGCTGAGCACGTAGACCTCATGTTCGTGGGGGTGGGTGTGATAGAAAGTTGATCTCCCCGGCTGAACCTCAAACAACCGCAGAGCAAAATTTGGCGCCCGGTCCTTCTCAGCCCACAGCCATCGAATTGTCACGCCGGGTAAGCCCTCGATCTCTTCACTGGGCACTTGATAAGCATGTTTTGTATCCATGGTGGATTGTCTCCTGTTTCAAGTTTTCTGTTGTAACGCTTTCCAGACGCGTTGGGGCGTGGCGGGCAGCTCCCTGATCCAAACCCCGGCCGCGTCATGGATCGCGCCGATCAGCGCCGGCGCCACGCCGTCGATGGAAATCTCAGCCACCGACTTGGCGCCAAAAGGTCCGCTGGGCTCGTTGGTCTGCACAAAGATCACATCCATCACCGGCACTTCATTCGCTTTGAAGATGTGATAAGCGCCAAAGCGATCGTTGACCAGATGACCCTCGTCATCGAAGAGCATATCTTCACAGAGGGCGAAGCCCAGCGCTTGCGCCATCCCGCCCTCCACCTGTCCTCCTGCGGTAAGCGGGTTGATCACCCTGCCGCAATCAACCACCATCAGCAGCCGTTCCACCTCCAACTGTCCGGTCTCCATATCCAGGACCACTTCCGCGAATTGGGCCGCGGTCGGTGGCGGACTCTGGTAGCTCATGTGCGAGGCGGTCGCC
>CAYNWK010000332.1:0-2786 GCA_964400875.1 uncultured Anaerolineaceae bacterium | reverse complement strand
CTACAATTTTTTCCAAACCCCCGGTCAACAGATGAAGTAGTCCGCGAAATTCCGCGGCACATCGCGGGCCGCGCCTGTGATGCTAATAGCGCAGTAAGTAGGGCCGCGTTGAAACCTGCATGACCGTTTTCTCCCGCAGACCACTATGTTGTTTTGGAGCCAGATATGCCTGCTGGACAGATTGAACAAAATTGTCCAGCAGGTGGAGGATGGAAGCTGCCGGGGATGATCTTTATTGGCTCCGAATCCGCTGCAATGCGACGCGCAGCCCGCCGAGGCCGCCGCCCGTTAAACGGCTGCACGCGGCGATGAGCCAGAAATCCTCCCTTCCTTAACCCACCATCTGTCTCATGCGTGCTGACGGCGAACATGCTGATAAATCATCGCCTGAGAACGCACCGCATGGACTGTTCTGCCTCATGGACCCCACGGGGCTCAGCAAGGCGCCCTCCGCCACTCGAAGGCGCATCATCGCTGATCCACCCTACCGCCCTCGGGATTGATATCGCAGCGAAGGTGGAAGCGTTTAGTCTGAATGTCTTCGTTTTCGTCGAGGAGGACATATTTTAGATGCTTTTCCCCGACTTTGATTTTGTGCGTACAGCAAGCGCAGTTATACTCACGCTGGGCCTCTGACGTGGTCTTGCCAAGTTCGACTGTGATTAGATTTCTGTTGGATGAAGACTGCTTGTGGATCATTGTTGTTCTCGTTTTGCAAAATCTAAGTCCAAGAGTTCATTTCCGACGGCATCAACCGATCCAAAGAATAGCTTAGCAGTCAATATCGGAATTATCGATATCGGATTTTCGATCTAGCTCAACTGCCCTCACGGAATGGCCCCAAGGCTGGCGCTGCGGGTTCAGGCAACCAACTCCACCGCATTTCGCAACGAAGGCGGTGCATCTCATCGATTCGAACGAGCTCAGCGCCGATTGGGCGTGCTTTTCCGACGGGGCGTACTCATCGTGGTTGCGGCCGTCGCGCTGGGCGAGCAGTTCCAGCTCCGTCGTCATTCTTATGCTTGTGCAGAAACCGAGCAATCTTTCCTCTGAGTTCGGTCGTCTCCAAGAGCTCACCCATGGTGCCCGCGTTGTCGAAGAGCTCTCGCCGTAATTTTTGGGGTAAGGTATTCCACTGCAGGATCAGCGCCGCGCCGAGGCAGCGCAGGATCTGGTCCTCTTCCTGCGCAAGAGTCGCGCCGTCCGCTTGTCCGAGCTCCGTGCTCTGAACTGTCTTGTCATGATTGTCAGCGAGCCATTGCTCGTTATCGGCAAGCACGGTGAAGCTCTGTTCAAGTTCCTGAAATTCACTTCGTTCATTGGGACCGCTGGCAGTCTTCAAGAGCTTTGCGTACTCGACTGCCTTCTCGCGATATTGGTCTGGCGTGAACATGCAGAGTCCTTTCTTTGAGGCCCCCGCCCGCGGCTGATCAATGCGATGATCGACAAGTAGCTATGGCAACAGCGAATAGCGAGAGGCGGTGACGAGGTTAGGGCATGTGCACGGCCTTAACGCCGCCGCGGATAGTCGGGACGCAAACGGCGCGTGGGTGATCGAGACCGTCGTGCCGTGCGGATTCATCGCGACGTCCACCTCCGCATCAAGCCGCTTGGCCAGCGCTTCGACAATGGTTGTGCCGAGACCGGATTTTGAACGATACGGCTGGCCCGCCGACCGACCGATACCGTTGTCGGACACCGTCAGCCTCCAGTTCGCATCGTCCAGATCGTAAGCCACAGTCACGGCGCCGTCGTTCCGGTTGTCCGGAAACGCATGCTTGAACGCATTGATGACGAGCTCGGTAACAATCAGGCCGATGCTGACCGCCTGCCCCGACGACTTGGCGCCGCCTCGGGCATGCACCTTCAAGGAAATCGGTCGGCGGTCGCCGATCATCGAGGCCGCGAGCGTCTCGCACAGCCGGGATAGATAGGGACCGAGCTCAATTGTCGTGCCGGGTTCCGAAACCTGCAGTTGCTGCTGCATAGCGGCGATCGACATCACGCGCTGATGGGCGTCCTGCAGATGCAGCCGCGTCTCTTCCGACCGTACCGTTCGCGCCTTGATGAGAAGGATGCTTGCGATGATCTGCAGGCTGTTGGCGATACGGTGCTGCATCTCTTGCAGCAACACGTCCTTTTCTTGTAGGAGCGCCTTCATCTCGCGCTCCCTGGCGCGCCGCTCCGTAGTATCCTCGATCCGCAGCAGGATCGCGGGGCGCAAAGTGTCCGCACAGAACAGCTTGCGCGCGTTGATCGTCATTGTGCGTCGCCCGATGCCGGAGAAATCCTGCTCGACTTCGCAAGCGTCCATCACGGCATGCTGTGGCGCGACGTTTTCCAGCAACAGGCGAAGCTCGGGGATATTCCATTGACCATCACCCAGCGCATAGACCGAGCGATCTTGGACATCCTGACGTTCCAGCTTGAATTCCAGATAGAAGGACCGATTTGCTGTGACGACGTGCAGGTCCCCGTCGAGGACGAGGAGCGGCTCGCGGATCGCGTCCATGAGCGCTCCGGCGAGCGTGCTTCCTTCGATCAAGTCCATGAGCGGCGGCGCGGCCAGCAGCCCCTTTGAGGCGAGTGGCACGGAGTACTTGAACAAGTTCCTTTCCATGAGACCCTCCCGAGCACTCTAATCCAGGGTTATGAGCAAGCGATTTTTAGTCTAGAGCGCCACTACCGGCGTCTGCCCCAACCCCCCCCCCCCCCCCCCCCCCACCCCGTCACCCCGGGACCCCGCCCAATAAAAAAAACAAGGTAAACCCCCCCAATGTGGGGTT
>CAYNWK010000331.1:0-2803 GCA_964400875.1 uncultured Anaerolineaceae bacterium | reverse complement strand
GCCTCTGCCCAAAGCAACAAACCGCTCGGTTCAAATTACCCCCTGATCGGAGGTATGGGTGGGGGGCTGCCCAAAGGTGCGATTGACAACGCTGGCAATCTCAGATAATCTATCATCGCTGATGTAACGCTGAGAAAAAAGGTTGGTGACCATGTCCGTGCGCGGCGCTAGAGACCAGATAACGAAAGCCTTGTTGGATAGGGCTGGGGTGCAGGCGCATCCCCACCGTTTCGGCGGCACCGAGTACCGCCTGGGCAGCCGGGAGATCGGCCACGTGCATAGCGACCACCTGGTGGATATCCCTTTCCCGACCCGCGTGAGCCGGGAACTTGTTGCAGCGGGGCAGGCGCAGCCTCACCACGTGCTGCCAGAGAGCGGCTGGGTGAGCCTTTACCTGCGCGAGCCGGCCGATGTGGAAAGGGCGATTGTCCTGCTGCAGCGTTCCTACGAGATCGCGACCGCGCAAGCGGCTCGCAGAAAGGATCAGTCTAGATGATCGATCATCAAGGTGTCACTCAATGGCTGGAAGATTACGTCCGTGCGTGGCAATCCTACGACCCGGCGGCGATCGGCGCCCTATTCAGCGAAGAGGCCACCTACCGCTACAATCCCTACGACGAGCCGATACGCGGGCGCGAGGCGATCGTCGCCAGCTGGCTGGAAGATCGCGATGAGCCTAATACCTATGCCGCCGAGTACAAGCCGTTGGCGGTGGACGGCGACATTGCTGTCGCCAATGGGCGGTCCTTATATTATGAAGCGGACGGCGCAACCCTGAAGAAGCAGTACGATAACATCTTCGTCATGCGCTTTGACGAGCAGGGGCGTTGTGTCGATTTTTGCGAGTGGTTCATGGAGCCGCGGTAAATCGCAAAAACCTGTTCCCGGCTGTTCTTGTTTCGAGCGTTGACTGCTGAAATATACGGCCTTGTTAGGCATCAAACCTGATGAAAAAATCAGGTTTGATGCTCTATATTTACCTGTGACCGAAAACTTTTATCCACCTCCAGTACGATCTTGATCGTTCATTCTCCAAGACGCCCGGGATCTGATGACGGCTCGCCGGGCGCTACTCTTAGAGCTCCGCTGGCGCGAGCGATACCTTATCAAGATGGTCTGCGCATGCGCGTCGAAGCGCTTTTGGGACGCGAGTGTTTTTGTGCTTCCGCCTGGGAGGATGTTTTTTTCGAGATATACGGGTGGTGGATGTTGCTATTCGGTGAACATCTCTTGTAATACAGCCAGCACTTGATCAGACTCGCTTTTGGATATTCGACCCAGTTTTTTTGTCAGGCGGGTTTTGTCAACTGTACGGATTTGATCAAGGATGATTTGCCCGTTCCTTCCTTGAAAATGGCAGTTGACCCGCGATGGATAGTTGCGCTTCACCGATGTCATGGGTGCGACAATAACAGTGGAAACGTGGCGGTTCATCTCATCCGGCGAGATAATCACACAGGGACGGGTTTTCTGGACCTCGCTACCAATTGTCGGATCGAGGTTGACCAGATATACAACGAAACGGCGCATTACCACTCCCATTCCTCTTCATCAAACTGGGTCGGTAATGGTTCATCGAGCATAGCGTCCTCGCCAGCCGCCGCCATTCCGGCGAATGCTTCATCCCAACCACGCCGGGGCTTATTCACAGGATGAACCACCAGTAGCCGCTCTTCGCTTACCACCAACTCCACATCGTCATCTTCTTCAACGCCAACTTGCTCTAAGATCGTCTTGGGGATGCGGATGCCTTGCGAATTTCCTATCTTCACCAACTTTGTTCGATAGCCCATATCAAAATCCTCCACAATGAAGTGATTACATTGTAATCACTACGGGGTGGCACGTCAAGTAGTCACTTCAGGGATTGGCTAAAGTTTTGGTTAGAATTGCGGAATGCAAACCTGTCCACGCTGTCAACACACCACTCAGCAACACAAATCGGGTAAAACCGGGTCAGGCAGTCAACGCTATCGCTGTTATCACTGTGGCAAGAAGTACACCCCAGAGCCGAAACGCCAGGGTTACCCGCAAGCCATGCGTCAACAAGCCCTGCAAATGTACGTCGATGGGATCAACTTGCGACGCATTGGTCGGCACCTGGGCATTCACCATCGCACGGTCTCGTTATGGGTGCAAGCCTATGCCGCCCATTTGCCGGCCGCGCCTTTGCCAGAAGAAGTCCAAGCGGCCGAAATGGACGAATTGTTCACCTTCATCGGCCACAAAAAAACAGGATCTACATCCTGACGCTGGTCGACCGGCAAACCCGCTGCTATTTGGGCTGGCAAGTGGTCTGGGAACGTACGCAGCCAGCCATTCAAGCGCTGGTCGACGCAGCGCCCAAGGCCAAACACTACTACAGCGATGCCTGGTCTGCCTATGACCGCCTGTGGTATCACTGGGGCCGCTACGCAGTCTCGGAAGGCAAAAGCGACACCTATGCCGTCGAAGAGAACAATGCTGAGTTGCGGCATTACCTGGCTCGCTTGGCCCGCTCGTCGCGGTGTTTCTCGCGCTGTCCCCATGCGCTGGAGTGTGCCTTGCGCTTGTTTGTCTATTGCTTCAACAGTCGGCAACTTTACAAGCAGCGTTTTCCGGCTTATCCGGCTCATGTAAAGGACTTCCTTGACCCACGAATTTAGCCACTCCCTCACTTCAAATTTCAGTCTGTGATTTATCTATTGGGTTACAATTCTTTCTTCAGCTTAGCGACAAACCTCGCCGCGGCCGCCGCCGGGTCAGTTACCCCGGAGACCGCCTCGATCAGCGCCGAGCCGACGATCACGCCCTCCACCAGGCC
>CAYNWK010000330.1:0-2810 GCA_964400875.1 uncultured Anaerolineaceae bacterium | reverse complement strand
ACTACAATAATGGAAATATCCCCCTGTACCGGGACACGCAGATCATCGAAAATCCCGTCGACCAGGATACTCTGACCCAACGTTACACCCAGGAAGCTCTGGACTTCATCGATGAAAATGCATCAAAACCATTTTTCCTGTATATGCCGCACACCGCCCCACACGTCCCCCTGCACGTCAGCCCGGCCTTCAAAGGGCAGTCTCAAGTAGGGCTGTATGGAGACGTCGTCCAGGAGATGGATTGGAGCGTCGGCCAGGTGCTGGCTAAGCTGAAGGAGCTCAGCCTCGACCAGAACACCCTGGTGGTTTTTACCAGTGATAACGGGCCGTGGCTTGCCAAAGGGGACGACGGTGGCAGCCCGGGACCGTTCTACTGCGGGAAGGGCAGCTTCTATGAAGGCGGCGTGCGCGTGCCCTTTGTCGCTCGCTGGCCGGGGATGATCCAACCGGGCGGAGTAGTTGACGATTTCGCCGTCACTTTCGACCTTTACCCGACGTTGATCAACATAGCCGGGGCTGCAGTTCCGACTGATCGGGTGATCGATGCCCAGGATATTCATGGGCTTTTATTTGGAGAGGGAGGCAGAAACGACGACGAAGTTATCTTCAGTTTGAACGATAACTTACGCGCCATCCGCGCCGAAGATTGGAAGCTGCTCTTGGCCTTTCCTGGCGGAGGAGAGTGGATGGGCGAATGCGGCGCAGCGCCCTACCCGCTGACTCTCTTCAACCTGCGCGAAGACCCGGGTGAGACCACCAACCTGGCAGTCCAATATCCGCAGGTCGTCGCTTACCTGCAGGGGGAGCTTGCCGCCTTCCAGGATAGCCTCTCCCAGCCCGGCAACCAACCTCCGCTGGCCCAATTCACGATCTACCCCACGGGGGAAAACGCCCTGGAGATGCGCTTTGAAGGCCAGGCATCGTCCGATCCGGACGGCCAGCTGGTTTCCTACCAATGGGAGTTCGGCGATGGATCATCCGCCAGTGGTGAGCAAGTCACGCACGCCTACAACGCTCCCGGCGAATATATCGTCACCTTGACCGTGGAGGATAACGCCGGGTTATCAGATGGCAGCATCCAGACCTTGCTGCTCGAACCCCGCTACCTGCCGCTCATTTGGCGTTGACTTGAGGGAAGAAAGGGATGATAGGACGGGCGCAGCCCGTCCTATCATCCCCACTTTCCCAGCGAGCTGCGTTATGCCTCATTGTATTGAAAGAACTTAACCGCATGCGAAAAAGAAAAACGCACGCATTCGCTTTGGCCTGTTTGCTGGTCCTGTGCATCGTTATGCTAGGGGCCTGGCAGAACCAGGAGGGGATCCGGGCCAGGGCCCAGGGAGCGGACGACGAAGATGCCCTGCCTGGGGCGGTGTATATCCCGCTTCTGATGAATGATTACGTCGAACTGCCTGACTTCACCGAGACTCCTTTCGGTATAGAATTCAACCCCTCTACCTACCAGCAGACCGTGCCCAAAATAGCGCAGGCAGGTTCCTCCTACACACGTCTGAACGCGGCGCTTTGGGGCCAGGTGGAACCGCAAGAGGGTCAGCGCAATTGGAGCGCGTTGAGCGGCCTGGAGGCGCAGCTAAAGTTCGCCGCGGAAAACAACCTCCAGGCTATCTTGGTCGTCCGGGATACGCCGGACTGGGCGCAAAAGACGCCGGGATATTCGTGCGGTGCGATCAAAGCGGATAAGCTGGCGGCTTTCGGCGACTTTCTCTATGACCTGGTAGCCCGCTACAGTGCAGCGCCTTATTTTATTAAATACTGGGAGCTGTTCAATGAACCGGACGTCGCTCCGGAGCTGGTCAAACCGAGCGCTCCATACGGCTGCTGGGGCGACGCCGGGGATGCGTACTACGGCGGCGAGTATTTTGCCGAAATGCTCAAGGTGGCTTATCCAAAGATCAAGCAGGCAGACCCCAACGCCGAAGTGATTACTGGTGGGTTTTTGTTATCTTGCAATCCTGAGACAGGGAACTGCAAAACGGAAGAAGAAATCACGGCATCCAAGTTCTTCGAGGGCGTCCTGATCAACCAGGGTGGTGACTATTTCGACGGGGTGGGTTTCCATAGTTACGAATCCTACAAGTACTTGCCTGGGGTGTACTTCAACCTCAAGTGGGACACCTCCTGGGACACGACCGGCCCGGTGGTGACCGCCAAAGCGCGCTTTTTGAAGGAACTGCTGGAGGGTTACGGCGTATCCGGGAAATTCATCATGAACACCGAAACGGCGCTCATTTGCGGGACAGCTGACACGCCTCCCGGCACCTTGGGATGCGAATCTCCACCGGACTCACCGTATGAACTCACCAAAGCGAACTACATCGCTGAGTCTTATGCGGCGGCGATTGCCGAAGGGCTGCGGGCGAATATCTGGTACCGGCTCAAGGGGTGGCGCAACTCCGGTTTGGTCTACGATGACCTGAAACCCCGCCCGGCATACGACGCCTACCAGTTCGCCGAGCAGCGGCTGGGAGGTGCGGCGTACCTGGGGCCGATCGAAAGTGTGGACGCCGGTGGCGATGACAATTTGTTTGGTTATAAATTCCTGCGAACGGATGGCCGCGAGGTATGGGTTATCTGGGCCCTGGACCGGTTGAGCCATTCCTTCACGCTGTCGGAATCACCCTTGGCGGCCTGGGATGTTTTGGGCAAGGATATTAATTTGGCCACTCCTCCAACGCTGGAGATCACCTTAATACCCCACTACATCGAGTGGGCGCCTTAAAAGGGTTACTCGTACTTAAGCGCCAGCACTGGCACCAGCGTAGCCGCCTGCAAGGCGGGATAGATGCCCG
>CAYNWK010000329.1:0-2813 GCA_964400875.1 uncultured Anaerolineaceae bacterium | reverse complement strand
GGCTTCCCCATCTTCGCCCGCACCGGCGAGCGCGTGACGGTCAGCCCCAGCGCACAGAGCGGCGGCGGGGACGGCGGGGCGATGTATCTGACCCAGAACTTCTACAACGCAGGCGCGGCGGCGCTCGGCATGGCGCTTGTGACTGAGCGCAACCGGGGCAGGCTGCGTGCCAGCGTGGGAGCGGCCTAATGGCGCAGAGCTTAGCAATTATCAACCAAGACGCATCCATCTCAATCGACCTGATTGGCGGGACAATGGAACTCCGCTCTGGGGGCTGGTCAACGCACACCGCCCTGGACGGGGATGGTATTTGGGAGGTGATCGAAGTCGTCAGCCGTGACACCGACGCCAACCTGCGCACAGCCAAGCGCAAGTTCGACGCCATAATCGACCAGGCGCGGCTATGGGCTGCCAAGCCCTACGAAGACACCGCCGTATATTTCACCTGGAAGTCGGAGGGCGAGAACCTTAAGAAGGCCATCATCTTCGACGGCGAGAGCGAGATCAACAGCGATGGGCCTTATTCGCCCCTGCTGGGCGAGACTATCCCGGGCGCGTTCCTGCGCCTGTCCGTTCTGCGGCATCCGGCTTATGAGGTCGCCAACGACACCGATTCAGACACCGGCCTGAGCACGCTGGGCGGAACGTTCGTTCCCTCCATTTCCCCGGCTGGCTCGTCCCCAGGACGCATCGCCTCGATGGTGATCTCGGATGCTGGTGTACCGATCCACTCCAAGATTTGGTGCGGCATTCGCCCGACGCGGCTGGGGACGGCTGGCTTCATCAGCGTGTGGGAGGCCGAGGACGGCACGAACTTCACTGACGCAGCGGATGCGGCCGACGCTGGGGCGAGTGGCGGCAACCGGGTCACAATCAGTTTCGCAACTGACACCACGCTCGCCAAACGTTTCACGCTCCGCTGGGGGCAGGTGGCGGGCGGCAACTACGACGATATTATTGGGCGCTATCTGGTGTTAGGGCGGGTCAAGCTATCCAGCGCGGCTACTGAGGTAGCGGTACAGCTTCGTCACGGCTGGGCCGGGTCCACCAGCACAGAGACGATTGTCGGCACAACCTACCTGTCAGCGGTGGACAACAGCAACCTTACCGACTGGAACTTGGTAGAGCTGGGCTTCGTGGACATCCCCCCCACCGGCAACCGTGGCGGCATCTTCTCGTCCACGATGGATGATTATTTTCTACTGCTCTACGCCGAACAACTGGCGGGTGCATCGCTATATTTCGATTGCTTCGTGCTGATCCCCGCCGAGCACCTGGTGACAGCCGATGGCGGGCTGGTCACATCGGGCGGCGGTACGCTGACCTTCTACACCGGCGCAGATGATTCGCAGACCGCTGTAGGCGTTACAGCCGCAGGGCTGAACTACAACGCCGACTTTTCATTTACCAACTGGGAGTGGCCGGTCGAAGGCGGCATTATGGTGATCGCCGCCCAACCTTCCACGGCGCACACCATCGCCTCAACCGCAGCGATTGCCCTGACCATCTGGCCGCGCTTCAAGAGCTATGACGATTCCTGATGGCTGATAGAACGCTCAGGATTTATACCCCGCTGGCGCAGTCGGCTACTCCGCTTTTCATGGAGGACGTTACCGACGCGGCCGAGGGCTGGTCACGCACCATCTCCAGGGACTTCGGATTTCTGGATGGCGAGTTCATTATCCCCGGCAATGGCATAGCCCTGGAGCGCATCTTCGCCGAATACCTGGGCGCTCATTTCGTGGAAGGCCCGCTCAACCTGCCCACCTGGGAGGGCATGATCTACGAGATGGATATTACCATCGGCGGCAACACGGACCGCATCGGCTTCTCGACCATGTGGAACTACGGCACCGCCCGCTATATTGACGAGAACGGCGAAAGCCAGCTAAGCAGCGCGGTGCAGAATACCGTCTCACAAAACTATTTCGGACGCAAGGAAACGGTGCTTTACCTGGACGGCTTCAAGCAGACCACGGCGGAGAACAAGCTGGCGGCTTACATCGCCACGCACGCCAACCCGCAGCCCTACCCGGTTGGCCTGGGAACCAGCACCAAGCCGGACGGCCTGGAGGTGCGCGTGATGGGCTACGGGGCGACGGCTAGCTGGCGTTTCCTGACGGCGGGCGACGGCACCGACGCCGACATTGACGCCTGGATAGCCGACATCGTAGATACCGATTGTGAGTTCTTGCAGACTGGCCGGATCTCGGCCAACACCGACCAGCAGCCCACCACCATTAACATCAACCAGCCCGTGTGGGATGTGCTGCAAGACCTGGCGGCCACTGGCATTGACGATGTGCCCGCCCGCCTGTACGTGGATAACGGACGGCGGGTGAACTACCATCAAATAGACTTCACGCCGCGCTACTTCCAGCGCGACGGGCGTTTGTACACCAGCGCGGGCGGATCGTCAGACATTAACCCCTGGTCCGTACGTCCTGGCATTGTGCGACGTACGAACTACCCCTATGCCAAGCGGTTCAGGAGCGCGCTGTACCAGGATGCGCGCGACGCTTACATTATTGAAGTCGAAGCGGGCGATCACGGCCTGCACCTTACCACTGATGAGTTCGACGATGGTAAGCTGCTCAACGCCCAGGCCCGCTGGCAGCAAGCCTTACAGCGGCTTGAGCAGCGCAAGAGCCAAGATTCGTTAGCGGCCAACCAGTTCCGCTTACGCCAGCAGCGCAGGCGCGAGCGCAAGGCAGCGGGGGGCTAATGGGCAACGGGCGCGGTCGTTCACTGAGGATTGGCCCCAGCATCGACGGGCTGAGTGTCTCCCGCATCCGGGCGGCGCTGGGCGACGT
>CAYNWK010000328.1:0-2839 GCA_964400875.1 uncultured Anaerolineaceae bacterium | reverse complement strand
ACCTAACAAAACTATAAAGCAGCGATCAATAAGCAAATGTTATCATTTGGGAACCCTCTCTTTTTGTACGGGATAAAATTGAGCGCAGGCGTCTCCGGCCTGGATAACCCCACTATCTCACCTTACTGCGCATCGCCTGTTTGAAGTTATGGAAATCGAACCAGGGGGCGCTTTGCAAATGACAGGTAATTCGAAGCTGAAAAACGAAGCCTACTCGCACGCGGTGTTCGACAACATGCTGGAAGGCGTCCAGATCCTTGGGTTTGACTGGCGTTATCGCTATTTAAACGCGGCTGCAGAAGTGCACAACCGGCGTCCAAACCAGGAATTGTTGGGCAACCAATACATGGAAATGTGGCCCGGCATCGAGTCCACCCAGGTATTTACCATGATCAGGCGCTGCATGGAAGAACGCGCGGCTGCCCAGCTGGAAAACCGGTTCGTCTACCCCGATGGGGCGGTTGGCTGGTTCGATCTCAGGATCGAGCCTGTCCCAGAGGGCGTCTTGATCATGTCTTTCGATATCACCCACCGCGTCACCGCCGAAAGACAGCTGCTCCAGATAAAACGCCTGTACGCCACGTTGAGCCAGGTAAACCAGACGATCGTGCGCGTCAAGGACCCTGCCGAGCTCTACCAAACCATCTGTGACGTCGCCGTCGAGTTTGGGAAATTTTCCCTGGCGTGGATTGGCCTGCTGGATGAAGCCTCCGGGGATATCCGGCCTGTTGCGGCATGCGAATTGGATGCGCCTCACTGGCCCTTCCCGGCGATCAACGTCCGTCACGGCGAACTTAAGGACGTCTTCCCAGCCGTCGCAATCCGCACCGCCGAGGTGGTAACCAGCGAGGACGTCCTGACCGACGAGAGAACGCAAATTCTTCGGGACCAGATTGAGCAGCTCAACTTCCATTCCCTGGCAGCCGTGCCCTTCCGTTTGAAGGGAGATACGGTTGGCGTCTTGAACCTGGTTTCGCGTGAAGAAGGCTTGTTCTCGGATGACGAGGAGCTGCGCCTGCTCGAGGAGATGGGCCTGGATATTTCCTTCGCGTTGGACACGATGGATACGGAAGGAAAAAAACGGCAATTGGAAGAGCGCTATCGCCGCACGCTGGATGACATGCTGGAAGGCTGCCAGATCATCGACTTCGATTGGCGCTACGTTTATGTCAACGACGCAGTTGCCAGGCACGGCAAGAGAGCGAAGCACGAGCTGCTCGATCACACGATGATGGAGATGTATCCCGGCATCGAGAACACGGAACTCTTCGCCGTACTGCGCGACTGCATGGAAAACCGTGTGGCTCGCCAATTGGAAAGCGAATTTACTTACCCCGACGGCTCGGTAGGGTGGTTCGATCTCAGCATCCAACCGGCGCCGGAGGGGATCTTCATCCTCTCCGTTGACGTCACCGAGCGCAAACGGGCCGAAGATGCCTTGCTCGCCGGCGACCACCAGATGAGAGCCCTGGTGACCTCGCTGGATGACATCGTCTTTGAGTTCGACGAAGGCGGCACCTATCTAAATGTTTGGACGGCTGATGAAAGCCTTTTAGCCCAACCCAAAGATCAATTATTGGGACACCGTTTTGTGGATGTATTGGGAGAGGAAATCAGTCAGCCATTCACCGAGGCCCTTAAACGGGTTTTTGAGAGCGGTCAGCCTGAGAAAATAGAGTATCCCTTGGAGGTTATTGGCGGGGAACGCTGGTTCATGGCGCGCCTCAACCCCATCCAGGACGAGGACGAGTCCTATGAAACCGCCTCCATGCTCGTTCGCGATATCACCGAGCGCAAGCAGGCCGAGCTGCAGATCCAGCAGCAGCTGCGCTGGTTGAGCGCGCTGCGGGAGATCGATCGCGCCATCAACTCCAGCCAAGACATGCGCCTGTCGCTGGACGTCCTGCTGGATAAAGCGATCTCCCAGCTGGAGGTGGATGCGGCTACCGTCTTGCTTTATGACGATGCAACTCAAGTTCTGGAGGAGGTCGCCGGGAAGGGCTTTTACACCCCGGCCTATAACCCGCCAGGGGTTCGTCTCGGCGAGGGCTTGGCGGGCAGCGTCGGTTTGAAGCGCACCGTTCTCCACGTCCCGGACCTGGCTGGAACGGGAGATCGATTCACCCGGCGAGAAATCTACAAGGATGAGGGCTTTGTGGAATATATTGGCGTGCCTCTGGAAGCCAAGGGGGCGCTTAAGGGCGTCCTGGAAATCTTCAACCGCACACCCATCGACCCCGACCAGGAGTGGTTGAATTACCTGGAGACGCTGGGCGGCCAGGCCGCCATCGCCATCGAAAATGCGGAATTGTTCGCCGGTATGCAGCAATCGAACCAGGAGCTGATCACGGCGTACGATGCGACCATTGCCGGCTGGTCACATGCCATGGACCTGCGCGACAAGGAGACCGAAGGTCATACCCAGCGGGTTACCGAGCTCACGCTTAAATTGGCTGAAAAAATGGGGATCAGCAAGGCGGAACAAGCGCACATGCGCCGCGGCGCGCTGCTGCACGACATCGGCAAGCTGGGCGTCCCCGATTACATTCTGCACAAGCCCAGCGACCTCACAGAGAAGGAATGGGCCCTCATGCGCCAGCACCCCAATTATGCTTTGGAGATGCTGCTGCCAATCGACTATTTGCAGCCTGCGCTGGACATCCCCTACTGCCACCACGAAAAATGGGATGGAAGCGGCTACCCGCGTGGATTGGAAGGCGAGCAGATACCCCTGGCAGCGCGCATCTTCGCCGTTGTGGACGTGTGGGACGCGCTGCGTTCGGACCGGCCTTACCGGCCAGCCTGGACGGAAGCCGAGGCGCTCGCATACATTACCGAA
>CAYNWK010000327.1:0-2845 GCA_964400875.1 uncultured Anaerolineaceae bacterium | reverse complement strand
GCGATCCACTCGGGTGAGCTGGTGGCCATTCTGGGGCGCAACGGATCTGGCAAAACTACCCTGGTGCGCCACATAATCGGGTTGTTGCAGCCGGATCAGGGCCGTGTCACCGTCCTGGGAAAGGATGTTGCGACAACCCCCACGCACACGCTTGCCCAGGATGTGGGCTTTTGCTTCCAGAATCCGAACCATCAGATTGTCTCTTTCAACGTGCGCGACGAGATGATCTTCGGGCTGAAGGCTCATAACGTTGACCCGGGTGAATTCGAAGATCGCATTCGTGAAGCCTTGTCCTTCGTCAACCTGCTCGACCAGCTCGAGGCGGAGGTTTTTGACCTGGGAAAAGGTCAAAAACAGCGCCTGGCCCTTGCGTCGGTATTAACACTCAAACCCCGCATCCTGATCATCGATGAGCCCACCACCGGGCAGGACCCTCTGATGACGGAGGAGATTTTCGAGATCATTCAGCGGTTGAACGATATGGGAACCACCGTCTTGATGATCACCCACAAAGTCGATTATGCTGCCCGCTACGCGCAGCGCGCGGTGGTCATGCAGCGCGGCAAGATCGCCTATGATGGACCGGTGCGCCCTCTCCTTTCCGATCAGGAATTGCTGCAAGCCAACTCCCTGGCACTGCCGGATACCACGCGGCTGGCTAACCGCCTTTCAGAGCACGGTGTCCCGCCCTGGCTGGTAACCGTTGAAGAATTAGAAGACGCGCTGGGACAACTGGTGGAGCAATCCCATGGCCATTGAATATCAGAAAGGGACCTCAACACTGCACCAGTTGGACGCCCGCACGAAAATCTTGCTATTCGTCGGGCTGACCTTTCTGGCGGTGATCATCATCGATCCGATCGTCATCGCGGTTTTGTTTGCAATCCTTTATTGGCTGGGGACCCAGGCCATCGACCGCCAAATGCTCAACCGTAATTTGCGCGTCCTGGTGGTTATTTTCCTGACCTTCTCTCTTTTCCAAATCCTCTTCTTCACCCCTGAAGAAGCGACCTTTCTCTTCTATTTAATACCCTTCACAAACCTCGTCCCCGTGACGGTTGAAGGGTTCATCCGCGGTGTGGCGGTTTTCTTTCGTTTCTTTATCGTGGTGCTCTCCGTGCATTTGATGCTCTACACGACCCCGCCGGTCGATCTGGTGCTTGCGCTGACCCGGCGAGAAAGAGAACACCAATTGGCTCGCGACCTTGGGGTAACGCTACTGTTGGGTTTGGTGCTGGCTGCCATCGGTTTGCTGGCTCTGCCGGATGCGCTCCGGTTTATCCCGTGGGACGGTGTGCCGCGCCTGGGGGTTCTGATGGTCAGTTCACTGGTCCTGGGATACATCCTCTATCGAGTAGCCAGCCACGGCTTACCGCCCGAGATGGGTGTGGCGCTTAGCCTTGGCTTTGCGACGGTAGGTATACTCTCCCAGCAGACGCAAAAAATTACCGACGCCCAAAAGGCCCGCGGCTACGATGTGCGGCCCAAAAATCTTGTCCGCCGGGTCCAGGTGCTGACTGCACTGCTGATCCCGATATTCCTTGCCACCCTGGAACGATCGCAGGACATCGCCGTCGCCATCCTGGCCCGCGCTTTCGACTATAATATCGCCAATCGCACGTACCGCCGCCAGCTCATCTTCCATACCATTGACTATATCGTCCTTACAGTGCTCGTCCTCCTGATCTTGGGAGGGCTGGCGCTCAATTATCTAGGTCTGGGCAACCCGACGGAACAACTGATCCTGGCTATTTTCGCACCCTGAAGAACGGTTAAAAAAGGAGAGAATATCATGCCCGAACATTATCTGGATGGCAGCATCACCCAGCCATTCTGGGACAACTCAGTCGAGCCTCGCCTGGAGATCGAGTCGGGAGACGCGGTGGTCTTTGATACACCTGAACCGTGCGGGCAGGTCACGCCGGAATGGACGGATGAAGACCTGGCCAACATTGACTTTGGTCTCATCCACGCCTTGGTCGGTTCGGTTTACGTCAAGGGTGTCCAGCCCGGCGACGCGCTGCAGGTCGATGTGATCAACCTCGAACATAAAGGCTGGGGTTGGAGCGGGCACCTGCCGCACTTCGGCTTGTTAGCCGAGGATTTTGATTTTGCTTTTATCCATCACTGGAAACTGGATGGCGACACCTGTTATTTCGGGGTTAACGATATCCGGCTGCCCTACGAGCCGTTCTGTGGAACCATGGGCGTTGCGCCCCGAGAGGCGGGGCGCACGGATACGATCGCGCCGAAATTGCATGGCGGTAACATGGATATCCGCGATTTGGGACCGGGCGCAAAAGTATGGTTCCCGGTATTTGTGGACGGCGCTTTATTCGCCTGCGGAGACTGCCACAGCGCTCAAGGGGATGGTGAACTGTGCGGCACCGGGATTGAATCGCCGATGAGGGCCACCCTGAAATTCAGCGTACGCAAGGACATCAATCTCGACGAGGTCCAGTTTCAGACGCCCAGCCCGCTGACGAAGACGGACTCCCAGGGCTACCATGCCACCACGGCTCATGGCCCGGATCTGATGGAAAATGCCAAGAACGCCACCCGCTACATGATCCGCTGGCTGGTAGAGAATAAGGGTTTATCGCGCAGCCAGGCCTATATTTTGTGCAGCGAAGCAGCCGATTTGAAGATCAGCCAGATCGTGGATGCGCCTAACTTTATCGTCTCGGCGTACATGCCGTTGAGCATCTTTAAATCTTGATGTAGGGTATATTGGGCGGGCGCATCCTCAATTAACCTCACCGCTCCTGAACACCACCCGTTTCGCAGCGAATAGTCTCGCCTAACACGGCAGTTTTTGAGCGTATCTTGGACAAGCGCCAACGCG
>CAYNWK010000326.1:1347-2850 GCA_964400875.1 uncultured Anaerolineaceae bacterium | reverse complement strand
CGCCGGACGGAGTCAGGTTCTGGGTCATCACCGAAGCCGACCGATCGGCCACCACAGTGCTGCTCCCCTCGGAATATTGATGATCCAAATCAGAAGCACCCGTCTGGTGCCTCAACGGTGTCAAACGGGTGTCCCATACCGATATCTAAAGGAGGTCGGCCATGTATCTGACACATTTAGGACAAGCAAAAGCGGCGCTGGACCGCCTCGCCGCCAATTCCGCCCGGTTGGGCAACTTCCATTTCCACACGGACGCGGCGGGAAGAACCCCACCCGCCGTCCACCACTACCTTCAGGAGGTGGCCATGATCCCAGTACCAACCCCCAAAGGGAAAGCGGCGGGTGCCACCGCCGCTTCAGGGCAATTGCGAAGCAATTGCTCGCTAGTAACCCCTTTTTATCACCCCATCGCCGAAACGCAACTAGCTTCGCTCATTTCTGCCCCCAAATTCCTCGCCCAAGCCCCACTTGCACCTGAAAACGTTCACTGAGCCCACGGTATCCCCAGCCGGGCTCCCGGCCTCCCTGCTGAGAGGCTCCCCCATCTTCCAGTACCCCCTTCCAAACCAACACACCCAACCGCCGGCTTAGTCCGATCACCAGACGGGCCGACCGGATGCGTGATCATGCGCCCTGCCCGTAATGGATTCCGCCTGCTGGCCAATCCGCTTCGAGTGGCGCACGATGAGCGCGTTTACGAAGAGGCAGCGCGAAGGTGGTGAGCGCAATGGTGCTCAGGCGCACCTCCACCTGAAGCTATTAGTCTCGAGCCAACTGCGCGCGAGGAAGAGTATCTGCCAGGGAAACCCAAACAAGCCCCTTTCGAGTTTCCAACATCCCCGGCCGGTGCTGCGCGAACGGAGTTCGCGAGTCACCGGTCGGGATTCCTATGAGGATAAAGATCATGAAACACACCCAGACACACCCTACCAGCCTCTCCGGCGAGGTCAGAGACCTGCTGTATCGCCTTGAAAGCGCCTCGCCAACCCGGCGCATTGCCGAACAACCGGCCATCCCAGAAAAAATGCTGCGCCGCTGGTGTCACACCGACGCGGAATTCAGCGCGGCCCGCTCCCTGGCCGGAGAGCTGGGCATCCAGCTGCTCGACTGAACATGTACTCCCACAATCGAATAGCGCCGCCCCGGCCGCAAACCAACCCGGGGTCCCGCCCGCCGTCAGGCGGGTTTTTCTGCATACCCAGAACACCGGTGTCTCATCCCGTCCCGGTGCACCATATCCCGCGCAGCCCTGCCCGCAGGAAGACAGCAAAGGCAGGGCATCGGTGTTCCACCACCCGGTTCCGACAACCAGGACACAACCGGAACACCCACCCCAACCAAATTCAATAGATTGGAAAGGAAAATCTCATGAACAGCGTACTCGCTCAACTGAAGCCTCTCATCCTTGAGCTGCAGGATCTGCCCGGCTGGCCGACGACCAGGATACCGGCCGGCCTGCTGCTCTACGACGTGCTGACCGCCCTGGGCGCGACCAGAACGGAG
>CAYNWK010000326.1:0-1247 GCA_964400875.1 uncultured Anaerolineaceae bacterium | reverse complement strand
GGCGTTCAGCTCGACGTGGGCTACTGGAAGTGCCTGCGCTGTGGGGCCAGCGGCCCCAGCCTCTCCTCGCTGCAGAGAAAGCTGGGCGTCTGGAGACCATCTCCAACCGCGGCCGCCCCAGCGCCCAGGCCCCCACGGGTCGCCCGGTTGAACGAAGCCCTGGCCGAGGGTCGCGCTGCCCTGCCGGGTTCTCCGGCTGAGCGGTACCTGGCCCGACGCGGCCTGCGAGTGTACACCTCCCTGACCTATGGCCTGGGCTATGGCGTGCCCCTCCCCGACGTGCAATTGGAGACGGTGCAGGCCGCGCGGCGGGCCCGCCTGGTAGCTGGCGACGGGCACTGGTTGTGGGCCGGTGGCGTGGTGTATGCCGACCCGCCAGTCAACCCCGCCGCCATCCAGGTGCGCCACTTGAGTCAGAACCAGGACAAAAAATACCAGACCTGGGGGCGTCTCACCCGCCCGCTCGGCGCATGGCGCCTGAAAGCCTCCCCCCAGATCGTAGTCGTCGTCGAAGGCCTGTTCGACATGCTTGTGTTCGCCCAGGCCATCCACGACCGGCGCAGCCAACACACCTGCCCGGTCTTCACTGGCGGAGCCTCCGTTTCATGGGCCATGCGCCAGTGGTTCGCAGAACACAACCAGTACGGCTACCTGCTGATCCCCGACCCGGACGAGGCGGGGGTGGCATGGACCAAGGCTCTGCATGCCGCCATCCGCAAGGGTAAGGGGATGTGCCGGGTGGTCCAGCCACCCGATGATCTGGACCCCGACCAGGCCCTGCTGCAGGGCTGGTGGCCGGACGGGTTGTAAGCCCCCATTCAACCAACAGAAAACCCCAAATCCTATCCATTCGCCGGCGAGCGGCTCCTGCCCTCGCCGGCTTTCGTTTTTTGGAGGACCCTATGTCTGAAAAGAAGCCCGACCTTGCACCGGAGGCGTCATGGAACAGCTACCCCTGATCCTATCCATTGCGCCTGACCCGCGCCTGGCGCGCCTGCCGGCGCCCGAGCAGCCGGTCCGCCGGGTGGCCGAGCAGCCCTCCGCCTGCAACCGGGTGGAACTCCTGGCGGCGTTGATCGGCGGCCCCAACCAGATCGAAACCGCCGAGCTGCTGCTGGCCGCCTTTGGCAGCCTGGGCGCCATGGCTGCAGCCACCCCGGATGAGCTGATCTCCCTCAAGGGCGTCGGTCCACGGACGGCGGTGCGGGTCCGGGCCGCGCTGGAGCTGGGCGTTCGTCTGGCCGGCG
>CAYNWK010000325.1:0-2878 GCA_964400875.1 uncultured Anaerolineaceae bacterium | reverse complement strand
AGATCGTATTCAGCCCCGTCTTCGCCCTCAAGCCCCAGGCGCTGGTGGAGATCGTAAACGCCCGACTCGACTTGAACGGCAGGCCGGATTTCATTGGGACTGGGCGGCAGCATATAGGCGCGCTTGCGCGCGGCGGTCTCGTTGCCGGGGTCGATCTTCAAGACGCGATCGAGACAGCGCAGCGCATCCTCCGGGTATTGGGCGACCTCGGCAAACAGCAGCCAGGCATCGACGTTGCGGGGATGCTGCTCGATCAATTTTCTGAGGATGGCGCGAGCTTTCTTGCGCTTGTTTTTGATCGCGGCGGAACGCGCTTTGTTGAGCTCCTGGTTGATGTCCATAGATATTCCTGCGCTTGCACAAAGATAATGTCTAACCCCGGCGCGTGCAACTGCCTATCTCATTATACGGGAGCCCGGTTAAATCCAGCACTTACAGGACTGTTAACCGGCTTTTCCGTTTGAATAGGTGTGCGGAAGGCATCCAGCCCCTGGCGATAGGTACAAGCTCCTATTGGAGGGGCGGGCAGCAAGCGTGTAAAATGGCAGGGATGATTGCTGCAGTCCCCTTCAAGAAATGAGGACGTGATGCGTTTACCTGTGAAGCCGGTTTCCCGCTTGATACTGCTCGCGGCCCTGTCGTTCGCCTCCTTATCAGGAGTCTCCTGGGCCCAGGGAAATCCGAAAGTCGAGCTGTGCCCGCCCTTGCCGCCCTCGTCCGGAACGATAGTTGAGGTGTCCAGCGTGGGAGAACTGGTCGGAGCGGTGAATGCGGCCAGCCCCGGAGACGTGATCCTGGCGGCGGACGGCACTTACGCATTAGCGGGCGCTTACCTGCGGATCGACGTACCCAACGTGACGCTGCGCTCGAAAAGCGGGAACCGCGAAGCGGTGGTGTTAGACGGCGGCTACCAGACCACCGAGATCGTGCAGGTCGCCGCCTCGAACGTGACCATCGCCGACCTGACCCTGAAGCGAGCCTATTACCATCCGATCCACGTGACAGCCGGGGAGAGCGCCGACACGCTGAACACCACAATCTACAACGTGCACGTGATCGACCCGGGCCAGCAAGCCATCAAGATCAACCAGAACGGCGCTTACACACACTTTTCCGATGACGGGCTGGTGGCCTGCTCGCACATCGAACTGACCGACGCCGGACGCCCCAAAATCACCGAGATCAACGGCAGCTGCTACACCGGGGGCATCGACGGGCACCAGGCCTGGGGGTGGGTCTTGCGGGATAACCTGATCGAGGGGTTTTGGTGCGAAAACGGGTTGTCCGAGCACGGCATCCACTTCTGGACGGGCAGCCGGGATACCCTGGTGGAGCGCAACGAGCTGCGCGATAACGCCCGCGGGATCGGGCTTGGCCTGGGACAGAGCGGGGGCAACTGGCGGACCTACGGCGACCAACCCTGCCCCGGCGTCAGCAACGCCGGCCATTACGGCGGGATCGTGCGCAACAACATGATTTTCGCCGGCCGGGCCGAGCTATACGGCTCACAGTCCGGTTTCGACTGCGGGGTCTGTTTGGAGCAGGCCTGCAGCGCCAGCGTCGTGCACAACAGCGTGGTCTCCAGCCAGGCGCCTTTTTCTTCGATAGAATGGCGTTTTGGGGATACTTCCCTGGACCTGATCAACAACCTGGTCAGCCATAACCTGAGAGAGCGGGATGGGGCGACGGCGAGCCTGGCGGGCAACCTGGAGAACGCGCCGCTCTCCTTGTTCGCGGACCCGGGCGCGGGCGACCTGCACTTGAAGAGCAGCGCCAGCCAGGCCATCGACCAAGGGGCCAGCCTGCCAGCGGCGGCCGCAGCCGATGACTTCGACGGCGACCCGCGCCCGATCGGGAGCGCCCGAGACATCGGCGCGGACGAGTTCGGCGTTCCCGCGCCGCCCGCCGTCACCGACTTGCGGATAAGCGGGGCCACGGAGTCTCCCGGCTCGTTGGAGGCCGAATTGTCCTGGAGCGAACCACCTGGGGCGGCCGCGGTGGACCTGCGCTATGCCCCCAGCCCGATCAACGCCTCGAACTGGTCCGGCGCGCAAAAGGTCCCCGGTATGGTTTCGGCCGGGATGGGCAGCTATACGGCGACCGTCCCCTTTACAGGCGATCCGGTCTTTTTTGCTTTGAAACTGCAGAATTCAGAGGGGGAGTGGTCGGCGGTCTCGAACAACGCTTTCTGGCCGGCCCGTTTGCTGTACATGCCGCTGCTGAAGAGATAATGCGGCAGCTTTGACAGCCGATCTGCGCAGGCCTCAGCGCGACCACAAATGGAAGATCAGGTCCTGTTCGAAGGTTGGCGCGCCGAACCCGGTCAGCGCGTGCAGGATCTGGGCGCGATGGTCGGTGCCGTGATTGACCAGGTGGAGGAGGACCCCCCAGACCGGACCTCCCATGCCTGGGGGCACGCCCTGCAGCGCCTCATCATCCAGGGATTCAAGGTACGCACTCATCTCCTGTGAAGTCCGGACCCAGACCTCCCGGACGCTGGCGCGAGTAGGATAGTCGGCCGGTTCGAGGAAGTAACTGCGCGCCTCGGGGTTGCCCTGCAGGCCGCGCAGCCAGCGACCGTCCGTCGTGGCGATATGCAGCATTTGATCGCGGATCGACCCGTGCGAATAAGCGATGTCCTGGGTGAACTGCTCTTCGGAGAGCTGGGCGAGGCTGTCCCACACCCTATCGTAGAGCGCCCAGTGATAATCAAACAGCGCGCCAATGATCTCGATATTTTGCACCAGCCCTCCTCGAGGCTCGATCGACTGCGAACAGCTTAGCGAACGCGTTTAAGTTGACTCTGGCGGACCTACCCGCAGGACGCGCACGTCCACGGCTTCGCTGCGCCCCTTGAGCTGCAGCCGGCGGGATTCTA
>CAYNWK010000324.1:0-2901 GCA_964400875.1 uncultured Anaerolineaceae bacterium | reverse complement strand
GTTCCCGTAGACGATGGCGCAGCCGATCACTTAACCGGCCTGTCCCTGCCGCCGATCGTCCTCCCGGCGACCGACGGCACGAAAGTCAATTTGGCCGACGTTCCAGCCCGCTGCGTGATCTACGTTTATCCGCTGACAGGGCGCCCCGGCGTCCCGGCCCCCGATGGCTGGGACGCCATCCCCGGCGCGCGCGGCTGCACCCCGCAGGCCTGCAGCTTCCGGGATCACTTCGCGGCGCTGCAAGCCCTGCACTGCGGCGTTTTTGGGCTGAGCGCGCAAACGAGCGAATACCAGCGGGAGGCGCGCGACCGCCTTCACCTGCCTTACCAGCTGTTGAGCGACAGCGATTTGCAGTTGAAAGAACGCCTGCACCTGCCGACCTTTATCGCCGAGGGCATGGAGCTATATAAACGGCTGACCATGATCGTCCTGGATGGACGCATCGTGAAGGTCTTTTACCCCGTTTTCCCGCCCGACCGCAACGTGGACGAGGTGCTCGCCTGGTTGAACAGCGGGTGAAAGCGTTGTTTTGTGGCGGCTTTGAGATTATGCGCATAGCCGAGCGTGAAGATAAAGGCTCTGGCTTGACCGAACGCTCATCCAGTTAAATGAGACCGGGCGGCTATGCCGCCCGGTCCTCAGCTTTGTTGTCTTATCCGGAGTGGCCTGGCTGCGCGCCGGTGACCACAGGCAGGTCGGGGCGGTTGCCCCATTCGGCCCACGAGCCGTCGTAGCCACGCACGTTATCAAAACCCATCAGCCGCAGCATGAAATACAGGTGTGAGGCGCGCCACAGGGTCTGGCAGTAGGTGATCACCTCCTGGTCCGGTGAGAGCCCTTTTTCGTCGAGCAAGGCCTGCAGTTCCTCCGGTCCTTTGAAGACCTCGATATCTGGGTCGCGCAGCTGCTCCTGCCAGTCGTCTTCCAGGGTGGAGACCGCATCGCCGCCGGTGAGCGCCTGGAACCAGGGCAGGTCTACTGCGCCGGGGATATGTCCACCGCGGTCGGCCAGTTTGACCTCGCCGGTGTACTCCTTGAGAGAGCGAGCGTCTACGATGGCGACCTGCGGGTCGCCCAGGCTCTGCAGCACCTGTTCGGCGGTGGCGATCTTGTCGTCCTGTATCGCCAGGGGGTAGTTTGTCGGCGTGGGGTTCGGTGTTTCGGTCGAGACCTCCGCGGACGAGGCGGCCCATGCGTTCCAGCCGCCGTTGAGCACGCGCGCGTCGGGGTGCCCAACGTATTCCAGCGTCCAAAACATACGGGAGGCGCTCATCATACCCAGGTCATCGTAAATCACGATGGTTTGATCGGGCCTCAGGCCAGCCCGGTTTAAGGCAGTCTGCACCTCACCCTGGTCGAACTCGAGCGGGATGTCGTTGATGGTGGAGGCGATGTCCTCCAGGGGGATGTGCAGCGCGCCGGGGATGTGCCCCTCGGCGTAGGCGGTGGCGCCGCGGACGTCCAATATGCGCAGGTTGGTGTGGTCTAGGTGCTCAGCCAGCCAATCGACCTCCACCAGCAGCTGATCGTTGGGATAGGGTGCCGTGGCGGCCGCCGGCGGGGGCGTGACCGACGGGGGGCGCGTACAGGCAGCCAGCGCGAGCGCCAGTGAGAAGATCAGCCCGAACCAGGTCTGGAAATGAATCTTCTTCATACGATCATCCAGTATAAACCTCGGGCAGGCGCGTGGCAAGGTATCGAAGTATACAACGCGGATACATCGCGCAGTACATTTAGGATGCGACCACCGGGTTCCGCAGCGTCCCTACCCCTTCGATCTCCACTTCCACCAGGTCGCCGGGCTGCAGGAAAATCGGCGGGTTGCGCTTGAAGCCTACGCCGGACGGCGTGCCGGTGGCGATGATGTCACCCGGCTGCAGGGTGACCAGCTGGCTGATATAGGCCAGGCTTTCGGCCACCGGGAAGATCATGTCGCGGGTACGGCCGTCTTGCAAAGTCTCGCCGTTGACCCGCGTCCGCACGGTGAGCGTTTGCGGGTCGGCGATCTCGTCCACCACCAGCGCTGGGCCGCAGGGAGCGAAAGTGTCCAGGGTCTTGCCGGACAGCCACTGGCTGGTGCGCATCTGCAGGTCGCGGGCGCTGACATCGTTGAAGGCCATGTAGCCGGCTACAAACTGCAAGGCCTGCGCGGCGGGTACCTCCTTGCACTGCCTGGCGATCACGACCGCCAGCTCGCCCTCGTAATCGATCTCCCGGCTGAACCCCGGCAGGCGGATTGGGCTGGCGGGGCCGTTGAGTGCGTTGCGGTACTTGGCGAACAGGGTCGGTACCGCCGTCGTAGATAAACCGGTCTCGGCGGCGTGGCTGCGGTAGTTCAACCCCATGCAGATGATCTTGTCCGGGTCGGGGATGGGCGGGCCCAGGCGGAGGTCCGCCAGCGGGCGCACCGCGGGTTCCTCGCCCAGATCCTCCGCCAGCTCCCGGGCGGCGCCTTCCAGGGCAGCCAGCTGCTCTGCGGGAGCCTGGATGATCCGGCGGTTTGAAACCCAGCCGCCCGCCTCTGTCCCGGGTAGGCCGGCCGCACTGGCGGCGCTGGCGGCGTCCACCACCCAATCCTGGATGGCGATCCCGGCGCGCCAGCCGCTATTGGATTCGTAGGTAACCAGTCGCATCGGTTCAATCCTTCGCGGAGTAGAGTTGGATACAGTATCGCATAAACCCGGCTGGTGAGCAATAGCCCCGTCCGACTATTGTGGGAGATGAGTAAATCTTTTCCCCACTTCAGCGCCGTACTCTTTCACGGTACGCAGGCGCGTTTAGAAACGGATAAACTACCGGGGAAACCGTTCATCCCTGAATTCGGCGATCAGACCGGGAATGCGGTGGAAATCGGTGGATTTATCCAGGAAGTAGTCTGCACCCGCTTCTTGGCTTTTCTGC
>CAYNWK010000323.1:0-2921 GCA_964400875.1 uncultured Anaerolineaceae bacterium | reverse complement strand
GGAAGTTCTTTGCGGCTGGAATAGCCAAGCGATTCGAGGGCTCGCTGCTTTACCTCTGTGGCGGGATCATTCTCGATCGCCTGGAGCAACTGGTCTTCTATTTGGTTTGTGACCTCATCAGGCAGATCGTCGATCTCTCCCAGATAAACGAAACTGCCCAGGGCTCCGGCAGCTTGAGCGCGCACGGCGCTGTGTTCGTCGGTCTTCAAGAGATCGAGCATCCTCGGGATCAGGTCCTCAACCTGGTAATCTTCCAGGATGCTGATCGCCAGGCGGCGAACTTCCGCATGCTGATCCTGTATGGCGTGCCGGCAGACGGCTTCAAAGGAGAGCACCAGATCCGCTGCACTCAACTCTTCAAGATCCTCAAGCAAAGCCTTGCGCCGCCACAAAGGCAGGCGCGGCCAAAGTTCCTCGAGTTGGGCAGCTTCAGCCAGATCCAGGTCGGAGAGGCGGTATAAATAGCGCGGGTGAAAGGGGGTTTCCAGGTCTCCCAGGGCGTCGAGCAACTCCTGGAAAGGGATTTCCGAAGGCGGCGTTTCAGCCATAAACCATCCTACCTCTGGTTGCGCGCCAGGCCGCGGTCCGAGCTTTAATACCGGGGGGCGGCTCAGCGAGTAAGTTCAATTGGGTTGATAAAATCGTACAGGTTGATGTAGAGCAACAGCAAGATCAGCAAGGTAAAGCTGACCAGGTTGATCACGTTCTCGTATCGCGGTGGGATGCGCCGGCCCAAGAAGATCTCGGGCAGCACAAAGAGGATGCGGCCGCCGTCCAGCGCCGGGATGGGCATCAGGTTCAGCACACCCAGGGAGATGGTGATGGTGGCGAAGAAAGCCAGCACGTTGACCCCTGCCGGGATAGGCGATTGGGGAGTAGGTTCGCGCACTGCCTGGTAGATATCGAACATCCCTTTAAAACCAACCAGACGCCCTTCTTCCGGCGTGACGTTGCCCTGAATCATCTGAAGTGGGAAGGTGGCCAAGGCGCTAATCTGGTTGAAGGTCGCCTCCACCCCCAGCGGTATGGCGGAGATCAGGCTGACTTGCCTGGTCGGGTTGCTCATAATAATGCCGATAGCGCCTTCGCCCGGCGGAGGGTCTGCGCGCGGCACCATTGTGACGGTCGCTGTCTCTTCATTGCGCTGGTAGGTAAGTTGGGTCGCTTGGCCCAGGTTGTCATTGATGGAGGTTTGCAAGTCCTCCATGCCATTGACCGGCGTGTCGTTGACGGCTAGGATCATGTCACCCGCCATTAAGCCGGCTTGCGCTGCGGGTGAGTTGGGCGCCACCTCCAGGATCTGGACCTGGTCGTTGATCGATACACCGACTCGGGTGATGATCATGGCGTATAACAACACACCGACGAGCAGGTTAGCCAGGGGGCCTGAAAACAGAACGACCAGGCGCTTCCACGGCCTGGCTGCGGCTAAACCGCCTTCGACGCTGGGATCATTCTCGCCTTTGGGGCGGACAAAACCGCCCAGGGGAAGCCAGTTGAGGGTGTATTTCGTGCCGCCGAGCTCGAAGAGGGTAGCCATACGTGGTGGGAAACCCAGGCCGAATTCCTCGACTTCGATGCCCACCAGCCGCGAAGCGATGAAATGCCCAAACTCGTGGATAATAATTAACGCGGCGATTGCGCCGACGAATTGTGCGATCTCGAGAATTAAGGTTGTGCTCATAAACACCTGTATTGTTCGATTTAGGAGTTTCGTAGTTCTTGGAGAAAGTTGGGGTGTTTAGGCGGTGTAGCCCGCCCCAACATCCCCTATCTTTCCTCAAGTGCGTAAGTCCTAAGATTATATCCTGACCTGTGAAAAGCCACCACAAAGGACGCCGAGGAAGGGGTAATTCTAACAAAACTCTAAGCGAGGCGCGCCCCGGTGCGGCCTCTCGTGGTGAATCTGCCTGTTCGAATTTGATATCGTTGAATGGAGTACGGGTTAAACGGACTCGGAAACCGAATTCTTACGCTTGACCTTGCCTGGATTCCACCAACCGCGCCGGGCCGCCGGGAGGCGCGGTGAGCACTTCGAGCACTCCGGGAAGCGCCCTCAGACGCGCTGCGACCTGGGTTGAGGCTGCTTGTGTGCAGATCACGTGCACGTTCGGGCCGGCATCGATGGTGTAGCAGGCTTGGGTGCCGGCGGCGCGCCAGGCGCGCACCGCGTGCATGACCGCCAAGGTCCCAGGCTGCCAGTAGAGCAAGGGCGGCGAGGAGCTGATCATCACGGCGTGCATCAGGTTGCTGTCCAGCTCGACGATCTCCGCCAGGGACTCGAAATCCCGTTCCAGCACCGCCCGGCGGCAGAGAGCCAACCGGCGGGGGGCATCGGAGACGCGCGCCGGCTGCAGCACGCTGGTATCGGCCAGGGTGTGCCCCTGTGTCGAGCCGGTGGGTTTATGTTCCCGGCTGACGATCGCCAGGCAATCGACCAGGGCCCAGTGATCGGCCGGCGCCAGGGACCAGGCGAACGAGCTGGCATCGTCTTCACCAGTCTGCCACTCCACGAACCCGCCTGGAATGGAGCGGCAGGCGGAACCGGAGCCGCGCCGGGCGAGGCGCGAGAGTTCGGCTTCGTCCGGGTCCAGGCCGGCTGCAGTGCTGGCAGCTAGGCTCAACGCGGCGAAAGCCGACGCCGAGGAGGCGATGCCAGCGCCCATGGGGAAATTGTTCTCGCTGACCACCCGGGCAAACTCACCGACGCCGCTCATTTCCCGCACTAAATCCAGCTGGCGGCTGACCCGCTGCAGCGCCGGGCCAGAGAGGTTCTGCCCGTTGACCGTCAACCGGTCTGAGTCATATCCGGGGTCGAAGGTCACCTGGGTGCGGGTGTGCAGCCCGTCCAGGTTGATCGAAATGGAGCCGTTCGCCGGAATGCGGAGATCCGGGTCGCGGTTGCCCCAGTATTTGATTAA
>CAYNWK010000322.1:0-2927 GCA_964400875.1 uncultured Anaerolineaceae bacterium | reverse complement strand
ATGACCCCGTTAAGACAAGTGTTTTGATCGGCTCGGAATAGCATGGGGAAACCTCGCAAGGACTGATCGGGGAAAAATGCCGATCGATTTTGGGAACCCTTTAATCGCCACCAAGCTGTATATTCCGCCAGCCCGCCTCGGGTGGGTGGATCGCGCCCGCCTGATCGAGCGGATGAAAGCGTCTGTCAACCACCCGCTGACCTTGATTTGCGCGCCGGCCGGTTACGGCAAGACGACCTTGCTGAGCGAATGGATCCCGCAGAACGAGCACTGCGTGACCTGGCTTTCCCTGGACGAGGGGGATAACGACCCGGCCCGTTTCTGGCGCTATTTCCTGGCGGCGGTGCAGACCTTAAACCCCGAGCTGTGCCAGGACGCTCAACAGCTCCTAGAATCCCCAGATGGGCCTCAAATCGAAGTGATGTTAATGCTCGCGATCAACGAGCTGGCTGCCCTGGATTACCGCTTCAGCCACGTGTTCGACGATTATCATCTGATCGATAACCCGGCGATCGATGAGTCTCTGACCTACCTGATCGAGCACCTGCCGTCCAACGTAAACCTTGTGATCGCTACCCGCCGGGATCCGGCCTTGCCCCTGGCTCGCTGGCGCGCCCGGGGACAGCTAGAAGAGATACGCTCAGCCGACTTGCGCTTTACCAAGGGGGAGGTGACCGCCTTTTTTAACCAGAGTATGAAATTGGACCTTTCCGCGCCAGAGATCGCGGCGCTGGAAACTCGCACGGAGGGCTGGGTCGCCGGACTGCAGCTGGTCGCGCTGTCGATCAAGGATCAAGACGACCGCTCCAGATTCATCGCCGCGTTTACCGGCAGCCATCGTTTCATCGTCGATTACCTGGTAGAGGAAGTATTAAGCAGGCAGCCGGAAGCTGTGCGGCAGTTCCTGCTGTCCACCAGCATCCTGAAACGCTTGAACGGGTCCTTGTGCAACGCGCTCACCGGTCGCAGCGATAGTAAGGCCATTTTAGATGGCTTGGAGCAGGCCAACCTCTTCGTTGTACCGCTCGATGACCACCGCGGTTGGTATCGCTATCACCATTTGTTTGCCGAGGTATTGCTGGCGCGTTTGCGTAAACAAGAACCGGAGAGGGTAACTTCGCTGCACCAGCTGGCGAGCGAGTGGTACGAGGCGAACAACGCGTACGATCAGTCCATCCATCATGCGCTGGGCGGCGGCGACATACGGCGTGCAGCCGGTCTGATCGAGGGAGAACGGTGGGCTATGCTGGGGCGAGGCGAGGTGAACACCTTACTCAGCTGGCTTGACCAGCTGCCTGTCGAAGTGGTTGACGGTAATCCAAGTCTGAGCCTGGCTTACGCCTGGATTTTCACGATCCTGAGGCGGATGGACTCCATTGAGCCGCGCTTGCAAGCTGCGGAGGCAGCGCTTGAAGCGAACGCCTCCAAGAACTCAACCGGATCTACAACGATTGAGGATACTCTCCGGGGTGAAATCGCCACGCTGCGCGCGGAAATCGCGATCGATCAGTCTAATTATGTTCGGGCCATCGCGTTGTGCCGGAATGCATTAAGCTTGTTGCCGGTGGAAAATTCCCAGCTGCGAGGCTTTGCGAGCTATTTTCTCGGCCACGGGGAACGCCAGCTCGGCCATATCACCAAGGCCAGGCAGGCCTACCTCGAGGCCAGCGCCTTTGGCCTGCAAGCCGATAATTTGCTGATCGCCTTGCACGCGCTATCTAACCTGTCGAACGTCCAGATAGTAATGGGTCAGCTGCGCGAAGCGGCGAAAACGTGTCAACGCATCACGCAGATCACTTCCGAGCGCGGGCGAGAAGCCTGGCCTGTTGCGGGTTTGGCTTATTATGGCCTCAGCAGGCTGTACTACGAATGGAACGATCTGGAAGCAGCGTTGCGGTACTCAAACTCAGGAGTGGAAGCGGGTCACCGCGGCGGCCTGACTGGCTTCGAATTCTACAGCCACAAGATGCTGGCATACACGCTGCAAGCACAAGGCGATCCGGATGGCGCAGAGCGCGAATTACGCAAGATTGCAGCATTGAGCGAACAAGAACATCGCCCGGTCCATACTACCATCGCAGGAGCCTGGGAAGCGCGCTTGCGGCTGCGGCAAGGACGCCTCGACCTGGCAGTTCGCTGGGCTGAGCGCTGTGGGCTACACGAGGATGACGCGGTTCTGCCTTATGCCCTGGAAGTGGAATACCTGGCTTTAGCCAGGGTGCTCATCGCTCAAGGGCGATCCAAAGCTGTATTGGAACTGTTAGCCCGATTGCTGCAGGCGGCGGAAAGCGATGGACGCACCGGCAGCCAGATCGAAATCTTGATGGTACAGGCGTTGGCGCGCCAGGTCCACGGCGACCATGCCGGCGCGATGCAGGCCTTGGGAAGCGCGCTTCTACTGGCCGAACCGGAGAGCTACGTGCGCATGTTTGTTGACGAAAACGAGCCGATGCGAACGCTCTTGGAGGCTTTTTGTAAGGAGATTGCCGGGGGAGCCGCTACGGATTCCCGGATATTGGCGTATGCAGAGCGGTTACTTTCAGTGCTTGCACCCCCGAAAACCGAATCAACAGCGACTTACACGGGCGTTCATCCATCAACTGCCAGCCAAGTCGTCGAACCGCTCAGCGAGCGCGAGCTGGAGGTGCTCAGTTTAATCAGCGCCGGGCTAACCAACCAGGAGATCGCTGCACAGCTGGTGATCGCCCTCAGCACGGTGAAGTCGCACATCAACAGCCTGTACGGCAAACTGGGGACCCACCGTCGCGCCCAGGCCGTCGTAATCGCCCGGGAACTGGACTTGCTTTCCGACTGATCCTCCCCCCGCAACAATTTATTCCACCCCCCAAATCCACCCTGGGGTGGACGACACTCCACCCGACGATCTGATATTGTGCTTTTGTCAGATCGTTTTTCGTTTCCTGTTC
>CAYNWK010000321.1:0-2928 GCA_964400875.1 uncultured Anaerolineaceae bacterium | reverse complement strand
CGCCCCGGGCGGGATCGGCCTGCAGATCCTCCTCGGATACCAGCGCCGCCGGGAGAATGGCGTTCACCCGGATGCCCTGCTGCTTATACTCCGCCGCCATGCTTTCGGTCAGCCGGGCAACGGCGCTCTTCGCCGCACTGTAGGCGGCGTCGTTGCCCCCTGCGCCGAGCGCTGAGTGCGAGCCGATCAGGACGATCTTGCCGCGGCCTTGCTCCAGCATCGCTGGGAGCACCGCCCGGCTAACGACGAAGGCGCTGCGGGCGTTTAGATTGTAGAGGAAGTCCCAGGTCTCCAGCGGGGTCTCGTGGACGGGATCGCCGCCCCGGTAGCCGCCGATGGTGTGCACCAGCACGTCGAGGCGTCCAAAACGCGCTACGACCTGGCGGATCAGATCGTCGATCTGCCCCGGGTCGGTTACGTCTACCTCATCCGCCAGGAGATGATCCGGTGAAGAAGCCAACTCCGGGAACCGCTCTGCCATCCGTCCAACGCCCCGGTCCGGGACGATCAGGGCTGCGCCGGACGCGTGGAAAGCGCGCACAACTGCGCCGCCCAGATTGCCGCTGCCGCCGGTGACTAGAACCACTTGATCCGAAAATGAAGACATCGCTTTCTCCTTGTGTAATGATCATATCTTTAGTCTGCATAGGGGTCAAAATGTTACAGGCTCAATTCCTGAGATCGGGCTCGGCTTGTTTTACCCCGGAAGGGGCCTCCCCGGAGATTGCCGAAGTCAACGGGCTGCCTGCGCTGCTGGCGCGGGATGCGCAGGGTGCGCCCATCTTCGTGCTTTCTATTGGGGTGAAAGACGGATCGATCGAGCAGATCTGGGCTACCCCGAACCCTGATAAGTTGAAGGCCCGTGAGGGAATTTGAGGTAAGAGGAGTTTTACGAGGCGCAAAAAAGCCGGGGTGAGGCTCTCCGCCAGGGAGAAATTACCAGGCTCAATCCAGGTGGAAGACCTCCTCGAGTTCCACCATGTTCAGATCCGGCCGGGAGCCGGGCGGCGCTTCAAAGTAAGGGCCCATGGACGCCTGCCAGCGGGTGTTGATTTCCTCTTGGTCCATGCCTTCCAGAGCGGCAGCGAAGCTGTCCTCGGTCTCGAAGTAACCGAAGAGCAGGCCGTCCTCGCGCATGAACAGCGAGTAATTGTGCCAGCCATTGCGGCGCAGCGCTTCCTTCATCTCAGGCCACACGTTTTGGTGCTGCTGTTTGTATTCCTCGACTTTATCCGCCCTTACTTTTAATAGAAAGCCGACACGCTTCATGGTGAATTCTCCTGAGCCTGACCAAAAAATCTTTATAGGATTTATACAGTTGTCCACTGACCGGGTACCGGGTACGTCTACCTCTGTTGCGCGTCAGGCGCGACCGGTTCCTGCCCGACGAGTGGATAATATCGCTCGACATTCTCCGGCGTGATGAAGACATGGTCGATGTAGACGGCCGGGGGAACCGATTCGCCGTTCAAGACTTTGAGCGCCAGCTCCAGCAGTTTCTCCCCATACAGTTCCGGCCGGTATGCTGTGGAGCCAATAATGTGCGAGTCACCCTGGCGCAGCTCCTCACGCACGCGCCGGTCGGCGCCTTGCCCCACGATAACCACCTCTTGATCGCGTCCCAGGCGCCGCGCGGCTCGCAGCGTTCCTATTGCAGCGTCGTCGTTAAAACAGACCACGGCAAAGCGACGCCCTTCGCGTTCGTTCTCCAGCAGCTTCGTCACCTGGGCCTCACTGAAGGAGCTGGTATTCCCGCTCTCCAGGTAAACCATCTTTTCTTCAGGGATGAGGCCTACGATCTCTGCGAGTCCGTCCAGCTGCCCCTGAATGCGGGCTTCAGGCAGCGCGCCCGCCCGCGATTCTTCCAGGACAATCAGGGTATCAAACTTGCCTTCCCAGTGCTGCTGCAGCCACTCTCCCAGGGCGATGCCAGCCATATGCCCGGCACGGTAATTATCCACGCCGAAAAAGGTGGCGCCGACCATGGGGATGTCAATGGCGATAACGGGTATCTCCGCTCGCTTGAACTTATCCATGATGATCCGACCGGTCTTGTAATTGAGCTGGTATTCGATCGCCAGGTCAATGTTGCGCTGGATCAGCTGGTCGGCGATGTGCAAGGCCCGTTCGGCGCTGAGCGCGTTATCGGCCACGACCAGATCGATATTGCTAACGTCCTTGACAGCCCGCTCCAGGCCGCGGCGCACGTCTACGGCAAAGGGCAGCTGCTCGCTTTGGTTGGCAAACCCGATCACGTACTTGGTCTCTTGGGCGTGCGCCAGGTAGGAGCGGACCGTGTTCTCGCCGCACACCACCAGGTTTACCTTGGCAGCGCGCAGGGAGGCCAGACATTCGGGGGTGATGTCACTGTCGGTGTACAGGCGGCTGAGGTGGTGGGCGGGAAGGATGGGCGCAGCGCCTATCTTGTCCAGCTTCGACGAGTCGACCAGGGCGACGGTCTGGCGCATGTTCGCCAGGACCGCCCGCTTTAGACGAGCTTCTTCGATATTGCGCTCCATCAGCCCCACCTCGGGCGAGAAGCCCACGCCGGAGATGTAGGCGGAGCGAATGTGCAGGTTCTGCAAGATTTCCAGGCCCATCTCCCCGGTGATGGCGTGCCCTCCGGGACCAACGCGCCCGCCGATCAGGATGACAATGTGGGAAGGGTGGCGGCTCAAGAGCCGTGCGGTATCCAACCCCGTGGTAACGATGGTCAGTGATTGAAACTGCTGTAAATACGGGATCATGTGCTGGACGGTCGTGCTGGCGTCCATGAAAATGGCGTCCCCTTCTTCGACCGTTTCAGTCGCCCAACGCCCGATACGCTGCTTGGCCCCATCATTGAACGTCTGCTTGCTTCTGGCGACCAGCCCGTCCCCCCCTGAATAATCCTCCAGCGCGGACTCCATCAAGACGGCGCCGCCCAAC
>CAYNWK010000320.1:0-2934 GCA_964400875.1 uncultured Anaerolineaceae bacterium | reverse complement strand
TTCCAGGTTATGTGCAGGCCAATCGGTATGGCCAACTCTCCCGTGAGGACGAAACCTAATCCAAGGAATAAGCCCGCCAGGATCAGATTAAGCGTACTGATCAAAGTGGCGTTGGGATTATTGGCGTGCAGGAAACCGAAGACAAGCGAGGTGAGCAGATATGCGCTGAGCAAAGCCGTTTTCGAGCTGATGCGCGGCAGGTTCAGACCTTCGGCCAGGTTTTGGATCTGGTAGCCACGAGAGAACAGCTCCTCGCTAACCCCAACAAACACATACGCCAGCAACCCATTAAACAGCATCTGCCAGAAAGGTAATTGGGGTTGACCGTTCTCCAGCGTCCCGGTCACCGATACCCAACCCAGCAAAAGTTCCACACCAAAAACAATGCCCATCAATAGCGCACCTAAGAATAATCCAAAGCCCAGATCGCGCCACCAGGCAGCACTGAAATGAAACCCGTAATCTCGCCAGGGGCGGTGGTCGAGCCAACGGGCCAGCAAGGTGAAAACCAATCCAACAAACAGCAGGACAATCAACGAGCGTATTCCGGACAACAGCGGCAGTTGATTAAACTCGGCATTGAGGGATTGCACCAACTCCTGGCCGTTCCCCAAGAGGTTAAAAGGAATCTGAGCAGTGAGTATGAGCAGGAAAGCGATAACAAACAATGCCAGCAGGTTCAATATGCCTAAGCCCAGGAAACCAAGAACGAACTGGATCAGCAGACGCCAGAATGCTCGTAAACGGCCTTCGGTACGGTTGTAGAATGGTCTCAAAAGATTTGCAAGCACTTTAGTCACTCCTAGATCGATTTACACAGTCTAAGTATAGAAAAACCCCACCCGGCTTCCATCAGCCAGGTGGGTAGAGTTAATTGGCCAGTCGGGCAGTTTACTTTACTGGTCATGTGACCAGGTTTTCTTATAGCGCCAGCGCTACCGCTTCGGTGCGGCTGGAGACCTCCAGTTTCATGAGGAGGCTGCTGATGTGGAACTTCGCTGTGGAATGGCCGACCACTCCAGGCGACCGACGCCCAGGAGAACGGTGTCATACCGAGGTATACCCTTGTAATCTGGGAGCGAGGTGAACAATCGGTATAGATCCTGGCGGGAATCAAGGCGCGGGTAAGCTCGCCCCACATTTATGAGCATCATCAGAAGATGCCTCTTGACAAAGGCTATCGAATTATGCAATAATATAGGCGAACGTTCGTGCGAACGTTCGCCTATAAGAAACCCCCTGTAAACTTAATCACGGATCCGCATGGTCAGGCAAGTTACCCTCAAACAAGTCGCAGCACGCGCAGGGGTTAGCTACCAGACTGTCTCAAAGGTGCTCAACGACCGCATCCAGGTCTCAGACGAAACCGCGGTACGTATTTGGGAGGCCGTCCGGGAACTCGGCTACCGGCCTAACCAGATGGCCCGTAACCTGCGCATGCAGAGCAGCCAGCTGATCGGTTATTCCTGGGCCCCTTCTACTCGCGATAAACCCAACCCAATTCTCGATCAGTTCTTGCAAAGCATGGTGCACGCCAGCTACCAGGCCGGCTACCATCTGCTGTGTTTCCCTTTCCCCGAAGACGAGCGGCGCGTGGAGGGCTACCGCGAGCTGATCGACACCAATCAGGTTGACGGTTTCGTCATCTCCGGGGTAGAGTACGAAGACCCGCGCATTCTCTTTTTGCAGGAGCGCGGGTTTCCTTTTGTCGCTTTTGGCCGCTCCAACCCGGAATGGCGTTTTCCATACGTGGACGTCGACGGGCAGGCCGGGATAGCTCAGGCTGTTGAACATTTGATCAAACTCGGGCATCGCCGTATTGGCGTTCTGGCTTGGCCTGAGCAATCTCGCGTCGGCCGGGATCGCCTGAACGGGTACTTCAATGCCATGGCCGCAGCCAGCTTACCCATCCAAGCTACCTGGGTCCGACGTGGCGAGGGCTCGGTCGCATTTGGCCGTGAAGGAACGATGACCCTTCTGGAACTGCCCGAGGAGCAGCGCCCCACCGCGATCGTTTGCTTAAACGATGTTATGGCCATCGGTGCCATGGAGCTCGCTCAAGGCCAGGGGTATCGCATTGGTGAAAACCTGGCTATCACCGGCTTCGACGATTACCCAATTGTGCAATACTTAAACCCCCCGTTGACCTCTGTGCACCAACCGATCTGGGAGATCGGACTGCGTGTCATCGACCTCCTGGTGAAGGTCATCAATTCACGAACTGGAGATGAAAACGAGATCCTCATGACTCCCAGGTTGGTAATCCGGGCGTCAAGCGCCGGTTATTTAGCCGCAAACCCGTGAGGTGTGAGATTAAACGCTACATCGATGCGGTCATCTTCGACCTGGACGGGGTGATCACCGACACCGCCGAGTATCACTACCAGGCCTGGAAGCGGCTGGCGGACGAGCAGGGAATTCCCTTCACGCGGGCCGACAACGAAAAGCTGCGCGGCGTCTCGCGCCGTAAGTCGCTCGAACTCTTGCTTGATGGGCGTCCAGTTAGCGAAGATCAGATGCTGGACCTGATGGAGCGCAAGAATCGCGACTATCAAGATCGGATCACCGCGATTACCCCCCGTGATCTCCTGCCAGGAGCTGAAGCGTTGCTGGATGAACTGGCTCGAGCCGGGATCAAAATTGCCATTGCTTCTGCCAGCCGGAACGCGCCGGTCGTCGTGGAGCGATTAGGCATCGCCAAGCGCATCGACGTGCTGGCTCACGGTGGCAGCGTAGAGCGACCCAAACCCGCGCCGGACCTGTTTCTCTTTGCTGCTCGCCGGCTGGGCACGCCTCCCGTCAGATGCCTGGTCGTGGAAGATGCTGAAGCCGGCGTGGAGGCCGCTCAGGCTGCCGGGATGATCGCCGTCGGCCTCGGCCCGCCCAGGCGAGTTGGCGCCGCCGATCTCGTCATCCCTTCCCTGGAAGGCGTCA
>CAYNWK010000319.1:0-2982 GCA_964400875.1 uncultured Anaerolineaceae bacterium | reverse complement strand
CTGGCGCTGGCGGTCACCGGGGACCCGGGGTCGCCGCCGCGCCTGCAGGATTTCACCTTTTGCCCGGGCCTGTTTCATCTACCCATGCCGGCGCCGCCCGCCGCGCCGGACCTGGTGACTGCAGAGGTTTCCCGGCAGGAGCTCCAGGCGCTGCGCGCGCTGGCAAGATTGGATCAAGCCTACACCGCAGAAATAGCCTCCCTGGTCGGGGTGAGCCTGCCCACCGCCCGGCAGGCGCTGTGGGGGCTGAACGACCGCGGGCTGGCCGCGCGGGAGGGCCGGGAGACCTATCCCAGCTGGAAGATACGCCGGCCGGGGGTATCCCTGGCCCTGCGCAGCTGGGGCGTACCGCCGGGGGTGGCCTTTCCCGCCAGGAAGGAGCGCTCGTCGGCCCGGGGGCGTCACCGGCGTACCTCACGATTGTGGCCGGCCTGGCTGCGGCGCGCCTGGCCGCTGGCCGAGATCTGGACCGGCTGGAGCGAGGTGGCCCTGGGACGGCTGCGCCCGGACGCCCTGGCCTGGGGGCAGCTTTTGGGACGAGAGGCGCTCTTCTGGCTGGAGGTCGAGAGCGGCAATGCCTCCCGGGCGACGCTCAGGGGCAAGACCTCCCGGCGGTTTAGAGAGGCACTGCGCTATGCCCGGCGCAACTCGCTGGCGCTGGTCTTCGCGCTGCTGGCCCCGCCCTGGGTGCGGAAAGCGGTATTGGAGGTTTTTGCCGGGATGCCCGGGGATGCGGCTGTGGTGCTGGCCGACTGGAAGGCGTTTGGGGTGCTGCCCGCGCCGGGGTGGGGGTTGGTGCGGGCGGGGTGAAGTGCTGTCCGAAAATATAATCGGGGGCTGAGCTTCCCGTAAACCGCGCCATGGGCTTCGATGTGGATGTCAGTGCGTTCCAGCAAAGGACCGGAAATGCGCTTCTGGTACCTGGTGACCTTGGAGGGTGAGCAGAGGTAGTCTTTAACCGGGTCCTCGTAATAACTGCAAGAAGAGGGAGTTATCGCGGTGACCAGCCTATAATGTTCATAATTGGCACAGGATGTTGCCATTTACACTATTGGTTGATCGGAACTGTGGTTGTTCCACATATTCTGCCATTACTCAGTAAATCCTGCCTCTGGGTTACTATAGACAAGGTTCTCCTCAGCAATTCTAATATGGCCCAAAAGGCATGATAAGCTAGGAGGATGAGAGCCTCGACGATATTTGACGAACTGATGGGTCAACGGGGTGCCCTTGCGCCGGGGAGAGGGCGCCTTGCCGGTCAATTGGTGTGAAATCACGAGCACCCGGGAAGACGACGGCCAACCACTGTACCACAACAGCTTCATCACCAATCGTCAGCTCACTGCCGACAATAGGGTAATCGCATTTGAAATAGATATGAGACAATTGCTGTACGGAGGCGAGTACAGCAATGGAAGACAAACCGATCGGCAGGATAAGGGAGCATCTTGGGAAAGTCAGAGATCCACGAATAGGCAATGCGACCCGCCATAAATTCATTGACATACTGGTCATAGCGATCTGTGCGGTGGTGTGTGGAGCAGACGGATGGAGTGATGTAGCCCTGTCTGGCAGGAGCAAACAAAAGTGGTTGAAAACGTTTTTGGAATTGCCACACGGGATACCATCACACGACACCTTTGGGCGAGTATTTGGGCTGATCAATCCGGAAGAATTTGTACGGACCTTTCTGGGCTGGGTAGCAGAAATCCAAAGGCTAACTTAAGGAGAAGTGATCGCCATCGACGGCAAGCAATTACGCGGCTCGGTGGATCGTTTCGAAGGTCAAAGTGCGATCAATGTGGTGAGCGCCTGGGCAACCGCCAATGAGCTGGTGTTAGGGCAAGTCAAGGTGGATGAGAAGTTGAATGAGATCACTGCGATTCCCAGATTATTGGAAGTGCTCGATATCTCGGGCTGTTTGGTAACAATTGATGCCATTGGGACCCAAACCGAGATCGCCGAAAAGATCGTTGCACAAGGTGGTGATTACTTACTGGCCGTGAAAGAGAACCAACTCCATCTGTATGAAGATCTGGAAAGATTGTTCAGCCTGGATCAGCAAGAAGGTTTCCAGAGCCCGGGATACACCTATACTCGCAAAGTCGATAACTCGCATGGGCGCATGGAAATCCGGGAATGTTGGGCGATCTCGGAAGAAGAATACCTGGCGTATGCGCGAGGTCGGCAGAACTGGAAAAACCTGAGCACCTTGGCGATGATCCGTTCCGAAAGAAGGTTCGATAACAAGGTCGAAATCAAGATCCGCTATTTCATTTCGAGCGCAGTGCTGAATGCCAAGGGTTTGCTGAAAGCCAAACGCAGTCATTGGGGTATCGAGAACCGTTTGCACTGGGTGCTGGATGTGGCCTTTCGGGAAGATGTCAGCCGTGTTCGTAAAGATCACGCACCAGCTAATTTCGCAATATTGCGTCATATGGCGCTCAACATGCTCAAACAGGAAAAGTCGGCGAAAGTGGGCATTCAGGCCAAGCGCTTGCTAGCTGGCTGGGACGAAAGTTACTTGCTCAAGGTGCTCTCGGTTTGAAATGCGATTACCCTACTGCCGACAACGTGGTGCCCCTCGTGCGGGATGGCCGGGCGCGCTGGAAGAGCGAGAATGAAACTAACCACGTGCTCAAAACCAAGGGCTATCATCTCGAGCACAACTTCGGGCATGGGGAGCAGTTCCTGGCCAATTTCATGATCACCTTGAACCGGCTGGCTTTTCTGTTCCATACCTTGCTGGAATTGTTAAACGAACAGTACCGGCGCCTGCGCCAACACCTGGTGGCTCGCCGGGATTGCTTCAATGACCTGCGCGCCTTGCTGCGCTACATGCTGTTTGACGACTGGAAGCAGCTGATGCGTTTCATGCTGGTCGGCTTGGAACTCATCCCTGATACCTGAAGGCGTCCCGGACTATTCTCTTGAGGGGTTGGCAACTGCGGCGGCTCGTCGACAGTCTTTTCCGCGTGCCTG
>CAYNWK010000318.1:0-3029 GCA_964400875.1 uncultured Anaerolineaceae bacterium | reverse complement strand
CAATTTTGACAATGGTAAAGTTCATCAGACTTTTATGCCTGAGCAGTTACCTTTTCATCCAAAAATACCTCCTTGCCCAAATCAGCCCTTCCCCAAACCAGGCTCGGATGCAGGCTCGCGTGGGATTCTGACTATGTACGCCCCCGAATACTTACATAAGAATTGGCTTAAGCAGGCCAGGCTAGACCCGGAATGAGGCCATGGTTGAGGCATTCGCATACGACCTTCTGGCCCGCTTGAACACACCCACACCTCTTCAAAAGAAAAGCGGTCGACATCAGGCCCTGATGTCGACCGCAACTACTTAGAAAATCCCCAGCTGTTATTCAGGTGGTGCTGCCCTCCACCACGGTCTTGATGTTGACGAACTCGTGTATGCCGAATTCGCTCAGCTCCCGTCCGTAGCCTGAGGTCTTCACGCCGCCGAAGGGCAGGCGCGGGTCGGACGCCACCATGCCGTTGATGAACACGTTTCCGGCGTCCAGCCCGGCGATGAACTGCTCCTTTTCGACCGCGTCGTTGGTCCAGGCCGCCGAACCGAGCCCAAAGGGCGTGTCGTTGGCGATCCGGATGGCTTCCTCGACATCGGCTGCCCGGAAAACGGACGCCACCGGGCCAAACAGCTCGTCATCGTAGGCCGGGGAACCCTTGGGGATATCCACCAGCACCGTGGGCGGATAATAGTAGCCGCGCCGGTCGAGCGGCTGGCCCCCGGCGAGCACGCGGGCGCCCATCGCCACGGTGATTTCCACCTGGTCGGCCAGGTCTTCCAGCATGGCCTGGGTAGCCAGCGGGCCGATTGCGGTAGCCTCGTCCATCGGATCGCCCACGGTTAGGGCGCGCATCCGCTCGGTGAAATCGCGCTCGAAGCGCTCGGCGATGTCGGCGTGGACGATAAAACGCTTGGCGGCGATGCACGACTGCCCATTGTTCTGGACCCGGGCGGTGACCGCCGTATCCAGGGCCCGCCCGTAATCGGCGCTGGGCATGACGATGAACGGGTCGCTGCCGCCCAACTCCAGCACGGTCTTCTTGATCGCCTGGCCGGCCTGACCGGCGACGGCGCGGCCTGCCGGCGTGCTGCCGGTCAGGGTAACGGCTTTGACGCGCGGGTCGGCGATCACCGCCTCCACCCGGCTCGAACCGATCGGTAAATTTTGAAAAGCGCCATCGGGGAAGCCGGCCTCGCGAAAAATGTCTTCAATAGCTTGGCCGCACTGTGGGACGTTGGAGGCGTGCTTGAGCAGCCCGACGTTGCCGGCCATCAGCGCCGGGGCGGCGAATCGGAACACCTGCCAGAAAGGGAAGTTCCAGGGCATCACCGCCAGGACCGGCCCGAGCGGCTGGTACTTGATGAAACTGCGCACCGCAGCGGTCTCGACGGGCTCGTCCGCCAGGAATTCCTCGGCATGATCGGCGTAATAGCGGCAGACCCAGGCGCATTTGGCAGCTTCGCCGACGGCTGCCTTGAACGGCTTGCCCATCTCCAGGGTCATCAGCTTGCCAAATTCCGCTTTGCCCTCTTCGAGCACTGCAGCAGCGCGGTTCATCCAGGCAGCGCGCTGCTTGAAGGTAGTCCGGTGGAGCTCAACGAAGGTCTCGACTGCTTTACCCAGCGCCGCTTCGATCTGCTCGTCGCTGAAGGAGGGGATCTCTTTGATCACCTTTTCCGTAGCAGGGTTGATGCTTCTTAAAGTCATTGCTGCCGTCCTTTTCAAAAAGATTGTCGAGTTGATTGGAGGGGCGACGCCCGCCCAACCAACCCAATTTTACAAAACTCACACATTGAAGCGGAACAAGATCACGTCGCCATCCTGGACAACGTACTCCTTGCCCTCCGAGCGCAGCGCGCCGGCTGCCCGGGCGGCGGCTTCGCTGCCGTACCGTGCGAAGGTCTCGAAAGGCAGCACCTCGGCGCGAATGAAGCCGTGTTCGAAGTCGGTATGGATCACGCCGGCGGCCTGCGGCGCTTTCCACCCCCGGGGGATGGTCCAGGCGCGCGCCTCCTGCTCGTTGTGGGTGAAGAAGTTGATCAGGTCGAGTGTCTCGAAGCTGCGGCGCACCACCTGCTCCAGGCCGCTGTGCTCCGCCCCGGCCAGCTGCAAGAATTCGCGCCGCTCGTCCTCGCTCATATCCGCCATTTCCTCTTCGAATTTGGCGCTCAATGTGACCATCTCAGCGCCTTGTTCGGCGGCGAGGGCGCGCACCTGCGCCACGCACTCCCCATCTTGCGCCAACCCGGTCTCGTCCACGTTAGCGGCGTAGATCACCGGCTTGCCGGTCAGGAAGCGCAGCTCATGAACCAGGGTTTGGAAAGGTTCGTTCTCCCGGTCGGGAAAACCGGCGACCGGTCGCCCCCGCTGCAGGTGCACGCGCAAGGCCTGGGCCGTCTCCAGGACCGGGACGAGCTGTTTATCGCCCTTCACCTGGCTGGACAGTTTCTCGATGCGCCGCTCGATCTGCTCCAGGTCGGCCAGGGCCAGCTCCAGGTTGACCACCTCAGCATCGGCGCGCGGGTATATCTCGCCGCTGACATGCACCACGTTGGGGTCACCGAAACAGCGCACCACGTGCACGATGGCGTCCACGTCGCGAATCTGGGCTAGGAACCGGTTGCCCAAACCCTCGCCCTGGCTGGCCCCGCGCACCAATCCGGCGATATCGACGAACTCGATGGTGGCGTAGACCACCCGTTCCACCCCGACCAGCTCGGCTAATTTATCCAGCCGCGGATCGACCAGCGGTACGATCGCCCGGTTCGGTTGGATGGTGCAGAAGGGGTAGTTGGCTACCTGGGCCTGTTGTTCTTTAACCAAGGCGTTGAAGACTGTGCTCTTGCCCACGTTGGGCAAGCCGACGATGCCGATGCTGAGGGACATGAATTCGTGTATTCGAGTCCTATTCGCGGACGGTTTACGCTCGCAGGCGCTTATTTTCAGTATAGCATCTCTCGGTGGAATGTAAAGTAAACAAATGTGGTGATTACCCACAAATCCTAAAAAAAGAAAAGCTCTGCCCCGATGTGGTAA
>CAYNWK010000317.1:0-3034 GCA_964400875.1 uncultured Anaerolineaceae bacterium | reverse complement strand
ATTAAAATTGGAGCGCTGTGGATCAGCAAATATCCCGCAAGGCAGCGCGTTATGCACCAGCCGGCCCTGGAAGCACAGAGAGGAGAGCACGATGAGCGACGAACAGGCAGCACCCGAGACGAAAGGCGTTACGGTGGAGTTCCTGGCAGCGGTTGACCTCGGCCCCGAGATCGAGGGCATGGCAGGGCGCCAACTGCGAATGCGCATGGTGACCTTCGAGCCCGGAGGCGTCTTCGGCCCGATCCACGACCACAAAGACAGACCGGGGCTGGTCTACATCCTGGGTGGAACGATCACGGACCACCGCAATGGAACCGCCACGGACTACGGGCCGGGAGTGGGCTGGCCCGAGGACAGGAACACCACACACTGGCTCGAGAACAGGGGCACGATCCCGGCAGTTGAGATCTCGGTCGATATCGCCAGGCAAGAATAAGCTCAGGCCCGCCCAGCCGTCGAAGCCCGGCGCCGGTTTTGACGATGGGCGACCGGGTCGGCAGCGTGCGGCTGAGGCCTGATGGTTGAATTTACCGCAACTACCACCCTATCGACCTCATAACCAGCTTGACGGGACGCTTGTAAATCAGTACAATATTTCCTAATGTAAATAGTAATATTGACTTCAGGAAATAAAGAATGAAATTTAGAGATTTCCAGCGCTATGCAAAGGAATTACCGGCATTCAATCTCAATGATGTCCGGAATTTCGACCCCGATTTCCACCGGCAGCAGTTAAATGATTGGTTGGAAAGGGGATTTATCCGGTCCCTGCCTAATGGTTTTTATCTGTTAGCGGATAAGCAGGTGAATGAGAGCTACCGGTTCATGCTGGCCAATCTGATTTACGAACCCTCTTACATCAGCAGAGAGTCCGCCCTGGCATATTATCGCGTAATTCCCGAGTCGGTGCTGGGCGTGACCAGCGTCAGCTCGCGTAAGACCAAGCATTTTGACAGCTTGTGGGGCAGATTCAGCTACCGCAGCATCAAGCCGGTCCTGATGTTTGGCTACCGGGTGGTCGAATACGACAGGAGGATCAAGTACAAAATTGCCACCCTGGAGAAAATGGTGCTCGACTATCTCTATTGGAATAAAAGGATCGACTCCACCCCCGATTTTGCTGGACTGCGCTGGAACAGAGAAGAACTGTTAACGTTGGAGGATAATTTGCTGTTCGAGAAGTATCTAAAGGTGTTCGATAACAAAGCGCTGGAACGCAGGGTGGACCTGTTAATGGAGTATATCCGTGCTTGATTTCCAACAGATTAAAGATCAATATCCGGAAAATTTGCAAAGATTCGAACGGGCCATCCTGAGGGAGTACCTGCAATATAAGATCCTGCAAGCGATCTTCGACAGCCAGTATGCCTACAAACTAGCCTTCCTGGGAGGGACGGCCTTGCGAATACTCTACGGAAACAATCGATTTTCCGAGGATATCGATTTCGATAATTTTGGGTTGTCCTGGGCCGAGTTCGAAGAGGTCATTCAGAAAGTAAAACGTTTCATGGAATTAGAAGGTTTTGAAGTTGAAATCAGAAACGTGGCAAAAGACGCGTATCGATGTTATCTAAAGATTCCAGCGCTGCTATTCGAGCAAGGGCTGTCCCCCATTCAAGGGGAAAAGCTGCTGATCCAAGTCGATACGACAGCCCAGGGTTATGCGTATCAACCAGAGATCATCCTGATCAACAAATTCGACGTTTTTACCGAGATCAGGGCAACCCCGCCGGATATCCTTTTGTCCCAAAAAATCTATACAGCAATAAACCGGGAGAGACCCAAAGGCAGGGACTTCTATGACATCACATTCTTGTCCAGCCGGACAAAACCAGACATGGGGTTTTTGAAACAAAAAATGGGAGTCGATACCCCAGAGAGTTTGAGAAAAGAGGTATCCGCCAGGATATCGGGGTATGATTTTAAGAATCTGTCAGCCGATGTGTCGCCTTTCCTGGTGAACCAGGCAGATACCAGGAGGGTGGAAAGATTTAAGGAGTTCTGGGAAAAGGTGGAGCTGGGCGCTGAGGGACTCGAACCTTGAACGCCAGCCCCTCACGGACTTGGGTTCTAGACCTGGTGTGGTATTGTTAGAATCTTTGTAACTGCTCAGGCTAGAGGGATGTATCGTACTTTATCTCGCGCGGCCCGTGTTAGAGTCAATCTGCAGGCGAACACGATCCAAGATAGTTTTTTGTGCAGTGGTGAGATCTAACTGCTCGCCGGATAGATAATTTAGATCGCTCTCGATGATATCAAGCAACCTATTAAATGATTCCTGCAAAGAGTGATCATCAAATGTTGGCAATGTTGCTCCCAACCTCGGCTGGAACCGTTTTTCAGCATGAATATCAAAGAACTGATACCCACGGTCTCCGCTGTGCGTGTGAGCATAAATATCCATGAGTAGGGTACGCACCCGGTGCAAAACCTCGTTCGCTGCCCAAAAATGCTTTCGTTGAAATTCCACATTTGCTACAACAGCATAACGCACGCACTTGTCCAGCAGCTGGCTTAATGGCTTTGCTTCTCCCGAGCGATTCCTATTCCCTGCAGCAGTGATTTTCGTTTCATCTAGGCTTCCCGCCAGGACCAACATGCTGTCAACGATGTTCGGGCTAGTTTGTGATAACGGGTGATACCGGATCGAAAGCTGCATCAACGATTCCAGGATGATATCACCCTCATCACCGTCTGGAATTATGATGGCTGCCCGTTCGTTCAATCCAGCGAATGATTTGCACACTCTCTTCAGTTCATCGGAGATGTCAATACTGATGTCATCGGCAACAATCACATCAAGATCCAGATCTGAGTATTCATCCCAGTTGCCCCGACCGAGCGAGCCAAAGACAATCACACCCAGGATGCGCGGATCATTCTGGTAAAAGGCCACAATACTATTCAACAGAGCTTGATGCTGTTGCGTGCCGGGAAATGCCATAATCGGTTTCATTGGTCTTTGATCCTTATCCATTTAGTAACTGATTAGGCATAAAGCCAGAAGAAGTCTACCATTTTTAGAAATTGAAAA
>CAYNWK010000316.1:0-3041 GCA_964400875.1 uncultured Anaerolineaceae bacterium | reverse complement strand
GTTTCTGATTAGCTTATCCGCCTGCGCGCCGCCAGGGGCCAGGAACTGGCCCTTCAGCATCGGACCCCAAACTTATGGCGCCGCCCTGGGCGATCTGGACGGCGACGGCGATCTGGACGCCTTCCTGGCGAACGGAGAGAACGAGGTCCCCGTCCCCAACACGGTCTGGCTGAACGACGGCGAGGGGAACTTCACGGACAGCGGCCAGCAGCTGGGCAACGCTGAGAGCCGGCATGTACTGCTTGTAGATATCGACCTCGATGGTGACCTGGATGCAGTCGTTTCCGACACCGGCCCCATCACCCTTTATTTGAATGACGGGCGGGGTGAGTTTGTATCCTCCAGGAACCTGGGCAATCCGGACATGGGAAACTATGTGATGGGCCCATCTGCCGGAGATGTGAACGGGGATGGTTATCCTGACGTGTTCGCCGGGGGCTGCTGCGGTGGGGTAGAGATGTGGGACGATGGCCGCCGCCTGGTCCACCCGCCGGTCGACTACCTGTGGTTCAGCGACGGTCAGGGCGGATTCGTCGACAGCGCCCAAACCTTCGACCTCTACGGCACCAACGCCGTCGCCCTGGGCGACCTGGATGGTAACGGGCACCCGGATGCCTTCTTCGGGAACGCCGCTTCCAATATGGATCAGTCCGAAGCCTTCATCCACAACCAGCCCAACACGATCTGGTTCAATGATAGCAAAGGCCGCTTCTCCGATAGTGGCCAACGCTTGGGCGAATCCGAGACAGCCTCCGTCGCCTTAGGTGACCTGGACGGCGACGGTGACCTGGACGCCTTTGTCGGTAACGAGTTCCAGGCGGACGAGATCTGGCTCAACACCGGTGGGTCCCAGGGGGGCGAAACCGGTCGGTTCATCCTGGCTAGCACGGTTGGCTACGCTAAAAGAACCCGCTCCATAGCGCTGGCCGACCTGGACGGCGACGGCGATCTGGACGCCCTTACCACCTATTGCGACAGCGCCCAGAGCTGGATCAACAGCGGCCCTGCCAGGTTCACGGTCGGACAGCAGCTTACTTTCACGCCCTACCATGCGCTGGCGCTTGGCGACCTGGACGGCGACGGCCGGGTGGATATCTTCGCCGGCAGCGTTAACCACGGCCTCCTGGTCTGGTTCAACAACGGCGAGGCCCGGTTTACCAGGAAGTAGGCCAGAAAACGGCCGCGCCCGCTCCCGAGCTACTTTCCAGTTAATCGCAGGACCTGTGGGCTCTGGCCGGGCACCCGTTCGATCAAGCCGCGCGCTTCCAGGTCGAGCTTGACCGTGGTGGCGTACCAGCCCACTGAGCCTTCGAAATCACCCGGCAGACGCGCCGCCACTTCATCGGCCAGCTCTTTGAACGGCAGCTGCCCCCGGGCGCCGACAGCCCCCAGGATGGCCTGGCGCACCTGCTGATATTTTGCCCGATCGATATTGACTCCGGCTTTATTTTGGTCCGGATGCCGGGTCTGAAAACGTTCACTCATCGGCTCTTTCCTTCCTTGGCTTTTATGGGCAAGCCAGCCTCGGCCTTGGCCTCGCTGCAGCATCAGTTAGCGTAATATTCCAGGACGATCGATCAACCTAACGTATTCAGATACAGCGCCACAATCAACCCGATAGCTGTGGCTATTCCAGCCCAATAACTGTCTTTTTTGAAGGCTTTAGGGAAAACTTCGGTTGCCAGTGATGCCACTACGGCTCCGCCAGCAAAGCATTTGATCAGGCCCAATACGTTCTCTGGTAAGTCGGCCAGGTAAAAGTTTCCGACCAGTGCAGCAGCAGAAAGTAACAAGGCCGTTGTCCCCCAGAGCGCTAAGGCCATTCCATTCGAGCGGCCACTGTCTGTCATTTCCTTGGCCCCACCGGCGGCCTCGGGTAAATTCGACAAAAAGATGGAACCAGATAACGCCGCAACCTGCAAAGGTCCCGCGCCGATCAGGGCGACGCCAAGCGCCAGGTTTTCGGGAATACCATCCAGGGTAATTGCCGCTAACAGCCCGCCGCCGCTTTCCGATCCCCATCTCTGTTTTAAAAGATAATCGAGACCCGTAAAAACAAGGGCTCCTACCAGCACAAGCCCAAATACTGCCCACAGGGCGCTTTGTTTTGTTGCCGGTTCAATGAGTTCGAGCACTGCCGATATGATCAGCGCGCCGCCCGCCAGGGCAACCAGAAACCCCTCAACTTTTTTGAACAGCGGGCCGAAGATGCCCCAGGCGGCTCCAATTAACAGAGCCCCAGAAACAACCAGGACGACGATAATCGTTTGCATAGGCTTCCTTTCGAGCAGGGATTGTTCCCTATTTTGAAAGATGCAGCCCCCGGAAAAGCGGTAGGCCTGGCATGTCTATCAGGTTACCACACTTAAAAAGGGAACACCAAGACCAACCCAGGTGAGTTTACCTTAACTCCCAAACTACAGGAGCCAAAGAGTTTTTGAGCACAGATTTGATAAAAGAATATTGTTCGGCTATACGCAATTAATCTCGAGGATAACTCAAACAAAACCCCGCGCCTTTCTCCGAATCTTAAAATATTCATTTTTGGGTCTCAATTCCATTGCTGAAATCACCTAAGATGATATATGATATAGAAGAGGAGCGATGGCATCAATTTTATGGATCGAGAGCCGCAGGAATAACACGCCTGCGTTTGTGCCTGGGCTGCGTAAAAAGGGATATCGGATAAACACCGTGCCAACGGGCAAGGCGGCCCTGGCGCGCATAGCTGCATTGCACCCCGACCTGGCGGTGGTTAACGCGGCTTCCCTGCGCACTAACGGTCAGCGCATTTGCCGCTCGCTCAAAGCTTCTCTGAACGGGCATCCGGTGGCGTTGATCACCGATCCTTCCCTGGAATTTTCTGAGGAACCCTGCGCCGACCTGGTCCTGGAACTCCCCTTCACCCTGCGCAAGCTGCTCAACCGCATCAAGGCGCTCGTGCCGGAAGAGACCGCTGGCGTGCTCCGTGCGGGTCCGCTGACCCTGTATCCGGACGATCAGGTGGTCAGAAGCAACGGCAGCGAGCCGCAGCGCCTGAC
>CAYNWK010000315.1:2808-3043 GCA_964400875.1 uncultured Anaerolineaceae bacterium | reverse complement strand
CAAACAGATCGATGCAGTGCATAATCTGGACACGTTGCGCGGCCACGAAGGTATGGCCGCAAAAGATTACTTCAGCCTGTTGCGCAGGTTGATCAAACCGCCGACTGATGGTAAAACCTGGGGATTTGATCGGCGCGAATACTACCCGCCGCCCGATCCAGTGAATGCTTTATTGTCTTTTGGTTACACGCTCTTGCTCAATGACCTGATCGCTGCCTGCCAGCTGGCCGGTCTG
>CAYNWK010000315.1:0-2798 GCA_964400875.1 uncultured Anaerolineaceae bacterium | reverse complement strand
GGGATGCACTGGGCGAATTACCTATCGGCTGCTACCTCAAGACCTATGCGGCGATTACGCGCCGCTCCGGCCCGGCGCCGAACAGGTGCTGCGTAACCTGGCGGAGTTCGCGCTGTACTCAGGGGTGGGACATCATACAACCATAGGACTCGGACAAACCCGATTAATCCCTGAACAATAGAAAATAAGGGGTTTCCCCTGATCGCTGCCTGCCAGCGGGCCGGTCTGGATCCTGATCTGGGTTTCTTTCATGCAGTCGACTATGGCAAGCCGGCGATGGCTCTGGATTTAGAAGAAGAATTCCGCCCTGTAGTTGTAGATTCCATTGTTTTAACCGCCGTTAACCGTCCTTTGTTCAAACTTGGTGATTTTGAGCTCGACAAGAGGAATGGGGATTGGAAGTCTGGCAAACCCGGAGAGACACCAAAAACAAACGCACGCCCCGTATATTTAAAAGAAGAAGCGCGCAAGCGCTTCATAGCGCTTTACGAAACCCGTATCAACGAACAAATTTATTACCCTCCAACTGGAGAACAAATCGCTTACCGGCGGATTTTTGAGCTTCAAGCGTACCAGATTGCAAAGGTGATTCTGGCTGAAGCCGATCGTTACGTACCGATGATGGTCAGGTAACCGCGGGCTGCCCGATTGGATGCCGGGATAATAAACATGAAGCAATTTATGGTGATCAGCTACGACATCAGCAACGACAAACGCCGCTTGAAAGTGATGAAAGCCTTGCAAGATTTCGGCAGGCGCGTGCAGTATAGCGTCTTCGAGTGCCGCCTGGAAAGCACGCAGCTGGACAAATTGAAACGCCGGTTGAAGCCGCAGGTCAGAGAGAAGCAGGACAGTATACGGTTTTATTATCTCAGCGCGGATGATATCCCCCGTATTGATGTGATCGGCAACGGTTCGGTCACCCCAGATCACGTCTATTTTATGCAATAACATGGCAACTGATTCAGTTAAATTCCTCCCCGTTGAGGTGATCTTCAACCTATTATGTGTTTGCCGCCGGGGTTTTGCCGGCTCAGCTCAATCTTTGCGAGCTTCCATGTATCAGCGGGGACTGAGCCTGGGGGCTTACCAGGACCTGCCCCGTCTATCTTTTTGGATACAGCTCTGTCGATCAGCTTCGCTTTTAGATGAGGCCCGGCCTCCGTATCCCACCCTGTTTGCCGCTGACTGGTTTGCTTATCCTTTAGAAAATCAAATCTGGACTCTGGTGCATGCCTGGCTTTCTGCGCCGGGCAGTAAACGACGGCGTCTGCTCCGACAACGCTTGCTGGACAAACTGCTTGCTGACGAAGAACTCAGTCCGACGTATCGACGTGAGCTGAACGGCTTGAGAGCCATCGGGATATGTGAGGGCGATGAACTCTCGTTTTTAGGTAAGAGGGTTCTCGGTGAACGAATCGGATCGCCTTCATATGTTTCCCGCTCCAGTTCATGGCAAATTGCAAAAGACCGGCTCCAGGTTCCCTACCCGCCCCAATGGGATTTAATCTGGCAGCTGGAGACTTACCTGGATCCCGTTGAACCAGGCGTGTATTCTCTCACACCGGGTGCCCTGCGTAGAGCGGTCCAGCGTAACGCCCTGGATGGCCTGGCGGCCCCTACCCTGATCACCATCCTGGCGAAGGGATTGGGAAAGCCCCCACCTGCAGAACTGATGAAAAGGTTGGCTGTCACCCCCAGGCTGCGAATATTGACGGGCCCTGTTCTGGAGTTCGATGATCCCCAGGAGCTGATCCGGCTGCGGGAGATGACCTCCTTGCGCCAGAAATTGCAGCAGATCTTATCACCGCGGCACGTACATCTCGACCCCTGGGAGGCACCCGCTGTCCTGAGCCGCCTGTATCGCTTAGGGTTACTGGCCGAGCGCGATCTGGAAAGCCGTTCCTTAAACTCCGGACTTTCTCATGAGAAAAAAGTGGGGAGGGACGACGGGTCAGAGAAGCTTTCCAAAGCTGATTGCGTTCAACTGCTGAGTATTCTGCTGCTCGCAGAGGGAATAGGGTCGCTGCACGCACCGCCACCGGGTTTGATGGTGAAATTAACAGTTGGCCTGGATTCGGCTTCTCGGGGAGCCGCGGCTAGAAAAGCCACCGAATTGCTGGAGATTATTTCGCCTGAACCCATATGGATCCCCGAGGAAGAGCCGCCTCCGCAACCCGCAGAAGAGCTATTGGCTTTTCTGGATCGAGCAATCGCCCGGGAAGAGAGTATCGATGTCATTTACCATACGCATGGGCGAAAGAAATCCGAATATCGCCATTTGACGCCGTTGTTGGTAGAGCAGCGAGGACCTCGCTACTATCTGATTGCATATTGTCATACCCGCCGAGCAAACCGCACTTTTCGCCTGGATCGTCTGCGCCTGATAGATTACCCGCCTGAGTTATAATTTAATCATGTGGTCGAATCGTCATACCCGTCTGTTCGCTCCAATGAACAAAGAATGTCTGTGAAAGATTTCGCATTAATGGTCAATACCGTTCGGAAAAAGAGAAAAGACGAGCACAAAGGAGCAAGAGAGCGGATGAGAGAGGTCGCAGCGCGTTTGAAGTTGGCTAAAAGCCGGCAAATCAATAGCTATCATCGTTCGGGCGCGCTGCGTTCGCAAGGTTGGTACAATCGAGAGCAGAAGAGCGATATAATACCGGTGACGATTGATAAACAGAGGAAAATTTTATGGACGTAGAATCAAAAAAGCCCCGTGAAGGGGATTGAAACAACAAAGAAATAACGGACTAGATCCAGAATCGCAACGTAGAATCATAAATTACCCCGGA
>CAYNWK010000314.1:0-3073 GCA_964400875.1 uncultured Anaerolineaceae bacterium | reverse complement strand
TTCGCCTCGAAGCGGTCGCGGGTAAGCGATTAGCCGTGACCGGCAAAGATGCCCCGGAACAGAGGTCTTCCTTTTGACGCTCGCGTATTGCGATATTGTCTTCCATAGGTGCCATCCCAAGAATACAATGATTTCTAGTCTGCGTGTTCCGGGGTACTAGCTTTGGTTGATTTCGAGCCGCTATACACGACGTGTCGGGCGCAGGCAATTGCGCGTTTTGTAACCGAACATTACGCACTTGCCCTTCCGCTTGATTGCCGCGTTTGCGTCTAATTGTGAGCGCGTGTCGCTCGCAATAAACGTTCGGGAGCGATCTTCTTGCCGGCGTCAAACCCCGAAATTTTGCCGCTTTTGGTGGTCTTCATGTTGATTTTCGCCGAGAGTTGATCCGGGATTTTCATTGAGAAGTGACCCGGGTTGCGTGGGGTCTATGATCCCCGGATGACGGTTTTGGTCAAGGGTTGGGTAGTCTCCTTTTTATTTTACTGCTGGCGGAACTGGCCTTGAAGCGGAAGCTGTCGTTTCCGGTTTCGATGATGTGACAGTGATGTGTGAGCCGATCGAGCAGAGCGGTGGTCATTTTGGCGTCACCGAACACCCCAGCCCATTCGCTGAAGCTGAGGTTGGTGGTGATGACGACGCTGGTGCGCTCGTAGAGCTTGGAGAGCAAGTGGAACAGCATCGCGCCGCCGGAGGGGCTGAACGGGAGATATCCCAGCTCATCGAGAACGACGATATCGAGACGTAGCAGACGCTCGGCAAGCTGACCCGCCTTGTTCATGGCCTTTTCCTGTTCGAGCGCATTGACCAGATCGACGGTGGAGAAGAACCTCACCTTCTTGCGGTTATGTTCGACCGCCTGGACGCCGAGCGCGGTGGCGATATGTGTCTTTCCTGTTCCCGGGCCGCCGATGAGTACGACATTGTCGGCGCCCTCCACGAACTCGCAGCGGTGCAACTGTCGAACCATGGCTTCGTTGATCTCGCTGGATGCGAAGTCGAACCCGGTCATATCTTTGTAGGCTGGGAACCGGGCAGCCTTGATCTGGTAGGCGATCGAACGGACCTCGCGCTCAGCGACCTCGGCCTTGAGCAATTGGGAGAGGATGGGGACAGCCGCATCGAAGGCAGGTGCGCCCTGTTCGATGAGATCGTCGACGGCCTGGGCCATGCCGTACATCTTGAGACCGCGCAGCATGACCACGACGGCGGCGCTGGCGGGATCATGACGCATGGCGCAACCTCTTTCCACGCAGCGTATCGTATCGCTCGACATTGGCCTTCGGCTCGCGCTGAAGCTCCAGGGCTTGAGGGGCATCCATGGCGGCAACGCTGGTTGGCTTGCCGTCGATCAACCTGTACAGAAGGTTGAGGATATGGGTCTTGGTCGGCACGCCGGCATCGAGTGCCAGCTCGACAGCACAGAGCACGGCCTGTTCTTCGTGTTGCAGAACCAGGGCCAGAATCTCGACCATCTCCCGGTCGCCGCCAGAACGCTTGAGGAGATAGCCCTGCAACTGCCGGAACGCATCCGGCATCTCGGCAAAGGGCGCCCCGTTGCGCAGGGCGCCAGGCTTGCGCTGGATCACCGCCAGATAGTGCCGCCAGTCGTAAATCGTCCGCCCCGGTAGGTGATGGGATCGTTCGATGATCCGTGTATGCTGGCACAGGACCTGGCCCTCGGCGGCGATGACGATCTGGTCCGGGTAGACCCGCAGGCTGACCGGCCGGTTGGCGAAGGAAGCCGGCACACTGTACCGGTTGCGTTCAAAGTGAATGAGGCAGGTCGGCGATACCCGCTTGGTGTGTTCGACGAAGCCATCAAAGGGCCGCCCCAGCGGCATCAGGCTGGCAACCTCGGCGGCATGCACGTCGGCGACAGTGCCGGGCAGGCCACCATGCTGGATCTGGTCCCATTGCTCGATGCAACGCTGCTCAAGCCAGGCGTTCAGGGCATCGATATCTGGGAAGCTGGGAAGCGGTTGCCACAACCGGCGCCGGGCATCCTGAACGTTCTTCTCGACTTGCCCCTTCTCCCAACCGGAAGCCGGGTTGCAGAACTCCGGTTCGAACAGGTAGTGGCTGGCCATGGCCGCAAAGCGGGCGTTGACCTGCCGTGCCTTGCCGGCGCCGATCCGGTCGACCGCCGTCTTCATGTTGTCGAAAATCCCGCGCTGGGGCACGCCGCCCAGAACCCGGAATGCCTGGGTCAGCGCATCGAACAGCATCTCGTGCGTCTGCAAAGGATAGGCTCGAACGATGAATGCCCGGCTGTGCGACAGCTTGGTGTGCGCCACCTGCAGCTTGGTGCGCTCGCCGGCGAGCAAAGCCCAGTCCTCGCTCCAGTCGAACTGGAAGGCTTCGCCTGGCCCAAACACCAAAGGCACGAAGGTGCCGCGCCCGCTGGTCTGCTGCTCACGTTGGCGCTCGGCTTTCCAGGCCCGCACGAAGGCGGCGACACGACCATAGGATCCCTCGTAGCCCAGAACGACAAGAGCGGCGTGCATCTGCTTGGCCGTGCGTCGCTGCTTGCGAGACTTGCCAGCCTCAATCCGCAGCCAGACTGACAGCTTCTCGGCAAACGGGTCCAGCTTGCTCGGCCGTTTGGGAACCTTGAACTTCGGCTCAACCGTATCCGCTCTCAAGTACTTGCGGATCGTATTGCGCGACAAGCCAGTGCGTCGCTCTATCTCCCTGATCGGCATCCCATCCCGGAAATGCCAGCGTCGGATTACGCTCAATATTGCCATGTCGATCACTCCAAAATCCCCCGACCCAACAGTCAGGGGGAAGGTCAGAACATGGGTCATCTCTCAGTGGAAATTTGCGGCCTTCCCGGGTCAACTCTCGGCGAAAATCAACACCCGGCGTGATCATTTGCCTCAAAGCCTGCAACCACTTGTAAGACGCAATGCAGCTTTCATTGAGTCAGGTCCAGATTTTCACCAGCATATGGACCGCCTGATTGCTAGCCTGGAGCATTTGTTTTCGCGACCACAGACACTCTCCGAACGCATGCTCGCGGTCGCTGATGCACCGACTGAGGATTTTGGCGAACTCCTTCAAATCGCCG
>CAYNWK010000313.1:0-3120 GCA_964400875.1 uncultured Anaerolineaceae bacterium | reverse complement strand
CCCCGAGCTTACTCGATATTCCTGAAAAACGCTACTCAAGGGTGCGGAATGTGGGATCTATATAATCGGATGATTCTTACATGGTACCATTGCATCCCGCTTGCAGTGTTATTTGCCATTGTAATAGTTGCATGTTCGCCCTATCCAGATATTACTTCCGAATCGATAGCAAAGATCAGTAGTGAAAAATTTACTTCCATCGATTGGTCCCCGGATGGCTCAACTCTATTGGCAACAGGGCCCTATTATCATCCTACAGAGAATTCACATCTTTATTCCTTTGACGTCGCCACTGGTGGCACTACAAGATTAACTGAGAATCCTGATGGATACACTTTTCCTGCTTGGTCCCCCGATGGGAGAAAGGCCGCTTTAACGGTTCTTCAAAACACCATATGGATCTTCGACATTACTTCTCGGCGTTCCACCTATTTGGCCGCTGGAGAAGGCGCCGTTTGGTTACCGGAGGGGGATAAACTCGCCATATATGTGGGTCCCCTTACAAACGGTGACACGGACCATCGGGAGATCCGCATCGTTGATCTGCAAGGGAGCATATTCCGAACGATTGACGTCGGGGCTGTTATTCCCGAACTACTTGAACTCAAACCCTATATTGCCAAGCCTATTGAACGTTTGTCAGGACTTGATATTTCGCCCGATGGCAGCCAATTGATCTTCAGCTTAAACTTATATAAGGGAAAGCTAGAGGGGCAGGACCGTGGAGAGAATGTACAAGAAGCTTACTTGGTCGATATGCGTGATGGGAATGTAATACCTTTTTTACCCGGTGACCCGATCGGTTTTGTATCCTGGGCTCCGGATGGGACAAAAATTGCATATATTCGGCATGAAATATTAGAAACGGGTCAATTGGTTATCGTAGACCAGGAGACTCGATGCTGGATGATACCAGATCTGCCAGCTGAGATCAGGAGCCCAACATGGTCCAACGATAGCTCTCATTTAGCCTTACTTTACGTGCAAGAAATTCATATTCTGGATACAAATCTTTATCTGAAGTTGTATGGATCTGGATGTCCATGACAGATACGTTTTGGCGATGGCTCCAATACAAGGAAACGACACCCTTCTGCAAATTAGCCAAATACCCCGTATCGTGGATCTGCACCCTCTAACAGTTAAAGCTCAAGACGGTATCTGAAATCAAATTCTGCAGACAGTTTATAACGTGACTACAAACTAGAAACTGCATACCTATAACCCGCTCACCCAGGTGCTGGCGGATGGCGCGCACTTACTTGTAAGGATAAGGCAGAATTGTGCAGTTCGAAGCAGCTGACGCGGAATATTTCCTGGGTGATGAGCTGGGCAATAGAAATAAGTTTTTAGTCTATGGTAGATAAAGAATGTTCGGGAGTAGTATCTTTTTCAGGGAAACGTCCCGTTCAATTGAAAAACTACACCCATATTGGTTTTACATCTGCGGGGAGACGGCAACAATCTATGAGGTCCGCTTTTTGAACTCTCGTCAGGGTAAATTTGCACCATAAGACGACATGGGGAAGGAAGGAATTTTAGCGTTGAAACGAAAAATCACCCGCGGGTAGGTCACGGGCTAATATATAAGTATTGACGCCTTACCCTTAGCTGGCTGAGTCGTTACAATTGAACATCACTATGCCAAATATTTATTTCATTACCATCGAGCTACTCATCTACTTTCTTTTCACTGTTTGCCTGGTGCATGCCCGACGGCAAAGCTGGGCGGCGGTCTGGCAGCTTACTGCCGGTGCTGTTTTCGGTTTGCTGCTTGAGTGGTACACCATACAGCAGTTCCATCTCTACACCTATGGGCGTTTCCTGATAATGCTGGGTGAAGTTCCCTTACCCATCGGCGTGGCCTGGGGCGTGATTATCTACAGCGCACGCCAGTTCTCGGATACAACCAGCTTGCCCGAGTGGGCGCGACCTGTATTGGATGGGCTGCTTGCGCTCAATATTGATCTATCCATGGATGCGATCGCGATCCGGTTAGGATTTTGGCATTGGGAGATTGGCATCAACCAGCAGTATTTCGGTGTTCCATATGGCAACTTCTGGGCCTGGTTTTGGGTGGTGTTCTTTTTCTCAGCCGGCCTGCGCCTGCTTACTCGATGGAATTATTTCCTTGGCAGCATTGCCACCCCGCTGGGGGCCGTCGTTACCGGTGTGGCCGGGTTCGTGGGAATGGATTACCTGATGTCTACAAACGGCAGTTACTATGTTTACCAGATCACGATTGCCTGCGTCTTGATTGGCGCTCTGCTGTTGATTTTGACGCTGCGGCCAAAGCTGCATATCGGGTCTGAACCAGTTCTTACCACCTGGGTGCCGGGGGTCTTTCATGTTTACTTTTTCGCTACCGGGCTGATCTCTGGGATTACTCTACAGCAGCCAATCTTGCTGGTGGTCAGCCTGGCGATGATCGTAGTCGCTGCTTTGCTGCACTGGAAAAGACATGCCCGCCAAAGCGTGCCTGGAAATGAGCCAGTGGGAGCAGAATAGCCATACGCCGATTGATTTTTTTTCGATTCAATGTGGGAGGTTAGCACGACGCCAATCGTTTGCAATAAAGTTGAAGCATATCGGGGGAGCATGGGAAATCTGTATAGATGCGTATTATCAAATCCGAAGGATCGATCACCCGGAATAATAACCAGGATAGACAGGAGATCGGCCTAGTACAGACGAGCGATGAGAATGGATGGCTACGTTATTTTTGCTTCGATAAGGTGCCATCCTTATTATTGGAAAAACGATCCCTTCAACTGAAAAACCACATCTCTATTGTGTTTATATCTGCGGATTTAACATCACCCTGGCCTCGGGGCTGCCGGTGACCCTGTTAGGGAGCGCTTTGGGCCCCGGCGCTGCAACTCCAAGAGGCCTTGCTCAGCGTGAGCTAGGAAAACCGGGATGGATTGCCCGACCCGGAGGCGCTGGATGCCGTGGAAGTCTACCCGCTGCTGCGCACGGATTTGAACGGCTGGGCGATTAGCATGTATTCTCTGTTCGAGATGATATGCACTTTTTTTGGATATTTTCAATGCGCCCATTGGGGTTGCGGGGTTTGAGATACCTATTGACAATCTCCGCCAGCCGATGGAGAATCAATTC
>CAYNWK010000312.1:0-3124 GCA_964400875.1 uncultured Anaerolineaceae bacterium | reverse complement strand
TCGCCCCTGGTTGAGGTGCCGCCTGAACTGTGTTCTTCGCCCCGGAGAAGTACAAAGCTAAAGCAGGGGGGAGAAAGAAGAGCGGGGTACCCGTGATGCCGTACAATGGGTCATCCCCAAAACCATGTAGCAATACGGCGACGAATCCGATGAAACTCCCCCAAGCCAGGTAGTCGATCGCCCCCCGTTGCGCTCGGCGGTCCGCAAATGATTGTATGCACACCTTTAGCGTGTATAGGAAAAGGCCAAGTGCTGCAATCAGACCGAAAATACCTTGCTCCAACGCGAGATCCAGGTAGAGATTGTGGCTATGGCGAAAATAATGAAAGGGAATTACGCGTATGTAGCGAGAATAGAGGCCCGAGAATGATGAAAGCCCGCCTCCAGTGAATGCGAAGTCTGAAATCAAATCGAGAGAGTCTTTGAAGAGGCGGCTGCGTTCGCCCAGCGTTGGCTCGCCGGGCAGGAGTCTCAGATTTCGGGCGATGAAAGTTCCTGCGGGACTCCCGACGACCATCAAGAGGAGCGTGAAGACTATTGCGGCGGAAACCAGCCACCTGCGCGAACGATGGCCATTACGCCATAACCGCAGGATTATATATGCTCCCATGCCGACCAACGGGGCAAGCAGGAGCGAAATCCACGCCGCTCTTGAACTGGTCAGGACCAACCCCAACAGTAGCAACACTGCCAAACTGAAGCAGTATAAAGCCGCGATTGGAAGTGACTGCCTCTTTCGTGAGATCCCTGCTGCGCCCAGGACCGGCAGGAGAAAGATCAGCACCCCGGCTACAACATTGGGGTCGAGGTTGAATAAATCAGATCGAAGGTTTAGCGCCCCAACCCACTCCCGTGCTCGACTGATTCCCTCGAAATCAGCCATCTGAGCTGTCGAATCACTCCAGAGGACATAACCGATCGTTAAACCCGCTCCAAGCAGACTCAGAGCGTACAGTATGAAGTTCTGATTCTCGTCAGGTTGTCGAAGAACCGCATACAACAGCAGGATCGCTAGAAGGAGCCGTGCAGCCTTGAGCACAGCCTGCCCTCGATCATACGCAGTCCAAATTCCTAGCGCTCCTGTTAAAAGGAAGACAGCAACCAGGAAATCGAGGACCTTTAATTTTGGCATTGTGACCTGCCCGGGAAGGCGAAGAAGAAATGGGATCAATCCGAACACGACAAACCACAATGCCCGATCAGGATAGATGATCGACAGCAGGGCAGCGGCAACCACTATCCCTAACTCTGCCGTGGCCCATCTCCGATTGTTCAAGATACCGAAGGACCACTGTCAGTGGAGGACCAGGATAGGTGCTGTAAGCCCACACTTATTGCTGAGCGGAAGGTACTTACATCTGAAAGCAACATCTTCAAGTAGGTAAACATCGGACCTGGCCTGAATGCCCACTCGCGGAAGGCACGTTTCTGCCAATAAAGCAATCGTTCAGCAGGTAGTCCGGGGTAATCCAGAACGGTCCCACGATCCATATCGACCTGTTCCCAACGGGTACCCGGGCGGAACCATTTATTCTCGACAACCTCGAAGAAAAAGGGTGTGCCTGGATAGGGTGCTGCAACATGAAACAGCGCGATATCTAGAGGTAATTTCTTGGCGAAATTGATCGTTTCCCGGATGGTTTCCTCGGTCTCGCCCGGCAAACCGATGATGAAGTAACCCCAATTCTTGATTCCGGCTTGCTTGGCCCATCGCAATGCGCGTTCGGCTTTTTCCGGGACGGCGCCTTTGCGAACATTCTTCAATATTTGCTCGTTCCCCGATTCTATACCCCAGCTGATGAGCCAACACCCAGCCTTACCCATGAGCTGAAGCATATCCTCATCAACATAATCAACCCGACTGTTGCACATCCATCTGATTTGGATATCCTCAGCGATCATGAGCTCACAAAGCTCGACGACCTGATCTCGGTTGACCGTGAACAAGTCAGCGTACATATGAATGTTGTGAATCCCTAGCGATTTGAGCCGCCAAAGTTCCTCCATAATCTTCTCTGGAGACCGTGTACGAACACTGTATTGGTAATTTACGTGTTTGATGCAGAACGTGCAGCCGGCAGGACAACCGCGACTGGTCACAATGAAGGTAAACGGTCCCTTAATGAGCGGCATGCGATATCGTTGAAGCGGCAGCAGTTCATGCATCGGAATTGGCAGGTCGTCCAAATCGCGGATGAAGGGTCGCACATCGTTCACGACGATCTCCTCCCCGCGTCGCCAAACGAGCCCTTTGACACCTTCGAGCTCAGGTTCGCCATTTGTATTTAATGAAGGGGTGTACTTGGAATCATGGCTTTCGAATAGTTTCTGAATCTCACCCGACCGTTCATCAAAACGATTTTCCAGGTGATCGATCAAGTCTCGTAAGGTGAGATCGGGTTCCCCGAGCAGGATGAAATCCAGGGCAGGATATGGATGCATCGTCTCGCGCGGGATCGGGGTAACATGTGTTCCGAACGCTATGGTTATCGCTCCGCGCGCTTTCGCTAGAAAGCACCCGTAAAGATCATTCTCAAGAGTTGGTGCCGTCACATGGGTCAAATAATATTTGGGCTGGAGTTTCTCGATCTCCAATATAAAAACTTCCCAGGTCATACGGTCAGCGTTGGCATCAATCACTTTGACACTGTACGTGGGGTGGAGCAAGGCCGCCATTTGCGCCAGGGAGACTTGCGGCCAGACCATATTCTCCCGCGTCCGTCGACCGACACGATGCTGAGTTCGAATCCACAAACCACCATCCGGTGTAGGCGGGTTGACGAGAAGGATATCCACGGCATCCTCGGAACGAGGTGTTGAGAGTAAGCCCTCGCGCACGATGGAATCGGCATCAGGAAAGGCCGCCTGACGCAGGGCGGGAATTCTTTTCGAACCTAGATTCACCCAGCTCCCCTTCGGATTTTCGCTACCCATACCTTATTATCTCCAAACCACCCGGATATTCACTACAACACAGAGTCTTCTACTATCCTTCGAATTCCTGCTGAGTTAACCCTGCACGCAGACTGAGTTCTTCCAAGATGCGCATCAAGACCCAGTAGAAGACGAGATTAAATCCCAATAAGATAAACATGGCGCTGCCCAGGAGATAGAGCCACAGACG
>CAYNWK010000311.1:0-3126 GCA_964400875.1 uncultured Anaerolineaceae bacterium | reverse complement strand
GACCCGTACCTGCGCGGCCTGCGCGGCTACCCGGGCGTGGAGCTCTGGTGGAACCATCTGCTTTATGGCCAACCTCCGCCGGGATTGGACGTACGACTCAGCCTTGACCTTAACCTGCAGCGCACCGCTGATGAACTGCTCGGCGGCCGACCCGGAGCGCTCGTCCTGCTCAACGCCGACAGCGGCGAGGTCCTGGTCATGGCCTCCCATCCCACCTTCGATCCGAACCGGTTGGAGGAGAATTGGGAGCTGCTGGTCTCCGATCCCGGCGCGCCGCTCTTTAATCGCGCCACGCTGGGCCGATATCCCCCTGGCGCGGCCCTAGGTCCATTGCTCTTCGCCGCCGCAGATCAGGCCGGCGCGGCCCCACGGCTGCCCGGAAACCTGAACTATACCACCGCGGACGGCCGGACGTTTACCTGCGCACGGCTCCCAGAGGAGCCCGACTGGGAAAGCGCCATTGCGGGCGGCTGCCCGGGCGCCTCCGTTGCCCTGGCGCGTTCGCTGGGACTCGAGGAAGTGCTGAACTTGTACGTAAGCCTGGGTTTCTACAACCCGCCCCAGTTGCGCCTGCCCAGCGACAGCCTGGATGCGCCGCGCGCCTTTGTCTCGCCAGAGGAAGCCGTGCTCGGCTTGCCTGGATCTTCGGACTCGCTGCTGGTCAACCCCTTGCAGATGGCGCTGGCGGCGGCCTCCTTGAGCGCTGGCGGGGTACAACCCCACGTCCACCTGGTTACCGCAGTGGACACCCCTCAGTCTGGCTGGGTAGCGCTGTCGCCCTTGGGCGAATCCGCCCAGGTACTCACGCAAGCCAGCGCCGAAAAATCGGCGCTGAGCCTGGCTGCCCAGGGTCTGCCTATCTGGCAAACGCTGGCTTCTGGTTCGCTGCAGTCCGACCAGCCGGTCACCTGGTATCTGGCGGGCACCTCTCCGAATTGGAACGGCGCGCCGCTCTCCCTGGCAGTCCTGTTGGAAGGTGCGAACCCGGACCTGGCAGAAGTCATCGGCAGGGCGATGCTGCAAGCGGCATTGACCCCCACCACAAATTAGGTAATAGCCTTGTTAATACGTTGCGCGGATCACGAAACCCCCGGCTGGCGAAGCAAGCCAACCGGGGGTTTGGAGTTTAAGACAATTCTTTTCTAGTCCAGTCCCATGTCCTTCAAAGCGCGCTTCGGTTTGAACATGCGCATCAGCATGCCGAACATGAAACCGCCGGCGGTGAGCGCAGCCAGGGCAATCTTCGTCGGATCGACGACCTCCTGCACGCGTACGCCCTCGGGAGAAGCGACGATTACCGCGACCGGGCGCGAGAAAGTGCGCCCTCCGCCGCCGCCCCCACCGCCTACCCCTTCCCCGCCTTGTTCCTCCGTGCCCCCCGATCCCGCTCCAAAGCCGACCCCAAAACCAAGCCCGGCGAGCACTTCCGCCGCTGGGATGATCAGCGTATCGCCGTGCTGAATCGGCTCCCCATAGACGCGTTCGACTCGGGCGGTGTCCAAAAACATTTCCATGTTGTTCTCCATGGAATATAGAGCCTGCGCAGCCTCAGCCTGGTTCATCGGTCTACGTTCGGTCGCTGCATCTTCACTCATTTTTTAACTCCTTTTCGGAATTTCGGTTACCGTTGATCCATCTTGAAACCAGCCAGGCAAACAGCACAACCGCCGCGCTGACGCCCAGCAGCCCCGCTTGCGCCTGGCGAGTGGTATCGCGCACCTCTAATACCCTTTCGCCGCCCTGCGGGGTTTGCACGACCACAGCTACCGGCCGGTTCCAGATCACGCCGCCCCCTATGCGGGGAAAAGGCAGTTTCAAGCGCCAGCTCTGGGCCAGTGGGGTGATGCGGTATTCTCCGGCCGCTACCGGTGGGGCGGCATGCGTCTCAACTTCCAGCCAACGCGAGAGCATGCTCACATCTCCTCGGTGGGTTCGCCGCCGGACTCCGGTTCGCTCGGTTGACGGCGGCGGGCTTTTTGGAGCTCCGTGTTGATGCGCTGTAAGACCGCCACCAGCTCCTGGCGGAGGTCCTCCTGGACCTCCCCGGCCCGCACCCGATCGCGCAGCTCGTTAACCTCGGTTTTGAGTTTTTGGCCGGAGGGGCTTTGCTCGAATTCATTAGCTGCCTGGCGCAGGGAGGTGTTCAGTTCCCTGAGACCGGATTCGATCTCGGACTGCAGTTTTCTGCGTTCTTCGCTCTCCCAGGCTGAACGCAGTAGATTGGTTAAGTTTTCTCCCAAATTGCGGAATTCATCCGCCAGATCATCGGGAGTTACTTCACTGCGGGCGTCCTCTGCTGATGGTTCCTGTCCTTCGTCCATGGAATACAACTCTCCTATCACGTAAGAAGCGAATAGATTTAACCAAATCCCCCATAGATTATTGTGCCCCATCTTGGAAGTTTTTGCAAGAGGCGTGCGTTATAATGATCCTGAGCCCACTGTAGGAGACGTGAATGAGGACTGCACCGTATCGCGTCGAACGCTGGCCCGGCGATGAATCGCCCGCCGAATCCGCAATCCGCCGCCGGATGGTGGAGACCGGTTTATCCTCTTATCGCTGGTCCAACAACCCCGGCGACGTTTACGCAGCCCATACCCACAACTTCGACAAGGTGATCTACGTACTTCGAGGCTCGATCACCTTTCGTTTGCCAGACCTCGGCGAGGCAGCCAATCTGCGAGCTGGCGACCGCCTCGATCTAAAGGCAGGAACCTCGCATGAGGCCATCGTCGGACCGGCTGGCGTAACCTGCCTGGAAGCCCATCACTAACCCCCATCGCGACGTTCACACACAATCTGCGTAGATCCAATGAGCTGATCTTCGCATTCTCCGAGAGCCTTGCGCGCAAGGTTGGAGGATGCCGGAGCTATCGACTACAATTTCATCGTAAGCCCGCCCCGTAGAAAACGGCGCGAACCCACAATTGGAGGAGAATATGTTTCGCAAACCACTCTTTTTCATGATTATCGTGCTCGCCGTCACCGCTCTATCCTGTAATTTTGTCAACAACCTGCCGATCACGCGGGTTCAGACCGGTCCGACGCGCACCGAGGACATCAGCGTGCCCCTTCCGGATGATCCGGAGACGGTATACGATATCGAGCTGGGCTTCGGCGCTGGCC
>CAYNWK010000310.1:0-3138 GCA_964400875.1 uncultured Anaerolineaceae bacterium | reverse complement strand
GCCCTGGGCGTGATCGCGGATCCAGCGCGCCGTCTTCTTGCGCGGCCCGGAGCTGGTCACGATCATGAAGTGCTCTTCGCCGAATTTATAGGTGGTGACGTCATCAACGATGCCGCCGTCCTCTCGGCACATGGTCGAGTAGCGCACCTGGCCCGGCTCCATATCGCGGATTTCATTGACCAAAAGGCGGTTGATCAGACGCTCGGCGCCGGGTCCTTTGACGTCCACCTCGCCCATGGTCGAGAGATCCTGCATGCCAACATTCGTGCGCGTGTTGACGTGCTCCTCGACGGGCGAAGTATAGGAAACCGGATACAGGTAGTCGCCGCCGCCCGATACCATCTGTGAGGCGGTACGCAGGTGAATGTCGTAGAGAGGCGTCCTTCGCTCAGTCATGGCTCCTTCTTTCATTAAACCAGGTCTCTTGGCATCCTATCATTGGCTCAGCTGTTCCTTGCGCTGCGCGATGAACGCCTGCAGTTCTTCATCCAGCGCCGGGTCGAGCTCGGGCGCTTCGTACTCGGCGAGCTGCTGCTTATAATTCTCGTTAGCCCGCTGGTATGCATCCTTGGCGCCGTTCAACTTCCAGGCTTCGTCCGAGTCATAATCGAACAGCTCCGCCCTGTAGAAACCGGTGCGAAAGTGCTTCATGGTATGGGGAGTGCCCAGGTGATGGCCGCCCGGGACGATATCGCGGATCGACTGCATGGCTAACCCATCCTCGGATAGGTCAAGGCCCTTCAAGAATTTGTGGAACATGCCCAGCAGTTCGCAGTCCAGGACGAATTTCTCATAGCCGGCGGTCAACCCGTTTTCGAGCCACCCGGCGGCGTGCAGCACGAAGTTCACCCGCGCCAGCACTGCCGGCAGCATGACCATGACCGACTCGTAGGCCGCCTGGGCGTCCGGGATCTTGGAGCTGGCGAACATGCCTCCACTGCGGAAGGGCAGCCCATAATGACGGGCCATCTGCGCGCTGACGAACAGCCCCACCTGGCTTTCCGGCGAGCCAAACACCGGCGAACCGCTCTGCAGATCGACGTTGGTCAGAAAAGAGCCGTAGATCACTGGTGTGCCCGGGTTGACCATCTGCGCGTAGGTGATGCCGGCTAGCGCTTCCGCGTTCTGCTGGGCCACGGTGCCCGCCGTGCTCACCGGCGCCATTGCCCCGGAAAGGATGAAGGGCGTGATCAGCGCTGCCTGGCGCGCCTTGGCGTAAACGGTCAGCGCTCCCAACATGCGGTCGTCGTAACGGCGCGGGCTGCTGACGTTAATCAGTGAGACCAACGCCGGGTCCTGCCGGATCTCCTCTTCGCCGAAGAGGATTTCGGCGATGCGCACGCTGTCCGCGGCGTTTTCGGCCGAGGTGACCGATCCCATAAAGGCTTTGTCGCTGTACTTGATGTGGCTGTAGAGCATGTCCAGGTGACGCGTGGCCACCGGCCGGTCGGTCGGTTCGACCACAGTCCCGCCCGAGTGGTGAATATACGGGCTCAGGTAAGCCAGCTTGACGAAGTTCTCAAAATCCTCCAGGGTGGCTTCCCGCCGGCCGCGTTCCAGGTCGAGCACGAAAGGCGGGCCATAGACCGGCGCGAAACACAGGTGTTTCCCACCGATGACCATGTTGTTGTCCGGGTTGCGGGCCAGCTGGGTGAATTGCCCCGGCGCTTTGGCGACATATTCTTCCACCAGGCCTGGATCGAAAAACACGGTATCGCCGTCTACCTTAGCGCCGTGTTCCTTTAATATTCCGCGGGCCTCTACATCGTAAAAATCGATGCCGATTTCCGCCAGGATCTCCATGGAGGCCTGGTGGATGGTCTCTATTCCCCCTTCGTCCAGCAGCTCATATACGGGCAAATCATGAACGGGCTGCTCCATGTTGGTGGCCGTAGCGGCGCGCGCCCGTTCGCGGCGTTCCTTGCGCCGTTCCCGCCTGCTGGTTCTTCGCTCTCGCCCCATTGTTCGCTCCTGTTTTGATTATCGGTGGACGGAGAAATTGACCTCTGGACTGCGTTGACCCAAAAAGGTCAGGACAAGCTTGTTGTGATCACGACTTCAAGTCTCCAGGCTTTCTCCTAACATGGAAGCCTGGATCTCCACCTGAAAAGCGCGGATGTGTTTCTCGATCAGCTCGCCTGCCAGGGTCTCATCGCCGTCCTTCAGGGCATCGAGAATGCGCCTGTGCTCCTCCAGGGCGCCGCGCATATCGCCGATCTTGGAAAGAAAGTAATACCATAAACGCAGGCTCAAGGCGTACAAGGTAATCAGGGTATCCTGCAAAAACTTATTTTCCGTGGCCTCGTACATGATGCGGTGGCACATTTCGTCCACCCCGATCATAATCTCGTTATCCGCCGGTTGATCTTCGGAGGGCAGCCGGCCCAGCACTTCCTCCATGCGCTCCCAGTGCTCCTCGGAACCGCGCCGGGCCGCCAGGCGCGCCGCCAGAGATTCCAGCTCCAGGCGGATCTCGAAGAGGCGCTGCAGATCGGTAATGACGATATCGGTCACAAAGATGCCCCGGCGGGGCACGATGGTCACCAGCTTCTCCAGAGAGAGGCGTAAGAGCGCCTCGCGGATCGGGGTCCGGCCCAGGCCCAGCTCTTCCTTTAGCAAGGCCTCATCCACAATGCCGCCGGGAGGCAGTTCCAAGGAAATGATTTTACGGCGAATGAGCTGGTAAGCTTGCTCGCTGAGCGAGCGGGATGGCCTTTCTTTCCCCGCCATGAGGCCGTCAAAACCCAGATCGTCTTCCATTGCGATCCCCATAACCTTGTAACTCCTTCTTCACACCATGCAGCCCAGTTTCACCTGAGCTTATCCCCAGCCAGAAGGACGCCGAACAGATAGCGCTCTCGCACTTAAATGAGGGTTGGGAGTCTTTTGGCAGGCGGCGCCTGCCAAAAGACCTCTAATTTCCTCTTGAACTGCGCAATTCCTATTTGAGATATTACTGATATATTTTGTATACATCTGAACATTGTCATAATAACACGAGTCACGCCCGGATGTCAACGAAAGCACGCTGTTGTCTCGAGAATCAAGCTCCAGCAGGATATTTATGCATTTTTTGCAGAACAGCTCGACCTAACCGTATTGACAGGCAAATCGTTTTTTGATATATTAGCAATATAT
>CAYNWK010000309.1:0-3146 GCA_964400875.1 uncultured Anaerolineaceae bacterium | reverse complement strand
CCCAAGGCGAGCGGGTAGAGGTGCAGGTGGTATTCGTCCACCAGATCGTTTTCTGCCAGCGAGTGAATCAGCACGCTGCTGCCATCCATAAGAATGTCTTTGCCGAGTCCTGCTTTCAGCTTGCGCACTTCCTCGACGACATTGCTGCTGATCAGGGTTGAATTACGCCAGGCATCGGCTGATTTCAAGGTGGTGGATACAACAACCTTGCGGATGCCGTTCATCACATCTCCAAAAGGATCGCCTTCAGGCATCGGCTCGAAGGCTCCACCGTGGATTTGCCACGTCTTGCGCCCCAGCAGCAACGTATCGGCTTGGGCGATCACCTGAAGGAAACGTGCGCCAATGTCGTCGTGCCAGTACGGCGCTGTCCAGCCGCCGTGCACAAAGCCGCCATCTGGGTCTTCCTCCGCACCACCCGGCGCCTGTATCACGCCGTCCAGCGAAATAAATTCATGAACGATTATTTTTCTCATGGCTACTCCTTTTTATTGAGATAGGGCAAACGCGGCCGGGATTAATTCTTTCACCCTTGATGTCTTCAAGGCAATTCCTTTGGCGTCATCGGCGTTAAAATCCGGTCTTTTCCTGGTTGAATGCGGTATTGGAGTATTTAGACCGGCAATAGCACATATGTTCTGTATTTTACCATACTCCGATTACGTCAGTTGATCCAAGCTCAGCGCTATCTGGGCGGCACTTTTGAAGAGCAAATAAGTGGAGGCGATACGGATTGGCAAGAGCGGATCATCATTGCTCCCAGATCCTGGTGGGAAAACCGGTGATCAAAGGGGCGCGGTTAGCGGTAGAGTTGATTATCGATTTGCTGGCACAAGGGTGGAGCGAAGCGGAGATTCTGGATAATTACCCGGGGCTTAAGCGCGAGGATATCAGGCCTGCCTGAAATATGTCAGCGAGACGTTGAAACCCGACTTGACAGTTCGCTTACAATAACCTGGGCTGCCTGGCGATGTTGGCGTCGAGCTCATCCCATGGCAGCGGTGGGATCGAGGTGCGCGCGTTGACCCGCTGGTGGAAATCCCGGCACAGCCAGGGGTCCAGCCGCTCGTCGGGGCAGTGGCAGAACACATAAGCATCTTTGCCCCGCTCGAGAACGCCTGCTAAGTGTTCAGCCCACTCGTCGATGATTGCGGCGTTTTGATCCAGCAAAGGGTGGCCGATATAGCGCAGAAAGGTGAAGCCAACCTCCCGCCGGGTGGGGATGGGCAGATCCGGCTTGCGTTCGCGCGCTTCCAGCATGCGTTTGTACACGCTGCCTTCCAGGATCTTATCCCCGCTCAAGCTGCGGATCGGGCGCGTGTCGATCACCACCCGTGCTTTTTTCAACTTTTGGAGCAGTTCAATCAGGCTATCCTGGTGCGGGGCTTGGAACCAGGCCGGGTGGCGCACTTCCACTGCCAGGGGGACCTGTGCGGGCCAGGCCTCCAAAAACAACTCCAGATCGTCAAAAAACTTGGGCGAATAGCTGGGCGGCAGCTGCAGAAACATGGGCCCCAGGCTGGGTTCCAGCTGGCTTATTACCTGGATAAAAGCTTGGGCTTCTTCCAGGTGCGGCTGCAGCTCTCCGGCATGGCTGATCGTGCGCGGCAGTTTAGGGCAGAAGCGGAAGGTTGCGGGCATCTCTTCGGCCCAACGCGCCAGCGTCTCGCGATTAGGAACCGCGTAAAAGGTCGTGTTGCCCTCCACCGTGGTAAGCCGGCGGGCATACTCGCGCAGGAAATCGGACTGCTTGGTTCCGGCAGGATATAGGCTGCCAATCCAACCCTTGTTCGACCAGATCGGACAACCCAGATACAGGCTCATGGGCCTGATTATACTGCTTAGCTATTCTGCTTAGGACGGGCGCAAGACAAATGATTACGGGTGTAGATATTTCCCCCTGGGCATAGTTTGCCTGCCAGATGCGATGCACCGATCTTATCCCACAGCAACGATACGAACGAGAAACGCGCGTTGACTTGCTGGAATCCCTGGCGCTACCATGGATCCAGTGCCCATCAGGATAAATGCTATAATTTTAACCACCATGCATTCTTCCGGTTCGTTGAAAGATTGGCCCCATCAACTCTACCAGAGAATGCAAGGTTTTCTTTTTCAATTTGGTTTACTTCGATCGCAGAATTTAGGACAATTTCATAATAATTGTGAGCGCTCCCCCTCGCGCTCACAATTGACCCCGCATGGATAATTCATTGCGCCAGATATCGCTTACCTTAGTCGAATGATGATTGAATCTGGCAACATTTAGCTCTGCAGGTGAACTATACCGAACGGGATAGATTTAGTGAATAGACACAACGCGAATATTTATAGACATTTGTACTGTTTTAGGATTTGCAGCTTGTTTGGATGCTTCAAGTTTGATAATCTTAAGGGGTAAACCGATCTTGGTTAGGTGGGTATCTTGGCAGAATCTTCAAAAATCCGCGTCGCCATATTAGACGATCACCCTAGCATTATCGATGGTTACTTATATCGCTTGAACCAGGCCGACGATATCGAGGTTGTGGCTACTGCGAGCTTTGCTGAGGAGGTTGAGGACATCTTAGCCAATCACAAGCCAAATGTGTTGATTTTGGATGTGTTCGTCCCTTCATCACCGGACAACTCAAATCCGTACCCAATCTTGCAGGTAATCCCAAATTGGAAAGTCTTGCATCCAAACCTAAATGTGCTCATAATCTCGATGTATAACCTCAGAACTTTGATAAACGCCGTGATGGAGGCGGGGTCAAGTGGTTATATTCTCAAAGACGATCGGGACTCAATCCATAAATTGGATAGTGTGATCAGGACAGTAGCCGGCGGCGGTATATATTTCAGCAAAATGGTTTATCAATCCCTTCTAAAACAATCTAATCTAGAATCAAAACTGACATCTCGCCAGATGCAAGTCTTATCCTTGTGCGCTGCTTATCCGGACGCTACGACAATCGATCTAGCGAAACGATTGGATATCGAGCATTCAACCTTGAGGAACTTGCTTTCGGGGACGTATGAGCGGTTGGGAGTCCATAATCGAACGGCTGCTCTCGCCAAGGCGATGCAGATAGGTTTAATCCCGCCCCCAAATCTCCAACCCGATCTCGATCTAAAAACCTGAAAATTCAGGCACTTGCAAGCCC
>CAYNWK010000308.1:0-3188 GCA_964400875.1 uncultured Anaerolineaceae bacterium | reverse complement strand
GCGATCAACAACACGCCTAAAACGATGAAGATGATCGGAAAATTCGACCTCTTCTGCATCGGCTAGTTCAACTCCTTCCTTTTCCTTTTTTCCGCTTTTTTCTCGCTCTATCTTGCGCTATCGACGACGATAGCATGATACCATAACACCTGCAGGCAAAAACCACCCGAATCTAGTCATATCCATGGCAATTATCATGAAGGCAAAACTATCGTCCAGGAGAGCGGATTGCGCTCCTGCCAAAGCCAAATACCCCACTTACGATTCAAACTGGACGGAAAATTTCTAACGAACCGAAGCCCGTTATTATCGCTTAAAAAGGTTGGATAAAAAGAACCACAGGTTAGCAGGCCGCTCGGCCAGGCGACGGGTAAAATAAGGATACCATTCCGTTCCGTAGGGGACGTAAACGCGCACCGGATACCCTTGCGAAGCCAACTGTTCTTGAAGTTCACGCCGTATTCCAAAAAGCATCTGGAATTCCATTGCCTCTTTAGGCAAGCCCACTTCCTCTGTATAGGCTTTGACGTAGGCAATGCGTTGATCGTCGTGCGTAGCAATTGCCGGGATTGGTGGTATCTTACCGTCCATGCTAACTTTCGGCGCTCCTGAAGCTTTGGCGCCGTCGATCAATTGTTTTGCCAGGCGATCGTAGTTCTCATCAACATCTTGCTTCTCAGGAAAGGCGATCTCAGGGGGTTCTTTGTAAGCCCCCTTGCACAGGCGCACGCGCCCATCTTTCGCCAGGATCTTGGCCAGATCGTCCATGCTGCGGTACATATAGGATTGCAGAACGATCCCAACGTTTTCGCAACCGCAGTTTTCCCGCATCCGGTGATAAAGGCTTAACGTCTTCTCGAGCCAGGGAGAATCTTCCATGTCGATGCGTACGAAATTCTGGTGATCTTCGGCGTAATTCAAGATCCGCTGTAGATTTTGGGCGCACAATTCTTCATCTAACGCCAGCCCAATCTGGGTAAGCTTGATAGAGACGTTCGCCCGCAAACCGCTTTTATCGATTGCATCCAGGATCAAAAGGATATCATTCGTTGCGTTGACTGCATTTTCTGGTGTGGCTGTATGTTCACCCAGATGATCTAAGGTACAATCGATCCCCTTCTCGTTCAGTCGGCCAATCGCCTCCAGGGCTGATTCGGGCGTCTCTCCTGCCACGAAACGGGAGGCAGCCCGCCAGGAGAAATCCCAACGAGTGATGATCTGCCGGGCCCAATTAGCCTTTGATAAATAGATTAAGAAGGATCGCAGCATGGATCTACCCTCGGAGTGAGAAAAGTTATTCGACGATTATTGATCGGGACAGTTAAAATAAAACAGCGGTCTTGGGATAAATCCTTTCGACCGCTGATACATTTTCGGATGTCAGGCAGCATGCTCTACTCACTTTTCCAACCGGAAAAACCATGATGTCTATCAAGCGAATGTACCGTGAAGTTCCAGTTTTATGTGAAAAGCAACCAGAATTGTGCCACAGTGATGATTTTAACATAGATTGTTGTGTATGTTATACTAGCCAGTCGAATTTGGCAAACGATTCTAATCAACCTTATTGACTATGCGAAGCCGCAGCTCTTTTTCTGCTTTACGTTGGATTTCCTTGTTTTTGATCCTCGGCGCGATCATATTGACCACTTTGCAGCTGGTCCGTTTCAGCCGTATCCGCGCCAGTTTTCCAAGTGGGATGATGATTGCCGGCGTCCCGGTCGGCGGTTTGAACCGCCAGCAAGCTGCCCAACGCCTGCTCGAAGTTTATACCGTGCCTGTCGAGATGCGTTACGGAGACGCTTTGATCCACCTCGAACCTGGTGCAATCGGCTTCGAACTTGATTTGGAAAGCATGCTGGCAGCCGCAGACCTGGCACGCAGCCAGCAGTCTTTCTGGCTGGATTATTGGAACTACCTTTGGGGACGGACGGCGCCGCCAGCAGAGATTCCTTTGCGTTCGAATTATTCGGAAAATCGCCTGCGAACCTACCTGGCAGATGAAGTTGCCGCGCGTTACGATTCACCGCCCACCCCGGCAAGGCCCGCCGTAGGAACGGTAAACTTCGAGCCAGGCCAGCAAGGCACCGAACTGGACGTCGATCGTTCGGTGCTCCTGATCGAGAACGCGCTTCACTCTACCTCACGGCGGGTGGTTGAACTGCCGCTGGCCCGTACGCAACCTCCCCGGCCGTCATTCGAAAACCTGGGGATCTTGTTGAGACAAACCATCGATATCGCAGAGTTTGACGGTGTGGCTGGCGTGTATCTCCTGGATCTCCAGAACGGGCAAGAGATCCATTTCGCTTACCGGCAGGGAGAAGACCTGCCTACCGCCCCGGATGTTGCCTTTACCGCTGCCAGCATTATCAAAATCCCGATTATGGTATCCGTTTATCGCCGCATTGGCGAAAACCCGGATGCTGAGACGCTCAACCTGCTCGAAAAGATGATCGTCGACTCGGGTAACGACCCTGCAGATTGGGTGATGGAACGGGAGATCGACAATTTCCGCGCCCCCTTGGAAGTCACCGCGGATATGCAGTCGTTAGGGCTGGAGAACACTTTCCTGGCCGGTGAATTCTTCCTGGGCGCACCTTTATTGGCCAGTTACGAGACGCCTGCTAACCAGCGGCAGGACGTGAACACCGATCCGGACATTTACAACCAAACCACGCCATCAGATATCGGGATGCTTCTGGGGGACATCTACCAGTGCAGCCAATCCGGCGGGGGCGCATTAATGGCCGCCTTTCCCGGGGAATTCAATCAAGGCGAATGCCAGGATATGATTAACTATCTGACCCGCAATCATCTCCCCGATCTGCTCACAGCAGGGATTCCTGAAGGCACTCGCATCGCTCACAAACACGGCTGGGTGACCTACTTTGGTATCATGTATACGCTCGGCGATGCCGGTATCATCTACACACCAGGTGGCAACTACGTGCTTGCCGTCTTCCTGAACCACCCCGAACAATTGTTGTGGGAACCGGCATCGGATTTGGTCGCCGAAATCTCACGCGCCGTGTACAACTATTACAACCTACCCGCCCGCTGATAGATGAGCTTCGCGGTTTTCGCAACGAGATCAAAGGTATAATCAAGCGCAACGCAAGGCAGCTTGATATTTCGCCCCCGTAGCTCAACGGATAGAGCGCCTGACTTCGAATCAGTAGGTTGTGGGT
>CAYNWK010000307.1:0-3190 GCA_964400875.1 uncultured Anaerolineaceae bacterium | reverse complement strand
AATCGAATAATTATCAATTCTAGGTGTTTATAAAATTGCTGTCATGTCTCAAATAGGATATATTTGGGCAGGTTAGAAACTATTTGTCTTGAAATTTATTCGGGGGTTTAGAAGTTAATGGCTCAGATATTCTTTTGCATGCTCTATTAACTGCACGCGGTTGTGCACATCGAGCTTTTTGTATATGTTTTTAACGTGATTTCTCATTGTGCCAACAGTAATGAACAATTCTTTCGCGGCTTCACGGGTAGATAAACCGCGCGCTAAGACTCTGACGACTTCTATCTCTCGATGGGTGAGGTTTGGAGAATGCTTAGCTTCAGGTTGCTTTGGGATAGGGATGTGTTCAATGAGATTGATTAACCTGCGAGAGTAAGCCGAGGTGAGGGACTCGGCGACCGAATCGCGCTGAAAGGATGCCAGGATTTTTCTGGCGCGCGCTCGTGCGTCCCCAAACTTACTTGGATCCAGATGAGATTCTAGACCGTCGAGGAGTGGTTCGAGTCGTTTCTGGGTTTCTGGATCGCCTAAAGGATGTTCGAACAGGACGGTCAATAACTCTGTTGCTTCTTCGTTTTCACCCTGATCGGCCAGAAACGTAGCACAAGCAGCCATTGTAAAATAAACCGGCAGCAGATCCTGTACATGCTGGTTAGATCGCAATGCTCGGAGGAGATAACTCTTTGCTTGTCGAGCGTCTCCGCGCAAGGTATGGGTTATCCCTAAGAGGGGCAGGATATAAAGGGGTCCCATGCTGTCCGGTTTGTTAAACATCGGCAGCGCCTGCTCGAGATAGTGCACAGCTTGATTGTATTCTCCTTGATCGATGGAGGTTTCTCCAAGATACCCGAGGCTCATCCAAACGCCCTGTTTGTTATCAACTTGCTTGAAATTATCCAGGGCTTCGTTCAGGAGTTTCTTGGATTGCTCGAATCTTCCAAGCGCGCGATTCGTTCTCCCGAGGAAGGCTAATGTATAAGCCCGCTCGGAGATCGATGCGGGATCTTCTAGCAGGCCCAGGCTCTCTTCCAATAGTAGTAAAGCTCTGTCGTTATGAGCCTGAACGTGAATGGTCCAACCCGAGAAGGTAAGTACAGTACCCAACGCTCGGTCGCGATTTAATTCGCGAGGCTGCTCCCGGAGCGAAGCCGCTATTCCTTCGAGTATCCTAGCTCCAAATTGATGCAAGCCGAGAGCCTGGCAATAATAGGCGATTAATCTGGCGTATTTCCCCAAAAATTCGAAATTACTATTGCGCAGACTTAAGCGGATTGCAGAGTCGATATTACCAATCTCCAAATTAACCTTCTCAACAATGGTTATGTTGATTTCGGCGAAGAGCATGTCATTGAACCGATCGGCTAACTTGGCGTAATAACTTATGAAGCGGTCTCGAGTCCTCGATCTCTCTTCCGGAATATCGTACAGTTTCTCCTCACCGTATTTCCTGACCAGCTCATGCATGTGAAATCGCCTGTTCGCCTGGTCCCTTTGGATTATCGATTGATTGATCAACGACTGCAAGGTCGTTAGCTCGGCCTTCGCTACCGTCTCTGCAGCATCCAAAGTAAATCCGTCTTTGAAGATCGAAAGCTTCCTGAACGCCTGGCGTTCGTTTTGTTTGAGCATCCGCCATGAATGATCAAAGACTGCTTGCATGCTCCTGTGACGCGCAGGTAGATCTTGAATTGGGGCTTCTAAAAATCTTATCCCTTCATTAATATTCTCGGCGATCTCACCTGGGGTTAGCGTTTGTGTCCATGCAGCTGCCAGTTCGAGCGCCAGTGGCATTCCCTCAGTGAGTTGGCAAATAGTGATTACACTATCCAGATCCTCTGCCAGCGAGAAATGTATATTTCCCCGTCTTGCAAGTGCCTTGAATAATTTGATCGCGTTGTACTCACGTCCGTCAAGATTAAGGCGGTTTTCTGGATACTCCATCCCCTGTAGAGGATACAATTGTTCTCCTCGCACCTTCAGAGATTCACGGGATGTAGCGATAAACTTGACTTTTGAGGTTCTGGATAAGGTATCGATGATCAGATCCGCCCCGGATATTAAATGCTCATAATTGTCCATCAATATTAATATGTTTTTGTCTCGTAGGTAATCGATGATCTCTTGCTTTGGTTCTCTACCGTGAAAGTGGAGGTCAAGAGCGTTTGCGACCCTGTGAGGGATTTGATCGACTGAATTAACAGATTGGAGGGAGACGAAATAGGCGCCATCGCTGAAATCATCTGCAACTCTCAAAGCGATTTCTATTGCTAATCTTGTTTTTCCTATTCCCCCTGGACCAGTAATACTGAGCAACCGACAACTAGAATCACCTAGAAGAGCAATGATCTCCGCAATCTCTTCTTCTCTACCGATAAAAGTTGTTGGCTGGGTTGCCAGGTTGTGATGAACCTCGATCTGCGGGCTCATCAACAAACCTCCTTTGAGCTCCGCTCAACGAAATTAACCGGGCAAAATGTAAAGCGATAAGTCGAGGGGGAAAAGCGATTTGAATATTGTTACCCCCTAAAAAATTCTATCTCGAGAGCATGCGTTATCCTGAATTAAAGTACCGATAAAATGGAGGTCGAAAATGCAACACGCATAAATTATTGTACATAATGAAGCTTTGTGCAGTCAAGTTAAGGAATTTCTTCACGAATAAGCGCAATCGCAGTAACTTGTGTCTTTGGAAATAATAGGTGTTTAGAGGGGTTGCTCCAGATTGGGTATTAATCCTTCAACTCTTTACCCGCGTCCCCCATGATCGCCTCCAATTCGGCCTCCTGGTCGTCATCCAGCGGTTCGACCTCGTGCTCTGCCAGCAGCCGCTCAGCCTCGGCCTGGGCGCGCGCTGCCATGCCGCGGCGTTCGTCCCGCCTCCAGGGCTCCCAGGGGCGGCGCTCCGCCAGGCGAGGAACCAGCAGTTCCCCGGCGCGCAGTGTCCGGACGGTGTGCATCTGCGCCAGGAAGTTGCGATCACCCCGCATAACTTCGGCAATGACTTCCACCGCCAGGGCGCCTTCGTCGGTAGTGAAGCCGCGCCGCGCCCGCCGCACCCCGGCGGCCAGCTCGTCGTCGATAACCATCTGGGCGAAAGAGCTCATCACCCCAGCTTCCATCTCGCCGATACCGGAAAGCTCGTCCGCCCCGGCCATCGCCGGCAAAACCGCGTTCAGGCCGCGCTCGAAGC
>CAYNWK010000306.1:1691-3233 GCA_964400875.1 uncultured Anaerolineaceae bacterium | reverse complement strand
GTAAGTTTCATAAGGCTAATTATCTCACTGATGTCAATATAGTGAAAGGAGATCTACCGCATTCCTGCCCCGCCTGAAGGCAGGGGTCTCCTGCGGTTTTCTTTATGAATAAAGTCAAGATCTTCATCTCAACTTATCTGTTTCTCAGCCTGGCCGCCTGCTCGTCCAATGCAACGCAGCTCCCGGTATTAGCGCCGCCAAGTTTAGCCCCTCCATCGGTCACGATCGTGGAGCAGCCCACGGAGCAACCCACTGTGCCAGAACCAGAATCGATGCCGGATGTCGCTCAGTATGGTTTGGTCGGGCGGTTAGTGCTGGTTAAATATAATTCCTCGGGGAACAGGTTGATTGAACTTGACCTGGCGTCGGGTGAGGTCAGGACCTTGTTTCAAGCTCCTGATGCCAGCTGGCTGGCGGCTGCTTTGGTATCCCCTGATCACCAACAAATCTTGTTGACATACGCGCCGCCCCCTCCCAGCGACGAGACTCAATTCGGCTATTCCGATTTGTATCTTATGCCCTACGATGGGACGAGCCAACCCCAACCATTCCTGACTCGCAGCGAACCCCAGGAATCTTACTTCTTCTCAACCTGGGGTGCCGGTAGCCAATCCGTTTACTATACCCACTTATACCGTATCGATCCAAACAGCGAGGTCCCGGCGTTTCAAAACGATGTGGAAAAAGCGACCCTAAACGGACAGACCGAGACGCTCGTCGAACACGGGCTCTGGCCCGCGGTCTCGCCCGACGGCTCCAAGATTGCTTACCTGTATGCTGATCCGGCGACCTTCAGCAACGATCTATACCTGGCAAACCCTGACGGTAGTGATCAGGCGCCCGTGATGCAGCCGGGCGTCAATCCACCAGTTGACGCACACCTGTTTTCGAAGGATGGCAGTCAGCTGATCTTCAGCATGGTGAACCCGCAGCCAGAACCGGCTAGTTCCTGGTTGGATAAACTCTTCGGCTTGCAAATTGCGTCAGCACACAACGTGCCTTCGGACTGGTATTGGACTCCGCTCAACGGAGGGTCTCCACAGAGGCTCACAAGCCTGTATGATGTAAATTTAAACGGCGATCTGTCACCTGACGGCAGCCAAATGGCCTTTATCGGGGCCAGTGGCCTGTACGTCATGAACACCGATGGCAGCAACCTGGAACTGCTGACCAATGATCTGTTTATTGGAACGGTGAGTTGGCTTCCCTGATTCTGGAGGTGAAAGATGTGCATTGTATGTTCTACAATCCCTGCCGCCATGGCCCTTGGGGTTTCGGCGCAAGCCAAACAAAATCAGGCCAAAAAGGAGGCCGCCGTGCGTGGCGAGGTCGCTAAGAAGCCCGCCATCCCGGCCGGTCCGACAACGACGGTAGTCTTGGCGTTGTTATTAATTGCCGCGGCCCTGGTTCACAGCAAAACCTCTGTATAGTCAAACACTTTCCGGGCCCAGACACTTTCAAAATACGAAAAGCGCGAATAACGGACGAATGGACGCGGCTTCTTGTAAACCTCCTGCGAAAACCCGTGGCCTTTTCGCACCA
>CAYNWK010000306.1:0-1591 GCA_964400875.1 uncultured Anaerolineaceae bacterium | reverse complement strand
CCAAAGTTATATGCGCTCGAGAAAACGTCAAGGTAGCCATCGCCGTTGAAATCGGCGATGGCCAGTCCGTCGCGTTCGGTATATCCCAGGCGCTGCCCCGAGTCGCGGAATCCGGCCTGACCGTCGTTCCACCAGACCGCGACCCGATTCGCCCCGGCCACCAGGGCATCGGGGGCGCCGTCGCCGTCCAGGTCGGCAAGGAAGACCGCCTCGGTCGGGCCCCCGGGTATGCGCTGCCCGGAAAGAGCAAAGACGCCTTCTTGTCCGCCCTGCGCGCCTCCCTGGTTGATCCAGACCACCGCGCCGGCGGTCTTGCCCACCAGAGCGTCCAGATCGCCGTCGCCTTCTAGATCGCCCAGGGCGACAGCCGTGCTTCCGGCCTGGTCAGCAGGGGCTCCGTCCGTCCACTGGCGCAGGAGCCCCCGCAGGGAGGCGGACACCCCGCCTCGGTAAAAGCCGGGCTGGCCGGTTGCAGCCAGCCGCTGTCCTGAGTCGCGAAAGTGCCCGCTGCCGTCGTTCAACAAAACCCGGTCGGCGGGAATGTAGGACCCGCCCTTCTTGAGCGGTTGGATGGCAGCGAAGACGTCCAGGTCGCCGTCGCCGTCCAAGTCGCCCAGGGCCGGGCGCATCGGCAGATCGCCCAGCTCGCTCAGGCTTTGGCCTATCTGACCCTGGCTTATCATTTGCGCGTCTTCCTCCAGCCGGTTGATCCACACCCACGCGGTGGATGGGTAGTAGATTCGTTTGCCGTCCTCCCTGGTCAGCACGCTGCAGCACCCGCCGATGAAGGCGTCCAGGCGGCCATCGTTGTTCAGATCGCCGAGCAGGACCGTCCCCTCATAGCCCGGCTTGAACCCGGTTTCTGGCGACCGGATCCCATACGAGTAACCGAAGTCGCCGCGCTCACCAACTCGCTCACCGTAATTGAGGTGGAGCTCTATCCCATCGTTAACTAATTGGACGAGATCGACGCGCCCGTCGCCGTCCACATCCCCCGTGGTGGCGAAGGGACCGCCAGAGTTAACGCTCTGGGGGGCAAATTGGCCCCCGCCCTGGTTGATCCACAAGGTGGGGCCGGCCCAGATGATAGTTTCGCCTTCGTGGCGCAGGTTGGAGAGCACGACGTCCTGGTCGCCATCGCCGTCCAGGTCGGCCGCGCTGCCAACGTTGTGGTATGGGCCGCATCCATCGATGCAGTTAAAAAAATAGTACAGGTAACCACACCCGGCCACCAGCAAAAGCAATAGAAATACTGCCGACAGCCAGGCTATAAAAACGCGGGGTTGAAGATTGCTGTACACGCTCCGTTTCTCGATCATGGCAGCACTCTTGGAACGTTTATATATCGGTCATCTACATTTACATTATACCAATAATTGGAAATGTAGAAGTGCACAGTTCAGGGGCAACCTAGGGGCGTTTTAACTGGATTCAACCTGTCCACCTGACCAGGATGAAGCTTGTCCTTTCGGCGAAGATTAACCCACCCTTCGGCGGGGGAGATTTGTTTCAATTTGAGCTATTATCGGAGCAACCCCCACCCACGATTGGAGCTGTTCCCATGAAAATGCTGTCCGAACCTACCGTCGCC
>CAYNWK010000305.1:0-3234 GCA_964400875.1 uncultured Anaerolineaceae bacterium | reverse complement strand
ATGGGGGCCAGCTCACCCTGGGTGAGAGCCGCAAAGGGGGGGCAGGCTTCCAGTTGTTGTTGCCGATGGGAGAGTGAGCCAATGAAGGGGAAGATTTTGGTCGTCGACGATGAAGAGGCTATGCGCCGAACATTGACTGAGTTGCTCAGGCTGGAAAGCTACACTGTCACTTCAGCTGGGAGCGGCGAAGCTGCGCTGAAAGCTCTCAAAGCTGATGATTACGACTTGATGATCTTGGATATCAAGATGCCGGGTATGGATGGTGTTACAGTCCTTGGGCATGCCTCTGAGATCGATCCGGATCTACAGGTCATTCTCCTGACAGCGCACGGCTCTCTTGACTCTGCTATAAAGGCCATCCAAAATGATGTTCATGACTACTTATTAAAACCGGTTAAACCTCAAGAGCTGCTCAATAGTGTCGTCAGCGGGCTTGCCCGGCGCTCAGAGTCGACGCGCAAACAATTGATCATCAGTCAAATGGAAGCTTCAATCCAACAGTTGAAAGACGTTGAAAAAGTGGAAACGCAAGCGCCAACCGATCAACGGTTGATCTCCTTGAGTGATGGCGTGATGGTCGATTTATCCCGCCGTGAAGTCTGGCGCGGTAAGGTCAAAGTTAATTTAACGCCCACCGAAGGTAAATTGCTGGAAGTTATGCTGGAGAATCAAGGTCGGGTCATGACTCATCGACAGTTGGTGTTCCTGGTACAGGGTTACGACACCACAGATTGGGAAGCGCCGGAAATTCTCAGGCCTTTGGTCAGCCGCTTACGGCGTAAGCTGGCGCATTTCCCCAATGGCAAGAACTGGATTGAGAGCGTGCGTGGCACGGGATATGTTTTCGAGGAGAAACCCGGGGTGGGCAGTTAATCTTCTTGGTGCCTAGAGATGTTTTGCGGAGTTTCTGGAGGCCGCAGCCAATGCAGTAAGCCGCCAGAAGTTCGTTTTCCCTGCTGAGATTTATCAAAGCCAACCAGGACTAAGCTGAATACCAGGATGCTTGCGCCCACCCACTGAAGTGTACTCAGCCTCTCTCCCAACCACATATGAGCAAAGATCACCGTAACCAGCAGTTCGCTTAGACCCAACAGTGCGGTCTGCATGCCTCCCAGGTGTTTTACTCCAAGAAACAAAGTTAACCGAGAGAAGAAGGTCACCAGCGTCAGGCCTATCAGAGGCGACCAGGCATTCAAATCGAGTGGAAGTGGACCAGTCTTGGTTAGTAACCACGCCGGGGTGACTACCGCGCTCATCGCCAGAAGCGTATAAAGGGTGACCGTCGGAGCCGGCATATCGTACAGCACTCGTTGATTGATCGGTAAATGCAGGGCGTAAAGCGCCGAGGCAGCTAACATTAGCCCGAAACCGATCAGATCGCTCTTTCCCTGGCCTGTATGGGTCAGCAAATAGATTGCCGGTAAGGCGATTAGCAATCGAAACAGCGTTAATCGATTCGGTTTCTGACGATCCAACGTCAACCAGAAAACCAGGAATAAAGGATAAAGCAAGTACAGCAACTGGCCAATACTTGCGTCTATCCTGCTTAATGCACTGTAGTAAAACAAGGAGCCGAGTCCGTTCACCAGTCCTGCCAGCAGACAGCCTAGCATACCGGCAGGGTAGATATACAAATAGGGCCGGTAAAAGATCGCCATTACAATCAAGAGGAACCCGGCGGCGAACATCGTCCGTAAAGCCACAACGGCTAACGGAGGCAGCCCGGCCAGGATTGCCTGTTTGCCAAAGATAGGCGTCATTCCCATAAAAGCCGCTGAAGCCAGGGCCGCAGTTATGCCCGCCGTTTGCGGGTTCTTCAACCTGGTAGCTGTCCTCTTGGGAAGACGAACGGAAAGGTTGGACAACCAATGCAGGAAGGGAGAAGCTGGGGTATCTTTCATCGACATGGAAGTGAGAATTAATCTTTAATCAGGCGCTGGTTCAATCAACTATCGTGCGGACCTCTGCGAGTAGCTCGTCGCTTAGAAATTCTCCCTTCTGCATGAGTGAGTAGATACGTCCTTTCAAATGCTCTTTTTCTTGTGGGGTCAGCTCCTTGGCGGTAACCACGATCACCGGAACCGTGGCAGTTTTAGGATATTCTTTAAGCGTGTCCAGTACGGAGAAACCATCCACTTCCGGCATCATCAGATCTAAGATGATCAGATCAAGCCGTTCGCGCTTCGCTAACTCGATCGCTTCTTGCCCATTATTCGCTTCGAAGATCGTGTAATCGCCGTGCGCTTGCAGAATTCGCCTGACTAACCGTCGGGCATCCGCACTATCGTCAACAATAGCAATTTGTGGGAAACGTTCTACACTGAGCTGGCTCAGCGCTGCGAGCAAGCCTTCCTGAGGAGTCTCTTGGGTGGGTTGAGGTGATGATAAATCAAGGTTGCGGGACCAGCCTTCGCCGAGGATCGTGCCTTCAATCGGCATCGTATGGCCTGTGCAGTTGATCACGATGACGTCGCTCGGTTTGACCAATCCGGCGCGGACCATCTTGATTAATCCGGCGAAGGCGACTGCAGCGGCAGGTTCAACCGAGATCCCTTCCATCTTCGCAAGGATATGCATAGCCCGGTAGCTTTCCTCATCGGTGACGCTTTCAAAGATTGTCCGTTTATTTTTCCTTGTTCGCTCGAAAAGCAGCGAGTAAGTGCGTCCTGGATCGCCGGTGGATAGCGTCGCGATGTGAGTTCGAGGGGATTGCACCGGCTCTGCGGTTGAACGACCATTCTTCCAGGCCTTGACCATGGGGGAGCAGCCTTCAGTTTGGATGCTGGCCATCGCAGGTAACCGGTTGGTCAGTCCCATTGCGAACAATTCGGAAAATCCTTTAAAGACGCCTAGCGGCCCCAGCCCGCCACTCACAGCCTGGATATACCAATCCGGGGTTCGCCAAGTCGCCATTGGCTTGTGGCCGTTATTTGAATGATTTTCGGTTGGTGGAGATATGCTTGGCATTCCGGTCAATTGCTCGCTGATCTCAAATGCGATGGTTTTCATCGCTTCAACGGAGGGAATCGAGCGCGCGCCAAGTTCCAGATAAAGACCTCGCTGGTGGGCAAACTCAGCAGCCACTTGTTTAGCCTGATCGTAGGAACCCGTCACTTTAACAACCTGCGTGCCGTATAGGGCAACTTCACGCATTTTCTCGGCAGGCACGAGGCTGGTGAGAAAAGCCCAAACTTTTATCCCAGCCCGGACCGCGTATGCTGAATAGGCGATGGC
>CAYNWK010000304.1:0-3248 GCA_964400875.1 uncultured Anaerolineaceae bacterium | reverse complement strand
CCCACCGTGTAGAGCATCAGATCTGAAGTATATTCCAGCCAGTAAGACCGGGCAAAGCGTGCTGTGCGGCGGAATTCGGCCCCGAGAATAGCAATGTTCATTCGACAGAGACTCTTCTTTAAGAGGTCAGTTGGAGGAAAACCTCTTCTAGGGTAGCAGCGCGCCGGCCGGCCCTCTGGATCACAAAGCCGCTTTTATCCAGCTGGTTCAACAAGTTTAGAAACTCTTTCTGTGATCCGCTGTCCATCCAGACAAGGACCGTCTTATCTCCTTCAATAGTTGCGCCCAGACCTGGAAAGCTGTTTTTTAACTGCTCCAGAACATCTTGGCGAACGATGGCGGACAATTGGATCTCCATCGTTTCATGCTGCCCGCCGAATCTGGCAAGCACTTCACTAGTCAACCCTTCTTCGACTTTCTTTCCCTTATGAATGACGAAGATACGATCGCACATGCGCTCCGCCAAGCTCATTTGATGGGTGGTTAATACTACAGTCTTGCTCTGCTTTTCGACAAGCTGCCGGATGGCGCGCTCAATCGTCCGCGAAGCCTGTACATCCAATCCCAGGGTCGGTTCGTCCAGCAGCAACACTTCCGGCTCATGAAGTATGGCAGTCGCCAGGGCTACTTTCTGCTGCATTCCCCGTGAGAGATATCGTACTTCCTCATTAGCCCGGTCAGTCAGTTCAACTAGTTCAAGTACTTCGGTAATTCGACTGGCGAGGGGCTTTCCTCGCATGCCACGTAGCGCCCCGAAATATTCTAGGTTGGCGCGCGCCGTAAGCCTCCAATAAACGTTACGCGAACCTTCCAGAATCGCCCCGGCGTTCCGAAGGGCTTTATTTCTCTCTTTGGAGACGTCATATCCGGCCAGTTGTATAACCCCTCTAGTTGGCAACACCAGCCCCAAAATCATTTTGATTGTCGTGGTCTTGCCGGCTCCGTTCGGACCCAGTAATCCAAAGACTGTTCCGGGTTCGATCTCGAAAGAAATGTCATCCACAGCATTCGGTTTGTCAGATATGTAGTTTTTGACCAGTTTAGACACTCGGATTGCGGGCTGCCTTTGGAGACTCATAGCTTGACCACCAAGACGATAGTAGTTCCCTCCCCGAGATGACTGTGGATCTTAAGTTCTGCACCGATCATCGCTGCCCGTTCTTGCATTAATACCAACCCAAAGTGGCCTTGATCCAATTTACCATTACGAGCTATATCAGGTGCACCAATACCATCATCCTTGACCTGGAGTTGAATTGAATCATGAGAAGCGGTTTCGAGTTTTACATCAATGCAACGGGCGTGGGCATGCTTGACAGCGTTGTTCAAAGCTTCCTGAGCGATTCTAAATATCGAGGTTGCCTGTTCATCGCTGAGAGGCAGGATTTCATTTAGGTTACTTTGCCAGCCAATTTTAGTCGACGAGGCTGTTCTTTCCTGTAGGTCTTCAACCAGCCCCCGCAACGCCAAGGGCAATCCTTGATCGAGCAGGGGTGGACGTTGTGCCTTAATCAATCCACGTAAGTTTTGGATGAGTCCTTCCAGAAAATCCAACAGCTCAGGATTGTTGGGATTCTTGTGCAGGCCATGCTTGATATAGAAAAGCTCCTGGAGAACGGTGTCGTGCAAATCGCTGGCTAGCCGCTTGCGCTGTTCTTCTTCAGACCGGACTAACCTTTGCGCTAAGCCACGCAGCCTTTCAACCAATATAAGATTGGTTGCCGCAAGCGCGCCTTGTTCGGCAACCGTGGCGATGATATGTAGATCCTGATCGCTATAAACATCCCCACTTGCGCGCCGGCCAAGAATCAGAATACCTTGCAGCTTACTCTCGGTGATTAATGGTGCGTAAACCTGGCCCCATTCGAATTCTTTCAGGCGATCTTGGGAATTTGACGAGAGCACACCCCACAGTTGCCCCCTCCTGGCTGGATAGCGATACTTCAACAATGCCCGGCTTAATTCGTCAATCAGTTGATAAGTATTTTGGTTTTCGGTTGTTCCTTCCAACTCCATACTGTTATCATCAGTTAAAAACAAGGCAGCCCGCTGAATACCCATCTGTTGAGGTAAGTCCCGGGTGAGTAATTCTATCAATTTGTGCCGATCCAAAGGCTGGGCCAACTGACTGGACAGGTTAGAGGTTACCGTCACAAAATCATAATGGCTGCCATATAAGACCCGATCCACCTGTACCTGGACAACCTTGGATAAACTGGCAAAGGACAAAGCAATCAGAACAGCGACAACACCTCCAAAGATCGGGATCTGTGAAGGTAAATTAAATAAAAGCACAAGCCCACCGAACATCAGTATGGAAGCAATCAGAATCAGCAAGATCAGCGTGAACCATACAACGATACGGTTAATTATGAAATCAACCCTCAATAGCTTTCGCTGGAAGATCACATAGGCATAAGCCAGAGGTAGAAGGAGAAGAAAAAGGATGGTATAAGAGCCAGCCAGATATTCCTGCCCAAAGAGAAAATAGGGCAATAATGTAAAAGCGAAAAAGGGACCGATACCCAGTACCATGCCCCAGACAATAATGCCTGTTTGCCTGCGAATTTCGGCATCATGAGAGAGAAATAGATTGCGGATCAGGAGAGAAACAGCTACGAGCCAGGAAAATATGAAGAAGACGAAAACTATTTGGCGCAGATAAATTCCATAATCGACAGCGAACGGATAACCAAGTGGCTTTAGGACCAAATCAACGATAGCTACCATCGTCGATAGCAAAACAGCCAGTATGAAAACCAAGTAAATGATGCTTTTTCGGTATCTGGGGAGGCTAATCGCTGGGAAGGTAAGGTGGGCTGCTACAATGACTGGGGCGACGAGGCTTAATAACATCTTCTGGATCGTGTTGGCTCCCCAAAAGCTGTTCCACCCACTCGCGCCTCCCACGGCAGCAGTCAGGCCAGCCAACAAAAAGCCGAGGCTAAGTAATCGGGCGCGCACATCGTCGTGTGAAGGAAAGAGCGTCAGCATCAGCCCAATTATCCACAATCCAAACGATAGAATTTGAACCCCAAGATAAGACCCCAGAAGCGGCAGGTTATCGAAATAACTGCCAATCCTCAAGAATAATTCGATGTGCTCGGATTGTCGCTCGAATTCATAGCGGACGGTGTCCCCAACTTTGATCCCAGGTCGGTAGCGTGGCTCGCTGCGTAAAGAATTGATCGTTTTGTTATTTATTGCCAGGATCTGGTCGCCCACACGGACACCAGCTATATCTGCTG
>CAYNWK010000303.1:0-3264 GCA_964400875.1 uncultured Anaerolineaceae bacterium | reverse complement strand
GATCAGAGAATATTTCTGCGAATATAGTCCTCCTCCCGGGCTGAACCATTAGGGCAATCGCGCTTAGACAATTAGCCTCCAATCGTGAAGGATATTTGGGATTGAGAGTGGGGCTGCGCGCTACTCTCAACTCTAAACCCGCAAATTCCTTGACGGCGACTGCGGTCACAAGGCAGATGCAATCGCCCTGCCTGAACCATCGCTCACAAGATTACTTGCGTTTCATTCATGCTACAATTACCCAGCGAAACCAATTCGGGGATATCTGGGGTTTAAGGAGGAAAGATGAGCGAGCACACCTACAAGAACATCGAATTGACCGGTTCTTCCACCAACAACATGGAGGCGTCTATCCGCAACGCTATCGCCAAAGCAGGGGAAACAATCCGTAACATGCGTTGGTTCGAAGTCGTCGAGACGCGCGGATATATCGAAGGGGACCAGGTTGCTCATTGGCAGGTCACCTTGAAGATCGGCTTCACCTTGGAAGATGAGTCGGCAGATGAATAAGGCAGAGCTGATAGAGGCTTTGGAAAACGAGCACCAACGCTTCGAAGATCTCCTGGAAGAGCTCTCCGATGAGACGTTGGAACAGACCGGGGTGATCGACGATTGGTCCATCAAGGATCTGCTTGCCCACATCACCATGTGGGAGGCTGAACTGGTAAAACTGCTCTGGCAGGCGAAGCAGGGCCGCCGACCAACGACGGTCCATTTCCAAGCTGCCACCGTGGATGAGCGCAACGAGAAGTGGTACCAGCAAAATAAAGAGCGCCCGTTGGAAGCGGTGCTGAATGACTATGAAGGCGTACGCCGCCAGACCATCCGGCGGGTGAACGACCTCTCCGAAAGCGAACTGACCGATTCCCGGAGATTCCCCTGGTCGGACGACCAGCCATTGTGGCACTGGATCGCCGAGGACAGCTACAAGCACGAAGCCGAACACCGCGAGCAAATTCATAACTGGTTGAAAAAAAACAGAACTAGCGCGTTGAGCTAAGGCGGCAAATTGTACCCATGAAGATCGGCCTGGTTTACCCGCAAACCGAATTCGGGAATGATCCGCAGGCTATTCGCGATTATGCCCAGACGGCTGAGGAATTGGGCTATACGCATATCCTGGCCTACGACCACGTCCTTGGCGCCAACCCGGACCGCCCAAGCGGTTGGAAGGGGCCGTATACCTATCGCGACCCTTTTATGGAGCCCCTGGCGCTGTTCAGCTTTATGGCCGGCGTCACCCAACGAATCGAGTTCACCACGGGCATCCTCATCTTACCGCAGCGCCAGACGGCGCTGGTCGCCAAACAAGCCGCGACCCTGGACGTGCTCTCCAATGGGCGCACACGCTTAGGGGTCGGGCTGGGGTGGAACGAAGTCGAGTATGTTGCCCTGGGCGAGGATTTCAGCACGCGCGGCCGGCGGATCGAGGAACAGGTCGATCTGTTGAGACGCTTGTGGACTCAGCCCCTGGTGAAATCCGAAGGCCGCTGGCACAATATCCCGGACGCCGGGATAAATCCGCCTCCAGTGCAGCAGCCGATCCCGGTATGGTTCGGCGGTCACGCTGAGCCGGTGCTCCGCCGCACGGCGCGACTGGGCGATGGGTGGATGCCAAACTACCGCACCGCGTCGTCAGCGGCGCCCGCCCTGGAGAAGCTCTACTCTTACTTGGAGGCGGCCGGCCGGGAAAGGGAGAACTTCGGCATCGAAGCGCGCCTGACTTATGAGGCGGGTAACCTCTACGCTCTCGACAAGGCAATGGAAGACTGGCAAGCCGCCGGCGCCACGCACATCTCGCTTAATACGATGCGCTGCGGGTTCAGGTCTCCAAAGGAACATCTCACAGCGATGGAGGAATTCGCCGCGGTAGTCTTTAACTAATCCTAAAACTTAAGAATACTTTATTTTGCGGGGAACTTGGGGGGTGTTTAGGTGAACGAAGCTCCCCAAACACCTCATCCTCTTTCTTACTACAGATGCCTGTTTGAGGAGGCGCTATGTTCGTCCGATTTGAGGATTTCAACCTGGCTTATGAAGATCGCGGCCGTAATATCCCTTTGTTGTTGATTCATGGATTTCCACTGAATCACCACATGTGGGATCCGCAACTGGAAGCGTTGGCCGATCACGTCCGCATGGTCGCGCCCGACCTGCGCGGCCACGGAACTTCAGGATCGCCCCCCGGCGTCTACACCATGGAACGCCTGGCTGAAGATTGCAAGGCTTTATTAGATGCGTTGGCGATCACGGAGCCGGTTGTGGTGTGCGGGCATTCCATGGGCGGCTATGTAGCTCTGGCTTTCCAAAGACACTATCCCGAACGGCTCGGCGGGCTGATACTGGTGTCGACGCGCGCCTCCGCGGACACGCCGGAGGGCAAGGCTGCCCGCGATCAGACTGCGGAGAAAGCCCGGGCAGAAGGCGCAGCAGCAATCACGCAGGGGATGCTGTCCAAATTACTCGCTCCCCAGAGCTATGAAGACCGGCCTGAGCTGGTCGCGCGTGTGGCCGAGTTGATGGGCCCTACCAGCGTAGAGGGCATCGTAGGCGCAGCGCTGGGGATGAAAGAGCGGACCGATGCGAGGCCGGGCCTGCCAGACGTTCGAGTTCCTGCCCTGATCGTTCATGGCGAGGACGACCAGATCATCCCCTTGGAGGCAGCGGAGGAGATGGCGGCTGCGATTCCCCAGGCGAGGTCGGAAGCGATCCCCGGAGCGGGGCACATGCCGAATCTGGAACAACCTGGAGCTTTCAACCGCGCTGTAATAGAATTCTTGGACAAGATGGCGTAACTCTACGGCATCCCGAAGGAGCAACATATGCCCGAACAAGATGAGATCGTGCTCGCTCAGGTGGGCTTGATAGAGGCCGAGATGCGCCGGATCGGTTTGTGGTCAGAAGAACCGCCCTCAAAAGAATCTTTCAATTACGCCTTGCCATACGCCAAGGATTCGATGGCCTTTTCCCAGTGGCTCCAGTTCGTCTTCCTTCCGCAGGTCAGGGAGATAGTCGGAAACTATGAACAGCTGCCTAAAAGCAGCGAGATCGCTCCGGCCGCCAGACAACAATTGGCCGGATGGGACAAAAGCGCCCACCTGCTCGATCTGCTGGAGGAGTTTGATAATCTATTGGAAAGGTGAGAAGCCCGGGTAAGAATTTCAGGTTGGCGTTGATTGAATCTTTCGGTTTTATCACCCAAAAGCGGTTGGGGAGTGTCCAATTAAGATGGGATGACGAATTGAAACACATGGGCAGGATAAT
>CAYNWK010000302.1:0-3280 GCA_964400875.1 uncultured Anaerolineaceae bacterium | reverse complement strand
GCGAAATTTTTGAATTCACCGTCACCATCAACGGCAAAGACGGCCAGGAAATCATCCTCGCCATGCACGCCCAACCCACCTATGACGAGCAAGGCGCTCTCGCCCAGATCATCCTGGTTGGAGAGGACGTCAGCGACCGTGTCCGTTTGGAACAGCGCACCCAGCGCTTGCAGCGCGATATCAGCGAAATCGAGCGCCTCGCCCACCTGGGCACCTGGATCTGGGATATACCCTCCAACACGGTGACCTGGTCGGAGGAGCTCTACAACATTTACGGGCTCAGTCCGGAGGAGTTCGAAGCCAGCTTTGAAGGGTTCCTAGCCCGCGTCCATCCCCAAGATCGCCAGCACACCCAACAGATCATCACTGAAGCCTCCCAAGACCTCTCCTCGTTCGTATTCGAACACCGCATCATAAGACCCAAAGGCGAGGAGCGCTACCTGCTGGCGCGTGGCGAGGTTCAGCGTAACCACCAGGGTGAAGCAATTCGTATGATTGGCACCGGTCAGGACATCACCGAGCGGGTTGCCTCCCAGGAAGCGCTGCGGGCCCGAGAAGCGCTGCTCAGCGCGGCGGTTTCTGGTGCGCCTCTCATCCTTTTCACGATCGATAGGGAAGGGGTTATCCAACTATCGCTGGGCAAGGGTTTGAGCGACTTGCTGTTCGGTCAGGAGTCGGACTCCGAGGAACTCACGGGCCGATCGATCCACTCGGTTTATGGAGATAAATTTCCCCAAATTGTCGAAAGTTACGAACGCGCCTTGCAGGGCGCTTCGGTGATCGTCGTCGTCGAATCGGATGACCTGGTCTTTGAAGCACGCTTCGAACCCATGCGGGAAAAATCCGGCGTGATCACCGGCGTCATTGGTTTAGCCTTGGATGTAACCAAACAAAAGCGATCGGAAGAAAAATTACGCCAGCAAACCATGGCCAACCAGCTGCTCAAGGAGATCGCCACTGCCTCCAATGAGGCTCACAGCGTAGATAGCGCCTTCAAATACGCGTTATTAAAAGTTTGCGAATACACCGGTTGGTCCGTTGGGCACGTCTATATCATCGACCAAGAAGCCCCCGACCTGCTGATCCCCTCTGACATATGGGCAATGGATAAAAAGGACAGGTATGCAGCTTTCCAAAATGCAACCGAGTCTACCAGTTTTTCCCCGGAGGAAGGTTTAATAGGGAGAGTATATGCCCGCAAAGAACCGATCTTGATTACCGATTTATCCCGGGCCGGGGATTTCCAACGCGGCCAAACGGCCCTGGAAGCCGGGTTGACTTCAGCGTATGCATTTCCGGTGTCTTTATCCGACGAGCCGGTCGCCGTGATGGAGTTCTACGCTGCACACGAGGTCGAACCGAACGATGATATTCTGGAGATCATGCAAAACGTAGGCACGCTGCTGGGCCGCGTCGTCGAACGTAACCGTGCCGAACAATCCTTGCGGGCCAGCGAAGAACGCTATCGTTTACTGGTCGAATCGGTCCAGGATTACGCCATCTTTTCTCTCGACCCGGATGGACACATCACCAGCTGGAACGCTGGCGCTGAAAAGATCAAGGGCTATGCTGCCGAGGAAATCCTGGGGGAGCATTTTTCCATTTTTTATCTCCCCGAAGATAGAAAAAAAGGCCAGCCGGAGACCAATCTGGCCCACGCCAGGGACTTAGGCCGTTTTGAGCAGGAAGGTTGGCGCGTTCGTAAAGACGGCTCGCACCTGTGGGCGAACGTGGTCATCACGCCGCTGTACGATGAAAATGGCAAGTTAATCGGCTACTCCAAAGTTGTGCGCGACCTGACCCGACGCCGAGAGACTTACCTAGCCCTGCAGGAAAGCGAAGCGCGTTTCCGCACCATTTTCGAGAATGCCGGTATAGGCATCGAGCTGGTCGATTTGGAAGGCCGGTTGCTGGCGGTCAACCCGGCGATCCGGGAGATTTTCGGGCACAGCCAGGAAGTAACATATGCCGAACTGTCGGCTTCAACCGACCAGCTGGTCAACGTGACGACGAATTCTACCCACTTCCAACAACTAACCCGGGGGATGATAGATTCTTACACGCTCGAACGACCCTTCGAGCATAGGAACGGCCAGATTATCTGGCTCCACCTGACGGTGTCCCTGGTTCGGGACGCCGATAATAAACCCCTTTACGTAGTGGCGATGGTCGAAGACATTACCGAACGTCGGCAGATGGAAACCGAAGTGGCTGAATTGAACCGCAGGTTGATGGAGGAGCGAGAGAACGAACGCCTGCACCTGGCCCAAGAACTGCACGACGGGCCGGTCCAAGATTTGTACGGGCTCACCTTCAGCATTAAATCCCTGGGATCCAACGACAGTCTGGACGGCGCGGACTCTACGGTCGAAGAGATCGACCAGACCGTGCAGCGTGTGGTGGACAGTTTGCGCTCGATGAGCGTCGAGCTGCGTCCTCCTGCGCTGGCTCCCTTTGGTCTGGAAAAAGCGCTGCGCTCCTATGCAGAAGAGTTTCAGGACAAACACCCCGAGTTGGAGATCGAACTGGATTTAATGGAAGATGGCAAAAATCTACCAGAGAACGTACGGCTGGCCTTGTTCCGCATCTTCCAGGTATCTGTCACCAACGTCCTGCGACACGCCGAAGCCTCAACCGCCCAAGTACGCTTCGCTTTTGACGCCGAAGAGGTGGTTTTGGAGATCGAGGACGACGGGAAAGGCTTCCAGCTGCCCGATCGCTGGATCGAGTTTGCTCGGAAGGGTCATCTTGGACTGGTCGGTGCTTTCGAACGGGCGGAAGCTATGGGCGGGGAATTGACGGTGGAATCTACCCCTGGGGAGGGTACCCGTATCTGCGTGCGTGTGCCGCGGGAAATTTCGACAATCGACCAATCTGGTAAAACCATCCCCCACCTCTAGCCCTTCTCACGGCAACTTCCCAGGAACCATCAACGGCAGCACCGGAGAAGCTAGGATTTTGCGGTACACTTAATAATAGCAAGCCAAACGATTTATTCTCTCTAACCGCACCTATCAGGAGGAGCTATGTCGCCCACGAGAGTATTGCTGGTGGACGACCATCCCGTCGTCCGGAACGGAATCCGAAATATGCTCGACAAGGCCGTCGGCATCGAGGTGATCGGTGAAGCCAGCGACGGAGAAGAAGCGCTGCGCCTGGCGATCGAGCTGGAGCCGGATGTCATGCTTCTGGATATGGAGCTGCCCGGGCTCCCCGGCAACGAGGTGGCCGAAAAACTGCTGGATACCGGTTCGACCACCCGCATCCTGGCATTGAGCGC
>CAYNWK010000301.1:0-3292 GCA_964400875.1 uncultured Anaerolineaceae bacterium | reverse complement strand
CGTACTACAATAAGAGTTCGCCAGAGAACCCCCATCCAAGGAGAACCAAGGAACAAGATGAGCGAGAACCATTTTTACGTACCCGAAAGCGCCATGGCGATCGTGGCGCACCCCGACGATATCGAATTTTCCTGCTCCGGCACGCTGGCCCGCTGGGCCCAGGCCGGGGCGCGCATTTCCTACGTGCTGTGCACCAGCGGCGACGTGGGCATCGCCAAACAGGGCATGACCAACGAGCAGGCGATCGAAATCCGCGAGGCCGAGCAGCGCGCCGCGGCCGAGATCATCGGCGCCGAGGAGGTGATCTTCCTGCGCGAGCCGGACGGCATGCTGCAGGCGACCATCGAACTGCGCAAGAAGCTGGTGCGCGAGATCCGCCGCTTCCGGCCCGAGGTGGTGATCTGCGGCGACCCGACCATCGTGTGGGCCGGCGACGCGTACATCAACCACCCCGACCACCGCGCCGCGGCCACCGCCGCCCTGGACGCGATCTTCCCGGCTGCCGGGCAGCCCAACCTGTTCCAGGAGCTGGAAGAGGAGGGCCTGAGCGCTCACAAGCCGCGCAAGGTCTTCGTCACCGGCTGGGACGGGACCGATCACTTCGTCAACATCACCGACACCATCGACCTGAAGATCGAGGCGCTGCGGGCCCACAAGAGCCAGATGGAAGACTGGGACCCGGAAGAACGCATCAAGGAATGGGCCGCCCAGCGCGGCAAGGGCAAGGAGATGGCTTACGCCGAGGGCTTCCGGGTTGTTACGTTGGAGAGCGATGAGGACTGGGAAAAGCGTAAGGGGCGCATACTGATGGAAGAGGAGCAGGAATAATCTCACGAAAACAGGGGTGTTTGGGCGGGTCCCATCCGCCCAAACACCCCTTTTCTTTTTAAGGGAGCAAACCTTAAATTTATAAGCGGTGCAGCAGCGCGGCCAGCAGGGCCGTGCGGATGGGCAGGAAATCCACGCGCACATGTTCGTGGTCGGCGTGGGCGCCGTCTCCCACCGCGCCCAACCCGTCCAGGGTGGGCAGACCCAGGGCGGCGGTGAAGTTAGCATCGCTGCCGCCGCCGGTGGAAACCTCTCCCAGGTCCAGGCCGAGCCCGGCGGCGATGGCGCGGGCGCGCCGGTAGAGCTCGGCGACCGCCGGGGTGCGGGCCATGGGCGGGCGCACGAACCCGCCGCGCACTTCGATCTGCGCGCCCGGCGTGACCGGCTGCAAGTCCATGACCGCCTGCTGGATACGCTCGGCCTCCTCGAGAGTCCAGGCGCGCACGTCCAGCTCGGCCTCGGCGCGGGCGGGGACCACGTTGCGGCGCGTGCCGCCGCGCACGACGCCGACGTTGATGGTCGTCCCGGCCGCGGGATCCTGCAAGCGCTGCAGGTTGAGGATCTGGTGGGCCAGCTCGTGGTTGGCGCTGACCCCCTGGTCGGGCTGGGTGCCGGCGTGGGAGGCGCGCCCGGTGATCTCCAGGGTGAAGCGCCCGATGCCTTTGCGGGCAGTCTTGAAAGCGCCGTTGTGTGAGGGCGGCTCCATGACCAGCACGTAGGCCGCCTCACGGGCGTGGGCTTCGATCACGGCGCGCGAAGAGGGGCTGCCGATCTCTTCGTCGGAGGTCAGCAGCACGACCAGGGGGCGCGGCAGCGGCAGATCCAAAGCGCGCAAAGCATGGATGGCGAATTCGGCCATCACGATGCTGGCCTTCATATCGAAAGCGCCAGGCCCGTACGCCCGGCTAGCTTCGACCCGGAAGGGCATCTTCCCAAGCGTGCCAGGCGACCAGACTGTGTCGTAATGGCAGAGCAGCAGCCCGGGACCCGGCTTACCATCCTCCGGCTGCGCGCCGCCACCTGCCGGGAAGACCGCTCGAACGTGATCGCCATGGGTATGCCCCTCCAGGCGGGTCACCTCGGCTCCGAGGGCTGCGAAGCGCCCCGCCAGGTCGCCGGCTAAGGCATCCAGCAGCGGTTTGTGGGTGCTAGGGGATTCGCGCCGCACCAGCTCACCCAGGGCTACGACCATCTGCGGGCGCAGGTCTTGCAGTTTATCGAGCAACGGTTTTGATTGCATAGATTTATCCGGGTCAATTATAGGGGATTAAAAGAGTAATGGGTGTTTTGGCAGGCTGCGCCTGCCAAAACACCCACAGTTTTCTTTAAAGGGGTGGATCACATTTCGGCCTGGTAAGGCTCCTCGCCGTAGTTGTACTCGGTCTGCACGCTGCCGTCCATTTTGTGGATGATCAGCTGAGAAGGCTGCTGGTTGTTCGCCAGCTCACGCCCGGCCTGGACGGCGTCATCCTTAGTGGTATGGGCGCTGAAAGGCTGATCGGCGGCAGTGTAGGTCAGGATCCACTGTTCGAGAGCCTCGTCATAGGCAATGTGGAAAGTCTTGCGTATACTAATCATAGATAATAGCCTCCTTTTGAAATAAATTTGTTACAGGCAAGTCTCCAGGTAAGGAATTTTGGTAGATTGCTGCGGCCGCTGCGCTCCCACGCAAGGACTATTCTAAAGTGAAATGGGGTGTATGGGCGAACCATACACCCCATTTAATCCTACTTTAATCCCAATCGGGGAGCAATAGGGGAAATCCCTGGTGATCGGCGGTGGAAATAAACCTATGGTTATGGCTTCCTTCGCCGAGCACTTTAAGCGGTTGGGCGGCGGCCTCCTGAAACGCAGGGTTATTTACGCCCAACCGCACTAGTTTCCGTCAGCCACCACTTCGGCGCGGGCCAGGGGGGTGAAAGTCAGCCCGTCCTGGGGATCGCGGTCCACGCGAATGCCCTCGCCCTCGTGGAACTCGCCGCTGAGCAGCTGCAGCGCCAGCGGGTCCTGCAGCTCACGCTGGATGGCGCGCTTGAGCGGGCGGGCACCGAAGTCGGGGTCGTAGCCCACGTCGGCCAGGTACTCACGGGCAGCCTCACTGACCTCCAGGGTGAAACCACGCTCGGCCAGCAGTTCGGCCACACGGCGCAGCTGGATGTCTACGATGGCGGCGAGATGTTCGCGGTCCAAACGGTGGAAGATGACGATCTCGTCGATGCGGTTGAGGAACTCGGGCCGGAAATGGCCTTGCAGGACCTTGACGATCTCCTCGCGGGTCACCTCGCGGCCGCCCTCCCAGAGCTGGTTGCCCAGGTTGCTGGTCATGATCACCACGCAGTTGCGGAAGTCCACCGTGCGGCCCTGCCCGTCGGTCAAGCGGCCATCGTCGAGCAGCTGCAGCAGGATATTGAAAACTTCGGGATGCGCCTTCTCGATCTCGTCAAAAAGTACGACGCTGTAGGGA
>CAYNWK010000300.1:0-3313 GCA_964400875.1 uncultured Anaerolineaceae bacterium | reverse complement strand
GTTGCGGCGAGCGTTTCCCAAGATGCTCCCCCGCTTTAGCGGGGAGAGCCGTCACGAAAACGCTGTCCGAACCTGCCGTCGCCGTCATCAACCCCACCATCGTGATTTTGGGCCTGCTGGCAGCCGCCGTCATCTTCCTGGCCCTGAAAGGCATCAGCCTGCCCCTGCTTTCTAATCCCAAAATTGACCTGGCGATCATCGTCTTGCTGGGCATGGCGATCTGCGCCCAGGGCGGTATCGGGCGGGTCGCCGCCACCGGTCAGTGGCTGAACCCGCTCTCGTTTATCGGCTATCTGCTTGGCGGCCTGATCCTGCTGATCACCCTGGCGGTCTTCGTTGGCTGGAAACTGCCCTACATCCAGAACGACCAGCAAGCGATCATCGCCGTCGCCATCCTGGCTGGGCTCAACGTGGTGAATGCGGTAACTCACTACCTGCTGGTGCGCGGGTAAATCCAGTTCCAGCGCTCCCCAGCCTGTCCACTTGACCAGTTTGAAACTTAGCCTGTCGGCTAAGCGCAACTCCCCCCTCGGCGGGGGAGTTTTTGTCCCTCCCGGAGTAAGATTGAATGGAGAGAGGCAAAATATGAAATTGCGATCGCGAAAGTACCGCCGTGAAGATGATTACTGGACCATCCGCCAGTTTCTGCGCGAGGTCTATCTGCTGAACGAGCGCCGCGAAATTTGCTGGCCGCTCTACCGCTGGGACTACTGGCGCTGGCACGTCAACGAAAACCTCTTCCGGTTCGAACTGGAAGCTGCCGTTTTCCTCTGGGAAACCATTGAGGGGCGCCTGGCGGCGCTGCTGCACCCGGAGGCGCCGGGCGAAGCCTTTTTACAGATACATCCCGCCTTCCGCTCGCCGGAATTGATCGTGGAGATGATCTCGGTTGCGGAAACCCAGTTTGCCGTCAAGCAGGCGGACGGGAGCCAGCGCCTGACCCTTTGGACCCACGAGAACGCGAATATGCAGCAAGATCTGCTGGCGCGGCGCAGCTACTCTGTAAAAGGCGGCCCGGAATACCAGCGCCGCCGCCCGATGGAGGTGCCCCTCCCCGCCATCCACCCGCCTGCCGGTTACACCATCCGCGCCCTGGGCGGCGAATGCGAATTGCCCGCCCGCAGCTGGCTATCCTGGAAGGCATTTCACCCCAACGAGCCGGATGAAAAATACGAGGGCTGGGAATGGTACCGCAACGTGCAGCGCGCCCCGCTCTACCGCCGCGACCTCGACCTGGTAGCCATCGCCCCGGACGGCGAGCTGGCCGCTTTCTCCACGCTCTGGTTTGACGACGCGACCCGCACGGCCGCCTTCGAACCGGTCGGTACGCATCCCGATCACCAGCGCAGGGGCCTGGGCAAGGCCGTCATGGTCGAGGGACTGCGCCGCGCTGCCCGGCTGGGGGCGACCCTCTCGGTGGTCAGCTCGTACTCGGAAGCCGCCGGCGCGCTGTATGCCTCGCTGGGATTCGCGGAATACGACCTGAGCCTACCCTGGGTAAAAACGTGGTAGGCGAGTGGCGGTTTGCGTAGTTGCGATCGCAATTTTTGCTGGCATCCTGTAAAATTAGCGGTATGTGCAGACTGCACCCCTCCCTGCTCACCCTGCCGGCGTTCGCCTGGACGCGCGCGGATTTTCTCGCGCCGGCGCGCGGGCTTGGGTATAAAGATGCCTTGTTCGCCGCCTTACCGCCCTTCTGGCAGAGCTGGCAGTTCTGGCTGGCCGTTTCCCTGGGATTGGCCCTGCTGCTCCTCGTAGGCTACCAGTGGCGCGTGCGGGCGGTGCGCGCGCAGAACATCCGCCTGGCGGCCGCCTTCGACGAGCAGAAGCGCGTCGAAGCCGAACTGCGCGAGTCCGACGCTCGTTTCCGCGCCATGTTCGATAATACGGCGGTAGGCGTAGCCTTGATGACCCTCGACCGGCATATCGTCCAGATCAACCCGACTGTAACGCGCATCACCGGCTACTCTGCGGAGGAGATGGCCGGGATGGACCCCTCGGGGATGGTTTTCGAAGAAGACCGCACGCTCGATCGCGAGCTTTTCATCGAGCTGGTCACCGGGGTGCGCGACCAGTATTTGATCGAAAAACGCTACCTGCGCAAGGACGGCAGCCTGTTCTGGGGGCGGATCAATTTTGCCCTGGTGCGCGGCGATGACGACAAACCGCTCTACATCGTCGGCATGATCGAAGAGATCACCGAAGAGAAACGCGCCGCCGAAAGGCTGGCTGCCCAGGAAGCCGAATACCGTCGGCTGCTCGAAAAACGCATCGCCGAGCGTACCGAGGAATTGAACCTGGTCAACGAGCGCCTGCGCGAAACGGCCGCCCGCAATGCCGTGATCGCCGAGCGTACCCGCCTGGCGCGCGACCTGCACGACGCCGTGACGCAGACCCTGTTCTCGACCACCCTGATCGCCGACGTCCTGCCCGACATCTGGGAGATGGACCCCACCGAAGGGAAACGCCGCCTGGAAGAACTCCGCCAGCTGACTCGCGGCGCGCTGGCTGAAATGCGCACTTTGCTGGTGGAGCTACGCCCCAACGCCCAGGTGGAAGTGCCGCTGCCGGCGCTGCTGCGCCAGCTGACCGAGGCCATGATCGGGCGCGGCCGCCTCGACATCCAGCTCAGCGCCCAAGGGGATTGCCAACTGCCTCCCGACGTGCAGGTCGGGCTCTACCGCATCGCCCAGGAGGCCTTGAACAACATCGTCAAGCACGCCAAAGCCCGGCAGGCTTTCGTTACCCTGCGGCTGGAGGACCCCGTGCGGCTGACCATCGCCGACGACGGCGCCGGTTTCGACCCCGGCACGGTCACGGCCGATCATTTGGGGCTGAAAATCATGCGCGAGCGCGCCGAGGCGCTCGGCGCGAGATTCAACCTCTACAGCGAGCCTGGCGCGGGCACGCAAATTTCCATCGTCTGGAAAGACCATCCTTTGAACCCCGAGGCGTACTATGGCGACGCCGGCATCTAGAACCTGTCGGGCTTTGAGCAATTCGCACCTGGAGACCTTATGAGCGAAGAAAAAATCCGCATTATGCTCGTCGATGACCATGCCGTCGTACGCTCGGGCTTGAGCGCCTTTCTCAGCGTCCACGCCGACCTGGAACTGGTGGGCGAGGCCGAAAACGGTGAACAGGCCGTGGTCCGCGCCGGCCTGCTCAAGCCGGACGTCATTCTGATGGACTTGATGATGCCGGTCATGGACGGCGTGGCGGCCACCGAGGCGATCAAAAAGCAGCACCCGGACATTCAAATCCTCGCCCTGACCAGCTTTCAGGAAGACGAGCTGGTGCAAAATGCGCTCAA
>CAYNWK010000299.1:0-3320 GCA_964400875.1 uncultured Anaerolineaceae bacterium | reverse complement strand
TTTTCATCGTCTACGCACTTTTCGGGATTTTCTACCGGGTCGCCGACCAGTTTGCCTTCTTTCTGACTTCCTATGTATTTTGGGGGTTTGCCATCGCGCTTGGTTTAGAACGAGTCATGGAAACTCTCCCGGGTAAGAGAAAGGCGGTTTTGCTTAGCGCGATAACAGGTTTTGCCTTGCTGATGCCCTGCTTGTATCAATCTATCTCAGGGTTAGCTCTCCGGGTGGGGTTCGAAGATGGCTCCCTCGGTATCCCCCAGGTCGGCATTGGTGCGGGCATCCGGGACGGATTGGATTTCTACGCTAACCCGAACCGGCGAGGAGACTACACTGCAGATAAGTTCGGCAGGGAAACTTTAAAAAATCTACCCAAAGACTCGGTCGTCATAGCCGAATGGTATACTGATACGGATGAATACTATGTGCTGCGCTATTTTCAAGCGATCGAGGCCATGCGACCTGACGTGGAAGTGGCTGGGTGGCCGAGCACTGACCCTTTCGATTTCAACCCAAGGTTCGTGCATGAAAAAATCGCGGCAGCTTTGCCGACGCGCCCGGTCTATTTAGCCTCGCTTAACGAAGAATTCTATGCAGCATCTACTTTAACAAACGATTACTGCATTGTCATTGAAAACAATCTATACCGAATCGATCTCCGGAATCAATCTGACGGAAGAAATCCGGATGAATGCATCTCTCAACAATAGTGACCGATAGGGAACAAGCCAACCCTAAACCGTAGCTAACGTCGAATCTCTCCCTCAATCTCCAGATGCAGGGGATCAGCCCAGGAAGAATCCGCATAATCGGTTTGATCTTCTAAGATGATGCGAACACGCAACGACTGATCGTTTGAGATCTTCTCCAATTGCGCCATGATCGCTTGATCCGCCTGAATACCGAAGGTTTTAAGTAATTTTCGGACATCATTCCGCGCGTTGTCTTCCATAAATCCTCCTACAGAAAGGTTAAAGATACAATCCTATGATTTTTAATCCAGAACCCGACACGCCCTGGTTGAACCTGATCGAGGACACCCAATTTGACCCAATTTTCATATTAGGGGATCATCGCTCAGGCACAACCTTATTGTATCAACTGCTCTCCAGGGCTCAATGCTTTAATTATGTGTCCTTCTATCACATCATTCACTTCCAGGAGATCCTGAAGCAGTACTACCTTAATGAAACACCTTTAGCCAGGCGCCGATTGAAGACTAAATTATCCAGTTCGGACCTGACAGACCGGATTTTCGACCGGGTGAAAGTCACCCCAGATCTACCGGAAGAATACGGCTATATCTTATGGGAGAAGGCTCCATTTTGGTATCTACCGAGATTAAATCCACGCAATCAAGACAACCTGGTCAGATTGGCCCAAAAAGTTCAATACACCAGCGAGAGCCAAAAACCACTGCTGCTCAAAAACCCATGGGATTATCCAAATTTTTCATTTTTAAAATCCGCCTTTCCTCAGGCAAAATTTATCTTTATCCACCGCAACCCAATTTCCGTGATCAATTCTAAGATCAAGGCCATGCGTTCGGCGTTACATCGTAAGAACCCTTACACGGCGCTCCTGGCGCCTGGTTATAGTCGCTTATTCGACCACCCGTTCCAGCTCTCACTCGCCCGGTTGATCTTTTCGAAACGATTAAAATTGGGATTGCGGCTGTTGACCGGCTACAGCGACTACGCAGCCCGGTATTACAAAAAGCAAATTCAAAAGCTGTCCACAGACGACTTTATTGCGATCAATTATGAGAAACTGTGCCAGACGCCCGCGCGCGTCATCGGCAAGATATTGGATTTCTTCCAGCTGAGCTCGTCTGCCCGGATTTCCTTTGAACATCTGGTTAACCCACGTCCATTGCGGTTGTTGCCAGAGATTGAGGAGTCGCTTACCGAGATCCGCCAGCAACTGCAACCGGTGTTGTCACTTCACGGTTACGATTAAGTATTATCAAGAACAGGTATGGTCAGGCGATCCACTCCCAGTAGCATACTTCGCTGATCTGCCCACAGACTGCGACAGCGCCGACGTAGCCATCCGCCGGATCGACATGCGATAACGTCCACTGCTTCGTTTCAGTTGAGTCAATTCTGCTCTCAAGCAGAGCGGCCTGTTCTCCAGGCTTCAAGGAAACATCGAATTGTTCTAGCGGTCGCGACAAACCTTCCCCCCGGGCCTTGATATACGATTCTTTGCGCGTCCAACAACGGAAAAAAGCCTCTTTCCTCTGCTCCCTTGGTAAGGAGAGATAGTCCCGTACCTCATGCATTGAAAAAAAACGCCGGGCGATCTGCTCGTCGGCGCGCCTATCGACGATGCGTTCCACGTCAACGCCGATCTTTCGGCCGCGTGTAACACCAAACAGCGCGAGCTCGCCGGAATGCGACAAATTGAATTCCAACGTTTCTGCATCGCGGTCGCCGGATATAGCCGGTTTTCCGTGATCCCCGTATACAAAGCTGATTTCGCCTGGGGGAATCATCAGATAGCGTCCTAAGATTTCCCTCAGAGAGCCGCGGGCAGCTACGTATTTATTTCGGTCGCGATGAAAATAGAACTTACCGGCGCGTTGGCGTTCGTCGCCGGATAAGAAGGTCCACAACCGCTCGAGCTGGATGCGAGGCGCATCCAAAACTATCCGCCAGAGGTGAACGGCATCCCCCCCCAAGCTTAAGGGCTGCTCTGGTTCGGACCATCGGATCGGTTCAGGCTGCTGGGATGAAAACATCGATCTAAAGTGGATTGGTGATCTTTTCGATTTCCTCTAAAAAAATGCGGAAGAAATCGTCTTCAGCGTTTTGGATGAAGAAGTGGTCCCCTTTAACGATGTGGAAGGAGAAATCCCCACCGGCCACCTGGTTCCATGCCTGCACCTCGTGAAGCTGAAAACGACCGTCGTGATCGCCCGCAAAGGCGGTGATCCCGGAAGGCAGCGCTTCACCGGCCTGGTAAGTGTACGTTTCATAAGCCTCCAGGTCGCCGCGAATAGCAGGCATCACGAGACGCAAGAGATCGGAATGTTCGAAAACCTCATCCGGAGTGCCGTTTAATTTTCTTAGTTCCGCTTGAATCACCTCATCAGACAGACCGTGAAGCGGCTTTTCTGCCGCCTCGACCTGAGGCGCGCGGCAGGCCGCGACGAACAGGCGGCGCGGTAGAGGCAGTGCTTCTCTCTGAAATCTGCGCGCCAGCTCAAAACCCACCACAGCTCCGAGGCTGTGCCCGAAAATCGCATAGTTGCGATCCAGGAAAGGTGTTATAGCCGGCATCAAATCCTGGACTAAATTCTCAACCCGCGAATACGGCGA
>CAYNWK010000298.1:0-3349 GCA_964400875.1 uncultured Anaerolineaceae bacterium | reverse complement strand
GCGGTACTGCAGCAGCCGCATCACTGTGGAGAAGTCCTTCCACTCGGAGGCCAGACCGTCATCCCCTATGACCACCTCGCTGCCCTCTCGCAGGGCGGCGCGCAGGTAGTCGGGCAGGTCTTTTTCGCTGATCTCCTCCTCCAGGGCTTCTAAGATTTTCTCGAACTCGCCCTGGTCCAGGAAGACGCCGTGTTCATCCACACAGTAATCGACGATCACGCCGGTCTCCCCGTAAACAATCTGGGCCATCGTTTTCCCGCAGACCGGGCACTGCCGGTCACCCCAATGCAGCGACATCGCCTCGACGTCATTCCACAAGTCGAACTCCAGCCATTGCGCGTCGGGCAGCGCTTGCTCGATGGCCTGGTCCAGCTCGCCCCCCTCGAACCAGATGCCCCCGCAGTTCGTGCATTGCTCGAAGCACAGCTGATCGCGTTCGGTTGTCTCCAGGGTGTGGTTGCATGCAGGACAGTTCATGGTTTTCCTTTTTCTAGTTTCTTAGGAGTAACGCAGTTTGCCGGTGAAGTGGGGATGTTTTACTCACGCCAGCCACGTTCCGGTTGATCGCCCTCGAATTATATCTCGGATGGCCGGAATCCCCAACATCCGACCCTGGCCGCGGCGGCGGCTTAGAGCCCCTTGTGCTATAATTTCGAAAGCATGATCCGCGTCTAAGATTGAGGGACTGGATGAGCGCCATCACGATCTCCCGCCAGCTTGGCAGCCTGGGAGAGGAAGTCGCCCAGGCCGTCGCAGCCCGACTCGGATACCGCGTGATCGCCCGAGAATTGATCACCGAGGCGGCCCAGCGTGCCGGGCTCCCCGAGCTGGCCCTGGCGACCATCGACGATCTGGGTTTGCTGGGTCTGAAACCAACGAAGAAGGAACGCCGGACTTACCAGGAAGCCGTCCGGCAGATCATGTACGAACAGGCCGAAGCCGGGGAGGTGATCATCGTCGGCCGCGCCGGTCAGGTGATTTTAAGCGATGATCCCCGGGTGCTGCACGTCAAGGTCATCGCGCCCGTCGGCCTGCGAGCAGAGCGTCTGGCCCAAGCTCAAGGCATCTCCCTTGATAATGCTCTCGAGCAGGTCAAATCCAGCGATAAGACTCGCAAAAAGTATCTTAAAAGCAACTACAAGGTCCGTTGGGACGACCCCCAGTTATACGACGTGATCATCAACACCGCCCGCATGTCCCCGGACGAAGCCGCCTGCCTGATCTGCCGGGCCAAGAAACAATGCCTGCCGAAATAGTCCCGCTTCCATAACTTTGAGAGCTTGCGTTGAGCAAACCAGACAGCAAAGAACACGCCTCCACCCCCCGTTTTGCCCATTCATCTGAAGAGACTTTCGCCCGGATCCTGGATTATTACCGGATCCAATGGGAATATGAACCGAAGACGTTTCCCCTGGAATGGGATCAAGACGGTAAGGTGATCGAAGCTTTCTCCCCGGATTTTTATCTCCCCGAACAAGAGCTTTACGTGGAACTCACCACCTTGCGCCCCGAGCTGAACACCCGCAAGAACAAAAAGATCCGCCGCATGAATGAGCTGTATCCCGAGGTCAACATCAAGCTGTTCAAACGGCGCGATCTGCACGATCTGATGGTGAAGTACGGCTTAGACCATGAAGCCGGCGTGATCTCCGGAAACGAGGCCCAGAACCAATCATGATGGATGCCGAGATCACAGACAAATATCCAGGGATAAGCGGGGACCTCAGCGAGATCCTGATATCCCCCGAGCAGCTCCGCAATCGCGTAAGCGCGTTAGGCGCACAGATCTCCCAAGATTACGAAGGCCTCAACCCGTTGATGGTCGGGGTGCTTAAAGGGGTCGTCTTTTTCATGGCGGACTTGCTCAAATCTATCAATATCCCCCTGGAAGTTGATTTCATGGCGGTCGCCAGCTACTCGCCGGAAGCGCGCGACCAGGGTCTGGTTCGCTTGGTGAAAGACCTGGAACTTTCGATCACCGGCCGGCACGTGCTTTTCGTCGAGGACGTGATCGATACCGGGTTGACTTTGAACTACCTGCTCTCCAATCTGCGGACTCGTGAGCCGGCCAGCCTGGAAGTTTGCGCCTGCTTCAATAAGACCAAGCACCGCTTGATCGACATCCCCTTGAAATATAAGGGTTTCGACCTGCCCGATAAATTCGTCGTCGGCTATGGCCTGGACTATCGCGAGCGCTACCGCAACCTACCCTTTGTCGCCCTGCTCAAACCCGAAGTGTTCCAATCCGGTTAAATGGGAGTTTGAGTGGGAAAAGCCCACCCGAACTCCTTGAATGATTAAAAAAAGAGGGGCCCCAAATAACTTCCGGTTAGCTCATCATTTTCCTGGCTTGGTCATCGTTCGCAATTCGAGCGCAGCGAACCCGACGACTTTTGCTCTAGAAATTCTTCCCGGCTCCACTTCTTTTGGCTCCACCTGACGGCCGCTCCACCGAGTCACCGCCAGAAAGCTTATTGAAGCTTCATCGCCTTCGAGAAAGTGTCCGCCTTCCCTTCACTCAAGCTACCCTTAGGTGGGTTCCCCTCTGAGATTGCTCTTCAGAAGATTGCTCGACGTATCCGTTCTGGCTTCCACTCTGATGAGGTCGCCTTCTTATTCCTTGGGGCTCCCTCTGCCAGTGGGATTTGCGGTCACAAAGTACCATCTCACTGACACTATCACTATACAATTAATTTCGAGGCGAGTCAACTGATAACGGATATTTTAAGGTCTGAGGAGAAATTTTTAAGATTTGCGCAGCGCTTCCGGCAAACGGATCTTTACGTATAAAACTAGCGACCTGACACTTTAACAAAATAATAGTTGATCGGCAGGACAAACCTGAGTAAAGTTGTTTCTGCGACAAAACAAACGCTCAGGAGGAGTCCGATGCCGATCAACACGCTCTATAATACCTGGTTTCATCGCATTCAGGAACTGCGACCTGGACAACGCATAACTCAGCTCCGCAATGTGGTCTGGCTGATCGTTGGCATCTATCAAAGTCGCTCGGTATGTCTGAGCCGTATTGCGGGCAAGATCCCCGGTCCGGCCAAGTTGGTGAGTACCACCCGCCGGCTGAGCCGGTTGTTGGATAACCCGGCCATTCGAGTGCGCGAGTGGTACGAACCGCTTGCACGAGATTGGCTGGAAACCCAGTTCCGGAACTTGAGAGAAATCCGTTTGATCGTGGATGGCACCAAGATTGGCTTCCGGCATCAGCTGTTGATCGTGGGCCTGGCGTATCGCAAAAGAGCGATCCCCATCGCCTGGACATGGGTCAAACATGTCAAGGGACACAGCACCGCCAGAAAGCAACTGGCCTTGTTGGCCGATGTGCAGCAGTTGA
>CAYNWK010000297.1:0-3362 GCA_964400875.1 uncultured Anaerolineaceae bacterium | reverse complement strand
CTGCCATTATTGAACCTCTCGGAGTCATCAGAAGAGAGCATTCATACCAGATTGCGACGAATTTTCTGCTGTCAAGAACCGATCCTGAAACTTCGAACGATCCACGATACCGACTTGCATTGAAATGGTTTGAACAGGCGGATCAAATATCCCTGGATCTGTTCCGCCGAATTCTGGCTGACACCCACATGGAAACATTTAACGGCTCTTCGGGAACACTCTATTCCTATATACATGACCTTAAAAAGGGGGATGTCTATATATACAATTTTCATGATTATGATCAGGTGGTCAAACTCAATATCCACGATGAATTGAAAAAGGGTGAACATGTGATGCTTATCTCCTCCATCTTTCCCAATGAGAATTTTGCAGCGCAGAATTACAGGGCGACCTATGTCACGACCGAGATGCTGAGGAAAGCTTTGCAAAACGGGGTAACCGGAGAGGATGGAGCGATTGCGTTTTTAAAACTGTTGAACGCTCCGGATCCCAATCCGGCTAGGTATCAGCTTGGAGAAGAATATCTGATTGCAGGGGGAAACGCGTTGATCCAGTACAACAAGCTGAATGAAGCTGTAGAGCTGTTCAAATATATCGTTGAGGAATTTCCACAATCCGCCAATGCATATGACAGTCTCGGCGATGCCTACAGGAAAGCAGGTCAGACCGATTTGGCCATTGAAAGCTTCCGGAAATCTCTGCAGCTGAACCCGAACAATAACACCGTCAGAGATAAACTGAAAGAACTATATAAGAATCATTAGAGCAGTAAAGTCCATTGATCAATTTAGTCCCTGATACTATCACTTTTAGTTTTACTGGTATTATCGTTTGTACTGGGCAGATGCTAAAGTCATCGAAGAATTCAAATCCAAGGAATTGAACTCATGGAGGATGCATAATGAAAAACAGTTATGTATTCATTTTTATTTGTTTTTGCTTGGTATGGACTGTACCAGGATGTCAAAAAACATCTTATCAAAGTAAAACAAAGCCCTATTCCTCAGCACAATTACAGTCCGCTGTTGAAGAGTATCTGGAAGATAAAACCAATGTTCTGGGTACAATTGTGAAGGTGAACATTAAGGATGAAAAATCCTATGTTGCGTCAAGTGGTTATATTGACTCATCGCGGACAATCCCTATCAGGCCAAACACCCAGTTCGTTATTGGCAGTGTTACGAAGATCTTTACTGCTGTTCTGGTCAATCAACTCATAGAACATGGACAGGTGCAGTTGCAAAGCCCGATTATAGAGTATTTGCCGTCCGAGTGGTCGGCGATTCTTAAAAAGATAGAGTACGGCGACGAGATCACTGTAGAGCAGGTGCTGAGCCACCGAAGCGGCATCGCGGATGTGACCAATGACGAGGCATTTCAGAGATCGCTGTTTCTTGACACGAGGTCTGGTGTGAAACCTCTGGACGTCATCAGGATAGTCCAGCAGAGCAAAGAGACCGGGTTCAGACCCGGTTCGAATTTCCAGTACTGCAACACCAATTACATCCTGCTTGGAGCATTGATCGAGAGTGTATCCGGCCTTTCCTACAGACAGGTTCTTCAGAAGAATATCCTGGATCGGGTCGGGCTCGAGAATACATTTTTGGCTGGAAGCACATTCGGGGACTTCAGTGGCACGATCGCATATGGGTATATTGAAGTCGAAGGAGCCCTAGATGACGGGAATAAGGTCCATGTCGAATGGGCCCACGCCGCCGGCGGGATTATAAGCACTGCCGAAGATCTCATCACTTTTTACAGGGCTTTGGAGTCGGGTCGTCTCTTTGACAATGCCGGCACCTACCGCCGGATGTGCCAGCTGGTTAGCCACAACGAGAACTACGGGCTGGGTCTGGAGATCGTTAACGATCCTGATGCCGGTCTTTACTATGGCCACCGGGGCAACTTCATGGGAACACGCACCATCCTGGCATTCTTCCCGCAAGAGCAGATGACCATAGTCCTATGCCACACCTACACCGGTTTCTCGATGTCGCACCCCGCCGACCTGTTGAAGCAGGTGGTGAAATGGTTCCGGGGAGAGGCGTCTGCGGTTGAGGCCGCCCCGGTTTTCCAGGGGCCCGATATCCTGGAAGACTCATCGAACCTGGTTGCCAACGAAGAAATGACTGCCAGCGGTGAATGGGATTTCGCGCCGCAGGAAGTTTGGCGCCTCGGTAGCCTAGGTGCGCTTCCGCTGGACCTGGTCGGCAACATCCACGTCGATGATGATGGATCGCTGTACCTGCTGGATCGGGGTTCGGGGGAGGTCGCGGTGCTGGGTGCTGGTGGGAACCTGCTGCGCTCATTCGGAGGTCATGGGGACGGTCCGCTGTTCCAGTACCCCGTTAAGCTTTTCATCACACCCGGGTATGTGCATGTGCTGGATATGGAAGCAAACAGAGACAGGATCAAAACCTACGATAAGAGCGGCCGCTATGTGAACACGTTTGATGTGGAGAAGGGCGTCTCCCCGAGATTGTTCATAGATGACGAGACGTATGCAGCTGTACGCAGCGGTTCTGGTATTCTGGACTGGCCCGAGCACGAGCTGCTCGAACTCATATCACTGAAACAGAGCAGTGGTGCGGTCCTTATGAGATTTCCAGCCGAGGATAAGTTGATCCTGAAAGTTATGGTGCCCATGGGACGCTATATCATAGTGGAGGATGACATCGATATATTCCCGCGCCTGATCCTTCACTATGATAATGGCATGCTGTTCCTGGGCCGAAGCGATCGGTATTTTATTAAAAAGATCGATCTAAAAAACGGCGAGCAGACAGCTTTCTCCATCAAGGGACGTGGAGGAGCGATGCTGCCACAGGGCTATGCCGTGAGCCTTGCCGCCAGGAAAAAAGTCGCAGGCAAGGACATGACTGGCGAGACGAAGGAACGATTCCTCGCAGGATTCCCTGATCGGCAAACTTGCTATACGAGTATAACAACCGACGACCAGGGCCTCATATATGTTTTCGTTCCTGATATCACCGATTTCGGAAAACAGGAAATTGATATTTTTTCTCCGGCAGGCAAGTATATTTATCACGCCGTTATTCGACTTCCTGCAAAGTTGCAAAGAGTCAGACCATTTGTGTTTCAGGGTAAATATTTGTTTGTATTGGTAAAGGATGAAAAGGGAGAGCACCATCTTGTCAAATATAAAATAAGAACGCCGGAATATTTTTAAATGCTGGGGGTAATTCGAGATCATGCATCCGGATCCTTATGCCTTTGTCTCTAAAGAAGAATTTTACCAATTACCACAAAACCTGAACCATGAAATTCCCGGTTTGAGTTGAGGGAATAGGGCTTCTTATTCTATTGTCTCTGAGATTCGGAGCATTAAAGTTTTTTGC
>CAYNWK010000296.1:0-3371 GCA_964400875.1 uncultured Anaerolineaceae bacterium | reverse complement strand
CCAGCGCCAGATCTAGATTGTTGGTTTGTAAAGCTATTTGTGACTGGGCAGCCAGCGCCAGGCTCTGGCTGACCTGGGCTTCACGAGCGCGCAAGGAGGCAAGCTGCTCCGCCTCCCCGCGGGCGGCTACGGCGGTGGCGGCGTTCTGACCGGCGACCGCCTCGTTCTCTCGGGCCAGTCGCTGCTGGTTGAAGGCGAACAGGCTAAGCACTACTGCAACTATGGTCGCCAGGGCAAACACGCCGACCAGGGCTCGCAGGATGTTGCGCGAGCGTAGCTCCAGGGCGGCTTCGCGCGCCTGCCGGACGGCTTCCTCTGCCCGGCGCGCCTCCCTCTCTGCCAGCGATGCGCTGAGATAACCCAGCTCGCTATCCGTCAGAGAGAGCGTCATTTCCGCCCTCCACAGCTCGTATTGATCCAGCCGGCTGCCTCGGAGCAGGAAGCTTGGATCTTCGCCCGCGGCCTCCCAGTCGTAGGCCAGCTGCCCTAACTGCCTCTGAAGCCTCACGTCGGCGCGGCTGTCCTCCAGCCAATCTTTGAGCCGCTCCCACTCGCGCAGCAGGGCTTCGTGCGCCACCTCGACCGTCGGCCCACGCGTCTGCAAGTCGCGGTCGAAGGAAAGCAGGCGAGCTTTCCCGAAAGCCTCCAGAACCCTCTCAATGGATCCCGCACCTTTGTCCCTCAATTCCTCTAAGGATTCCAGCTCGGCTTGCAAGACACGCCTGCGGGTGTCTTCCACCCCCTCGCCCAGGGTGACCATGCGCAGGAAAACCTGCCGAGCGGTTTCTCGATCGCCTTCCTCCAATCCTCTAAAAACCTTTTCCGCCCGCTGGCTAAGAGCGCCCAGCACGCCGCCGATCTGTTCGTAACCCGCTTTCGTCAGCGTATCCCCTGTACGTCGCTCGAACAGCTCGGTCAACGCAAATTGCAGCAGCGGCAAAAATCCCGGCTGGTCGTTGACCTCGATCAAGATGCGGGGGATCAGCCCTTCCTCGAAGCGAGTCCCCGCCCGCCCGGCTGGTTCCTGGATCACCCGCACCAGCTCGTCGGCTGTCAGCGGCACGACCACCTCTGTCCCTGCCTGGATCAATTGGCTGAACGCCTGGATCAACAAGGGCCGGTCGTAAAAGTCAGCCCGCAAGGTGATCACCACCCTCACCCGGCCGCGCTGTTCGTTTACCGCTGCAACCAGGCTGTCCATAAAAAAGCGGGCTTCTTCCCGATCTTGCGCCAGGGTGAATGTTTCCTCGAACTGGTCGATCACCAACAGCAGTTCAGCGCCCTCTCCACCGGGCAGCACGCGCTTGACCGCCCGGATCAGGCCGCGTTCGTCTTCCTTAAGCTGGGCCAGCAGGCTGGCAGGCGGGTTGACGGCGACCCTGAGTAATGCGGCTTCCAGCTCTTCTAGTGGATGGATACCTGGCAGCATTTCGACGATATACCAGTTTTCCGAGCCGGCGATACGCCCAGCGCGCACCGCCGGGATCAGGCCGGCTTTCACGACGCTCGATTTTCCCGAACCGCTCGGACCCACGACGGCCAGGAAGCGAGTCGTTTCTCCAAGTCGATTTATCAGCCTCTCCACCAAGGCTTCCCGTCCGTAGAAGGTGGCTGCATCCGCTTCCTGAAATGCCGAGAGGCCTTTATACGGGTTGGTAATCTCGATGGTCCCTTCGGCAAGCATCGCGGATTCGTCCAGAGAAATCGCCAGCCCGCTCATCGCCCGGCGAAAGTTTGCCGCCAGCGCCAGCACATCCGAAAAGCGGTTTTGCGGATCTTTCGCCGTCGCCCGCCGGATCACCTGGTCAACTTCCTGGGGCAGATCAGGGCGTAGTTCGAGCACGGAAGGTAAAGCTCGGTTGATCTGCTTGTCGACCAGGTCAGACAGCGAATCACCGGTGAAAGGCGCTCTCCCGGTTAAAAGTTCAAAAAGGATCAGCCCAAGGCAATAGATGTCTGCCTGGGGCGTAACCGGCTGGTTACGTAGCTGCTCAGGAGACATGTAAGCCGGGGTGCCTAGCAAACCGCCGGGACTGGTCTGTTTTCCGTTTCCGCCAAGCACTTTAGCGATCCCAAAATCCGCCAGGTAGACGTTTCCGGCCTCATCCAACATAAGGTTTGCCGGTTTTAAATCGCGATGCACCACGCCTTGCTGGTGGGCCAACGCCAGGCCGGAAGCCGCTTGTTCGATCAGGTCAACAGCCTTCGTCGCCTCCAGGGAACCTGCGGCAATCAACGTTTCAAGATTGCCGCCTTTCAGCAAGCGCATCACCAGGTAAGCGCCGTCCGGCTCGCGCCAGTAATCATAAAGGGGGACAATCGCTGGGTGCTCTAAGCGGGCGACAAGTTGCGCCTCGACTTCGAAGCGCCGGATGAAATCGGGGTCGTTGGCGTATTGGGGAAGGATGACTTTAACCGCTACCTCGCGGCCTACGGTTGGTTGGTAAGCGCGGTAAACAGCGCCATAACTTCCCGACCCGATCTGTTCTTCCAACTCGTAACCCCGAATCGACCGCAAGGGAGGTCTCGCGCGGATAAGTTCACCGGAACGGATCTTTTCATATAGCGCTTTGGTAGCTGCTGACGGTTCGATGCCGAGTTCATCCCGCAGAATTCTACGACAGGTTTCATATTGAGCTAAAGCTTCACTTCGGCGTCCGGTATAAGCCAGCAACTGCATCATCTGGCGGTGAGCTGCCTCGTTGAACGGATCCAGAGCCAGGAGCCGCTCGGCGCGGGTCATGCTCGCTTGGTACTCGCCGGTCTGCAGGTCGAAGGCTACCAGCTCGTGCAGCGCTCCGACCGCCAAGCGGTGGAGGCGCTCGCGTTCTCGCACCAGCCACTCGTCGAACCCAAGGCTGTCCCTGATGTAAAAGCCCTCCAGGAACTCCCCTCGGTATAGATCGAGCGCCTGTCCCGCTAGCTCCGCTTCTTGCGCCGAGTTAATCCCGCCATCTTGATAGGCGCTTTCCAGGAGCCCCTCAAATTTGTGGAAGTCCGACCAGATTGATGTCTCCGGATTGAGAGCGACGGTCTCCCGCGTAATGGTGAAGTAAGCGTCGAAATTCTTGCGCAAGCCGGTTAGGACCACGCGCAGGTTCGCCAACGACTGGCGTTGCGTACGCTCTTCCCATAACAGCTCGGCGAGAACTTCTCGCGATTGCGATCTTTGAGTTGAAAGCAGGTAAACAATCAGGGCTTCGGTTTTGCGAGTGCCTGCATCTGGTACTGGCTCTCCCCCTATTGTGATTTTCAATCCCCCAAATGTCGAAACTTCCATCACAGCCGCCATGAAAGGGCCCCCTTCCTGTCGAAATCCATAGTCGACCCGACGATTATATCAAAATTTGGACTAGTTTTGTCGATTTTAC
>CAYNWK010000295.1:0-3407 GCA_964400875.1 uncultured Anaerolineaceae bacterium | reverse complement strand
GGACCAGGCCGCCCGCTACCTGAACCACAAGCCGGACCTCGGCAACCTGGACGTGATCTCCTGGTACGCCGAAGGCCCCTTCTCTCTCTTTTTCATGGGCAGGAGCAGCCCGATCAACATCTCCAGGGAGATCAAGCATTACCAGTGGGACCGCTATCTCAGCGCTGATTACGCCGTGATCTACGTTCACCAGTGGCAGCGGGGGACGCCCCTGGCGTTGTTGGAGTGTTTATCAGCGTACGCGCCCGAGCGCCGGATATGGATTAACGGGATCGAATACGTTCAGGTTTACAACTTGCGAGAAATCCCGTTAGAGGTTTGCCGGTAACAAAGAGGATTTTACTCAGCGGGATTAATTCCAACAACGATCGTTGTGTTGGTCATGCTCGTGTCAAGCTGCGACTTTGATTTTGTCGCTCAAGCCCAGAAAGCGCATGGTCACCCAATCCTGCAGACGCCCGTACAGCAATTTGGTGAGAAAATTATATAGAAGGGCATCCGGTCCGACAAAGTAGTATGTCTTTGGGCGCGGAGCCGTTAATGCATGCACTAAGGGGCGAACGGCTTTTTCAGTCGAAATACCGGTCCTACCCATCTTGCGAAAGGCGTCTCTCAGTTTCCGATAATTCGCACCATACAAGCTCCAAGCATGGGGAGGATAATTCTGAATAATCCGGTCTGATACGTCTCCTGCTTTATCCCAGATGGGCGTTTTTACGCTGCCGTAAATGATTACTGAGACGTGCACGCCTAACGGTCTCAACTCGCGCCGTAAGGCGTCCGAAAGTCCGTTGAGGGCTAGCTTAGAGGACGAGTATGGCCCGTGAAATGGAGCAACAATCACAGAGGCGGTTGAACTGATATTCACAATGCGACCATGCGCCAGGCGTAGAAGGGGTAAAAATTTTTGGGTGACTGCCAGCATACCGAAGGAATTAACCTCGAACAGCCAGCGAAGTTCATCCAAAGGCGCGAATTCCAGGGGCGAGGTAAAGCCGACCCCTGCGTTGTTAACCAATCCAGTCAGACCTGCACTGCCGACTGTCTGCTTAACAGTCTCCTGCACGCGGTTGATGCTATCGTGATTGGTAACGTCCATTATGAGCGGTGTGAGCCGTTCGGAGGCTTGCGAGCGAAGTGATTTGGCATCACCCTCCTTGCGCACCGTGGCGAAGACTTGATACCCAAGCTGATCGAGGTGGAGCGCCGCGGCTCTACCAATCCCGGTTGAGGTGCCGGTAATTAGAACAGCTCCATGAGGCTGATTCCCTTTCATAGCGATCTCCTCCACTTTCTCTCGGTAAAACCTCGTGGCGTACAGCTTCCATTATATAGTTCTAAATAATTCCAAGTCAACCACCTCTAAAAGGAGAAAAATATGAAAATACGAATGAGTCCTTATATTGCGGTCAGACACCAGGATTACGCGGCTGCAGTCGAGTTTTATAGAAAAGCGCCGTAAAACCACTCTATTTATGGGGTGGATATAAGGCGCAATTGTTACATAAAATATGATATAAATCAGGTATGAGATTGACCTACCAGTACAGACTTCTTCCGTCCAAAGCACAAAGGACGAAACTTGCTCACACGCTTGAACTATGTCGTTGGGTTTACAACGAGACGCTGGCAACCCGTAAAAATGCCTGGGAGCAAGAGCAAAAGTCTATCTCGCATTACGACACGATTAAGCTGTTGCCTGCCTGGAAGAAAAAGAAACCCGAATTGAAACAGGTCTACTCGCAGGTGTTGCAGGAAGTTTGTACGCGTGTTGACCTGGCCTTTGCGGCTTTCTTTCGTCGTGTCAAGGCTGGAGAGCATCCCGGTCATCCGCGTTTCAAAGGCTTTGGCCGGTATGACAGTTTTACTTACCCACAAAGCGGCTTTGAATTGACGAATGAAGGCTTGAAATTGTCTAAGATAGGCATGGTCAAGGTAAGCCTGCATCGTCCCCTTCGTGGGAAGGTCAAAACCCTGAATATCCATCGTGATGCAGTGGGTAACTGGTACGCCAATTTCTCTTGCGAAGTTGAGCCTGAGCGCTTGCCTCCGTCTGAGATGGCCATTGGTATTGACGTGGGACTGGCCAGTTTCGCCACTTTGTCTAACGGCGAAAAAGTCTGCAATCCGCGCTTCTTTCGTCGGGACGAGCAAGAATTGGCGAAGGCGCAGCGCAAACTTTCTAGAGCAGAGCAGGGCACAGCGGAGCGCGCGAAGCGGCGTAAAGCTGTACAGCACATTCACAGGCGTATAGCCAATCGACGCAAGGACTTTGCCCATAAACTCAGCCGCCAACTGGTGAATGAGTATGGCCTGATCGCCCTGGAAAAATTGAACGGCAAGCACATGCTCCAAAACCACTACCTGGCAAAAAGCATCGCGGATGCGGCCTGGTATCAACTGGTACAGTACCTTCAATACAAAGCGGCAGAGGCTGGTAGAGAATGTGTGCTGGTTGACCCACGCCATACCTCCAAACGATGCTCCCGATGTGGTACTTTGGTCGAGAAGTCTCTTTCTGTGCGCGTACATTCCTGTCCGGTTTGTGGTCTCGAGATAGATCGAGACGAAAATGCTGCCATCAACATTTTGGCCTTGGGGCTACAAGGCCTGGGCGAAAGCCCTAGAAGCCACCCCGTTTACGCGGTGGAGTAGTCACTCCCAGGTGCTTGGATTTAAAAACAGGTCATCAGATCCGAAATTGGCTGACTTCGATGCGAACCGATCAACCTTTTCGTCTTAGAAGATGATGAATTCAGCGGCCCTGTGCTGGAATTATTCGTAAGTAAATTGGAAGAAGCTCGAGATTTTCTCGTGGAAAACGGCTGTAAAGTTCTTCGATGGAGAGGTAAAGGTCAAGATTGTTATATTCAAGATCCTTTTGGCGTGATCTACAATCTCTGGGAAGAGTGACTTTCCCCCACCTTGGTATTCTGGCTTCAGGATTTATTTGTTTTCGGACAGGCCTGATGGCGGCGATTCCCACCTGAACTCATAGATCGTAGCGCTCTGGTACTCTTTGACGACCTCGGCCTGCGCCGGATCGACGAACTGCGCCAGGCGCTCCCGGCGCAGCACCTCCGCCAGCGTTTGCGGGTGTCTTTGGTTGACGACGATGAACGCGCGTTCGAAATCCAGGCCCATCCTGGGTCGATAGAGGTAATCCTCAGAAATCCCATAGTAATCGAAATAGTATTCCAGGGGGTAGTTTGAGGGAAAGGTGGATACCACCACATCTCCGGCCTGCAGGCGATCACCCAGGTAAAGCGCGATGGCTTCGGCGTCCTTGAGGGTGCCAGTTTGCCCGGAGTTTACGATGGTATCCCCCTGGTAGATGTTGAAACTCATCAGCGAGGCGGCGGCGAGGACAACGGCGATGCACGCCAGGGCCCAACGGCTCGTAAAAC
>CAYNWK010000294.1:0-3494 GCA_964400875.1 uncultured Anaerolineaceae bacterium | reverse complement strand
TGGACCTCATCGATAGGTGGTGCTCTTGACCACGTTTAGATGTTGTCATACCTACTTACATACCCCACTCCATAAATGAGATCATTAACTTTCTTGAAAATGGCAATGAATCACATTCCTCTTCCCCTGATAACTGAAAAGTTTTCTACAATTGCTCCAGTGCTGCCTGTTGATCCTCCATGATCTTGGCGACGATGGCCTTCGGATCGATTAAACTTGTTCTTTATTTGTGAAAGATATGTTCTTCCTGCTATCCAAACTGGAACGTTAGGGGGCATAATTTAACAGTCAAGATTCTCTTCATCTTGCACAAAAAAAAACAAATGCAAGCCCGCTCCCTCACCTCCTCACACCAGATATAATACATAGAACGGGGGTATACTTTTTAAAGCCTCCCACCCAAAAACAAAGGGGTCAATCATGCCGCTTTTCCGCGTCGAGAACAGTAAACAGGTCACCCAGATCAAGCCGGCGCAATTTTCCAAAGAACGCGAACTGCAACGGTTATTTGAAGATAACCTCGAAGTGCTAATGGGCGTTCGCTTCATCGGCTCCGAATTCACCACCGGCGACCGGCAGCGCGGGCGCATCGACACCCTGGGCATCGATCAGGATGGATCACCCACCATCGTCGAATATAAGAAAACCAGCAAGGAAAACATCATTAACCAGGGTCTTTTCTACATGGACTGGCTGGTCGATCACAAGGGGGATTTCACCATCGCCGCCCAGGAAGCCTGCGGCCCGGACGTGCTGATCGACTGGAGCAACCCCCGCTTGATCCTGATCGCCGAGAGCTTTTCCGAGTACGACAAATATGCCGTCAACCGCATCGGCGCATACATCGAACTGTGGACCTACCGTCGGTACGGTGAAGGCCTGCTGTATCTGGAGCCACTGTTTGTCGCTGAGCCTAAGAAAAGTAAATCACCTGCTGGAAGAACCATCTCAATAGAAGAGGGTGATAACGGGGGAGCTGAAACCTATACTGTGGATGGGCACTTGTCAGGCAAGACTGCTTCTGTACAGGAGCTGTTTGAAGCCCTCAGGGATAGGATTTTTGACCTGGGTGGAGATGAAGCCATCACTGAGACGGCCAATAAAACTTATATCAGTTATAAACACGGCAAGAATTTCGCTGAAGTGAGACTCCAGGCAGGGGGGATCAAATTCTGGATCGACATCCCCTATTCCGAGCTAGATGACCCCTACAAGCTGGGGCGGGATGTTTCCAATATCGGTCACTATGGCACCGGCCTGGTCGAGGTAAAGTTCTCCGATCCGGGAGAGCTGGACAAAGTCATGGATTTGATCGAGCAATCCTTCAAGCAAACCGTCTGACCTCAGGTCTTCCAACGAGCAAGCATAAGACACAGACCCTCACACCATGCACCCAGACCCCACCACCATCACCCGCAACGACATCCAGGCTCTCTCGGACAACGACGGGGTGGCCGCCCTGTTCCTCAAGCTCGGCTACGACGTCGAGCGGCTGGAGCAGCAGCCGGCCGTGCTGGGCATCACCGCCGAAAGCTTGCAGCGCCGCATCGAGCACATCGAGCAGATCGCCGTCCAGGACGGTTGGCTGCACGTCTACCTGTTCGAGATGAAGACGCTGCGCGTGACCGACCGGGAGGCGCTGGCGCGCGCCTTCCGCGACCTGGCCGGCGACTTCCTGCTGGTGATCACCAGCGATTACGACGCCATCGACTTCGTGCTGCTCGAGCGACAGCTGCCCGAGCAGGCCGACAGCGGGCAGCTGTCCCGCAAGAAGGTCGCCTTGCACCCGCGCGTGCTCACGGTCGAACGCCAGAACCCCTCACCGGTGGCGCTGCGCGTGCTGCGCCGCTTCCAGTACACCGAGCCGGACCCCTTCTACCAGTTCGAAAAGCTCAAGTCGGCTTACATCGTCGCCGAGTGGTCCGAGCCGCTGTTCAACAACCGGGCCTTGTTCTCCGATTACTACTTGAGCGAGCGTCTGCCCGACCGGGCTGAATGGGGTGAGAACATCACCCCCATCTATCAAGATATGCGCGCCTTGCTGATCGACGTCCGCTCTCGTCTGGGGGATGAGGACGAAGCCAGGACCCACGAAGACCTGATCGAGCCAGCCCTGGAATCCCTAGGCTTCCGTTTTGAAAAAGCACGCCCGGAAGGCTCTGAAAACCAGCCGGATTATTACCTGTATGCGGCCAGCTCAGAAGAGCCATTGGCTGTCTGCCTGGCTTACCGCTGGGACCGCTACATGGACGGCCGGCTGCACCCCGATAAAACCGCCGAACGCCCGGAGGACAACCCCGGCGCCCGCGTGGTGAGCGTGCTGGAGAGCGGCAGGGTTCCCTACGCAATCCTGACCAACGGCAAACTCTGGCGGCTGTACTCCATGGTATCTCTATGGTGATGGACAGAATGGGCCTCTTTCAATGTTGGCGATTGCTGCTTTGTTGACAGATATGGCTATTCCCACCCGTGGCGATAAACATGAACATGTTGCCAAGAAACGTCCGCATGGAGTTTGGTCAGGTGCGATGATCCGAAACATACTAAAAAATGAAACGTATGCTGGCACGTGGCACTATGGCAAGACAAAGATGGTAAGAGATGGCAAAGAGCATACCCGTAAACAAAAACCCAGTCGCGGACTTGGTAAGCAAGTCCCCAGGCCTAGGGAAGAGTGGATTGGCGTGCCCGTTCCGGCCTTAATTTCCAATGAGGATTTTGAGAAAGTCAAGGACCGTATGGTCAAGAACAAACAGCAATCAAAGCGTTCCACCCGACATCAATACTTGATGTCACGCCGGCTTCGTTGTGGCAAATGCGGCTATACATATGTCGGTCGAACTCGAAGAAAGAAAAACCAATACTATTATTGTAAAGGTAGGGAACAAAAACCCATGTCGCTCTGCGATATGCCAAACTTCCGTGCCGATATTGTCAACAATGCAGTCTGGGGTTGGCTAAAGGGTCTCTTATTAACTCCAGAAAAAATTATGAATGGTTTGCGAGGCATGCAGGAAGAAAACCGTCGCAATAACAAGGTTTTGTTTGAACGATTGGACTTAATCCAGGAACAAATTGATGGTGCTCTTAAGCAGAAAGAAAAACTTGTAGACCTGTTCCTGTCTGGTGAATTTGAGAAAGAGATGTTGTTGGAACGGAAGCTAAGAATTGAGGACACTGTTGACAAACTATATGCAGAACAAGATCAAATATCCGCACACCTGGGTACCGTTACGTACACCGAACAAGATCTAATAAACATTGAAGCGTACTGTGCAAAAATACGAGACAATCTCGATCATGCCACTTTTGAGAGTAAACGCCGCATCCTGGATTTACTCGATGTGCATGGTACACTAGCCATCGAAAATGATGAAAAGATTTTATATCTGACATGCGCGATCGATCCGCAACCGCCGTCGCTTGTGCTAACATCGCCTTAATCAAATACTGGGGCAACCGCGACCCGGATCTCCGCATTCCGGCGAACGGCT
>CAYNWK010000293.1:0-3524 GCA_964400875.1 uncultured Anaerolineaceae bacterium | reverse complement strand
GGAAGCAACCTGCGGCTGCATTCGTAGAGGTGCCGGGGACTGAATACGTGAGTGTCCAGGCGTTTCAGAAAAGGTAACCCTCCAGGCGCAGCAGCCAGGCCTTGGTCTTCACGCCGCCAGGGGCGCCGTAACCGCGCAGCGCGCCGTCCGAGCCCAGCACCCGGTGGCAGGGGATCACCAGCGGCATGGGGTTGGTGGCGTTGGCGCGGCCTACCGCTCGTGTCGCCCCCGGCTGGCCCATACCCCGGGCGATCTCGCCGTACGTGCTGGCGCTCCCGTAGGGCACCGCGCATACCCGGCGCAGCACTTTCGCCTGGTACGCCGAGAGCGAGTCCCAATCGATTGGCAGGTCGAAGGCGCGGCGCTCGCCCGCCAGGTATTCTTCGAGCTGCGCCAGTACGGGCGCCACCGGCCCGTGGTCCCGGCGGATCTCCCGGAAACCCCGGCGTTTCAGGGAGGCGATGAAAGCCTCCTCCTCGGCACCGATCTCGACCGCCGCCAGGCCGCGCGGCGAAACCGCCGCCCAAAGCGAGCCGATTGGAGTCGGGTCTAACTTACCGATGTAAACTACGTTTTCAACCATCGCCGCCCTCAATAATTCGTTACGATGTCGAGCAGGCCGCGCTCGCGCGCCTCCTTCTCACACCAGCGAAAGACGAAGTAAGAAGCTACACCAAATAGCAGCGTCAGGCCAATAACGATGCCCAGCAGCTGCATATTGCTTAAACCTGCCAGCGTGGGAAAGGCCTCGGCAACCGAGCCCACCAGGGCGCGGCGCAGCAGCTCGAGCCAGTAGGTCAGCGGCATGGCGTAGCCGATCGGCCGCAAGAAGGATGGCAGCACCTCCAGCGGGAAGATCGCCCCGCTGAACAAATATAGCGCCCCGGCGACCCCTTCACCTAAAAACCAGGTGTGGTGGGCGATCAACAGCGCGATCCCGCCCAGCAGTAAACCCATCATCGCCAGCATGAGCACGCCGATGAGCAGGCCGCCCAAGAACAAAGGCCAATCGATCAGCGCTGGGTCGATCTCTACTTTGAGGAACAACACCCCAAAAAGGATAGTGATCAACACGGAGCTGGAAGCTACCAGGAATTTCGCCACCCCGCGTCCCAAGAGGTATACCGGGAAGCTGATCGGCGCAATATACATATACTTGAGCGTCTTATAATGCTCGCGGTCGTCGATGATCGCCCAGGAAACCCCAGCCATGATCTGCCCCACGTAGATGTAGAAGGCATTGCCCAGGTAGATGTAAGGGAAGATCGGCGAGGCGAAATCCGCCTGGGTGATGATGCTGTACATCACCACCAGGATGGCCGCGCCGGAAAGCGGCTTGACTACCGAGTAGATCGCAAACAGGAAAGGGTCCGTCCAGTTCGATTCGATCTGCCAGCCCAACCAGGCGGAGATGCGGAAGGTCCGCCAGGCGCGCTGCCACAGCGTGACCTCAGCGGGTGCCCGTCCAAGCACGGACTCGCTCACCGGCGGCTCTCCGTCAGGCGGCCCTCACGGATGGCCAGCTTTTCCATGTACGCCAATAAAAAGTGCGCACCGCCCAGGAAGATTACGCAGAGAACGCCCAGGATCGCCAGCTCTACGCCGACGTTGAGGAAGCCCAGGCCGGGGCCGGTGGGAAAGACCAGCTGGCGCATCGCGTCCAACCCCAGGGTCAATGGGATGATCGAGGCCGCCGCGGCCACCCAGAAATTGAAACTGCGGATGGGAAAATAAAAGCCCGAGACCAAATAAACCGGTTCTTGCGCCAGGTTGGAAAGGTGCCAGGCCTCGCGGCTGAGCAGCAAGAACAGCGAAGCAAACAGCATACCCATGCCGTACAGGGCCACCATCGCCAGGGTAAACACGGCGAAGAGCTGTAAAAAACTGCTTACCACGAAGTTCACCTGGAAAAACAGGCTGCCCAGGAGGATGATCGCCAGCGCCCGCAGGGTGGTCGCCAGCATCCCGCCCAGCGCCATGCCCAACAGGATCGCCATCATCGAGTTCGGCGCCATGATATACAGCGCCAGGTTGCCCTGTTCCTTTTCCCAATACAGCTGGCTGGACATGCTCCACAGCACGTTCATCCAGAAGGCAGTCATCGCGCCGCCCACGACCACAAACCCGACGTATTCTTCCGGCGCGCCGATCGCCCGGTAGACGAATACGTATGCCGAGACCGCCAACAAGGGCAGGAAGACGTCGAAGAACATCCAGGATTTCTCGCGCTGCTGCCCGATCACGCGCGGGTAGGCCCGGGCAAGCACCGTCTTTATGAAGAGCCGCGGTCCGGCGCTCTTATTGAGCTTCTGGCTCGCCAGCACTCTCCACCTCTTCCATGCTGCGCCCGACCAGGTCCACGAACACGTCTTCCAGCGTCGGCTCGCGCTTGGTCAGGTTCAAGATGCGCACCTCCCCTCCGGTCAGCGTGGTGACTACCGATCCGAGGACCGGCTCTTCCTCCAGGATGAACTCGAGCTCGGCGCCCTCCGCATGGGCGCGATGAACGACCTTTTTCACGCCGGGCATCCGTTCGAAGACCTCGATTCCCAATCCGTTCAGTGTACTGACCTCCAGGCGGAAGATCGGTTCGCGCTGCAGGCTGTGTTTCAAATTGGTGGGCGTGTCGCAAGCCAGCACCCGCCCCTGGTTGATGATCGCCACCCGGTCGCACAGCTCGTCGGCTTCGACCATGTAGTGGGTGGTCAGTAGCAGGGTGCGGCTGGAGTCCTGGTCAACCCATTGGCGCACGAACTTGCGCACGTCCCGCGCCGCGCCGACATCCAGGCCCAGGGTTGGCTCGTCCAGGAAGAGCACCTCGGGGTCGGTCATAAAGCCCCGCACGATGTTCATCTTCTGGCGCAAGCCCGTAGACAGGTCCGAAGACTTGGTGTTGATCCGGTCCCCCAGGCCGACCACTTCGAGCAGATCCTTGATGCGCTGGTTGGCAGCCCTGGAAGGCATGCCGTAAAACTGGGAGAACATCCACAAGTTCTCTCGCACGGTCAGCAAACCGTAGCCCGAGCTCTCCCCGCCGGAGACCATGTTGATGCGCGGGCGCACCATCTGCGGTGCCTGCACCACGTCGTAACCGGCGACGACCGCCTTGCCGGTGGTCGGCGCCAATAAGGTCGTCAGGATCTTGATCAGCGTGGTTTTGCCGGCTCCGTTAGGGCCCAACAAACCGAACAGCTCACCCGGGCGGATCTGCATGTTGATCTCGTCCAGGGCGAGCAGAGATTTCGGCTCGCTCTTCTTCCCGCCGCGAATTTTGTAGACGCGGCTCAAGTCTTCGGTCAGAATGGCAAAATCCATAGAAAACCTTGAAGAACTGTCAAAATTGTTGGGCAATCGTAGGGTGATCGTAGGTTAAGCGTCAAGCACAATTCTTAATATACTGATAATATAAATGTCGAAGGGCGATTTCTCTTCTTCTCCTCCTTAGAGAGAGCCGGGGTCGGCGTCCCCGGCTCTCGCTGATTCTACCATGAGAGCGTGGGACCAACCCCCGATCAATCTCCGTT
>CAYNWK010000292.1:0-3525 GCA_964400875.1 uncultured Anaerolineaceae bacterium | reverse complement strand
GCCGTCAAAGCCGGCATCATGCGGGCTTCCAGGTCGCTCTGGGACAGGCCCAGGTGCTCCGCCCAACCCGCGGACGGCAGCGCAGCCACCAGGATGGGCAGCGCGCGTTCTTCTTCGAGGCGGATCAGGCGGTCCGTGGCGGTCTCCCAGGCCTGCCGCGCTTCCCGGGGAACTGCGCTCATGTCCAGCGGCGGGCGCTGGAAGGTAAGCACCCGGTCGACCTGCTCCAACAGCGGCGCGCGCCGGCGGTCCCACTCGGCCAGGTATTTCCTCGAGGCGCCAGTCAGCAGGCGCCGGGAGTAGTCGCCGGGGAGCAGCTCGGGCAGCGGCGTGGCTTCAGCCAGCTCGATCGCCAAGTTGACTTCCTGGAGGAAAGCGTAGCTGCCCGGATCGCCGCGCACCTGGATCAGCTCCCCCGGCTGGACGTCCAACCCGGTGACCAGGCGGCGCGCCAGGCGCTCCCAGGCTGAGTTTTTCAACCTGTCCGGCGGCTCAATCAACCCCGTACCAGTCCCCTCCTTCCAGGTCGTCCTGGAAGATGCGGCGGTCTTCCGCATCGCCGATGCGCTCCCCCGCCGCCTGGGCCGTATGGCGGTACTCCAAGGCCTGCGCCTTGTCCTTGCTGAGTGCGTAGGCGCGGGCCATCGCCTCGTAAGCGTAGGCGACGTCGAAATCCTGCAAGAGGTGGCGCTGCCCTTCCGTCAGGGTGAGGCAGCGCTGGGCGTGGATGATAGCCTGGTCGGCCTGGCCCAGGACGGTGTACACGCGCGCCAGCAGCCATTCGCTGCGCTGGCGGTGCGCGCCGCCCCCGGCGTTCAGCCAATGGTAGTAAGAGGCGTAGGCCGCCAGGACCATCTCTTCATCTTCGTCCAGGGTGCGCGACTCTTTCTCCAACAGTTCCCACACCCGTCCGTTGAACTGCTTGGCGAAGATAAAGTGGGCCTCTTCGATGGAATAACGCGGTTCGCTGCTCATGCCCGGCTCCTTTTACTGCATGGTTCACGTGAAAATAAAGACCTGAAGAAACGTCCCCGGTTTGCTTCGCCCCCTAGTTTACCTGATCCCGGTCTGAATCGCCGAGTTCCTCACCCGGTTGCCGGGCTGGTTGTCGGCAGCTTTAGCTGGCTTCATATCCACCTTTGCGCCATTTGGATTTAGCCGCCGTCGGGCGGCTTCGCGCCTCTCGTAGGTGCAGATTTATCTGCCGCAATTTCGGCGACGCCGGTCAAGACCCCTGCCTGGCCCCGTGGGGACAGTGCTCGGCGTGGAAGATGCAGGCGGTGCGCCGGCAGCGCCAGCGAGTGCGCAGCTCTTCCACCTGAGCCGGGTCCTCGGGCCAGTCCTCGAAGCCCATCCACTTCTTCGCCAGGGCCAATGACCGGCGGTCAGCCTCGTCCACGACTTTCGCCTGGTCCTCCAGGTAGGTGCGCAGCGCCCAGAGCGTGTTGTAGCAGCCCATGGTGAGCATATCCAGGGCGTTCTCCGGCTTGTAGCCCAGGCGCCCGGTGAACTGCAAGGTATCCAGCGCCATACGTTCGGGGTGGATCTTGATCGTGTTGACCTGCAGGGGCAGCTTCTCGGCGAGCATCTCCTGCCCCCAGCTCCGCATGCGCTCCAGGATGCCCTCCCCGCTGCGGCCGCGGTACCCGCGAATGTCTTGCTCGTTGGCTCGCCGGCGGATGCGCTCAAACAGCACGGTCTTCTCCTCGTCGTACATGCCGTCCAAGACGTCCGCATAGCTTTCCAGCAAGATCAGCAGCGACTTGCCCAGGTCCTCAGCGCGCTGGCCGAACACGTTGATGGTATCCACCACGACCGCGTCGCTGGATAGCTTCGCCGCCCCCTGGATATCCAGCGTGCGCTGAACCACCTGGTTGAAGTACGGGTCGCTGGCCTCGTCCGGGTCCACCTTTGGCTCGGGATGCAGCAGCACGACGTACAGGTCGAGCTCCATGCCGCGCCGGGGTACGCCTTCTTTTTCGCTCCACTCGCGGGTGGCGTCCACCGCGCTGTTGCTGGGTGTGTTGTCGATCGCCCCGCCGTCTACATAAGCGTCCGTGTCGCGGGGGAAGAAATCCCGCAAGTTGACCGAGTCGCGCCAGCCGGCGAAGAGTTTTTCCCAATCATCCTCGTCGAAAGCCTCCCCGGGATGCGCCTCGCGGTAAGCCTTTTCCATCAAAGTCTCGGCCTCCGGATCGGCCAGCCATTGAGTCAGCAGCAGGCCTAGCAGCCGGTTCTCCGGTCGTTCCAGGTCGTAAATGCTCTCAACGGGGAAAGGCGAGAACACGCCGGGGAAACGCCCGGAAGCCAGCGCAGCGTCCACCACGTTGGGATCTCCGGGGATCTGCAGGCGGAAGCTGCCCAGCGGCAAGGTCTCTGGATCGCGCGACTGCAAACGCCAGGCCTGGCGCTCCAGGTAAGTCATGAAGTCCCGGTCGGAAAGATAGGTGGAGACCTCCAGGCGACCGGTACGGTAGTTGGCGCGGGTCAGCCGCACATCTACCCCAACCTCGGCATATTCCTTGAAGGTGCGTTCGGGATGCACCAGGCGGTACTCTTCTTTCCCTTCTTCAACAGATCCACTGCCCTTTAGATGTTCGGGACGCAGCGGCGTGGCCAGCTCGGTGAAAGCCTCTTTGAGCCGGTGATCGTCCTTGGCGGGAACCAGGGATTTCTCCATGCCAAAGCGCGCCAGGTAGGTGCGCACCGCTTCCTGTACGGGGTCGTCGCGGTGGTCCTTGAGGATGCGCAGGACCTGGCCCGGACCGCCCAGGCGCTCGGAGAGCTCCATAAAGACGCGCAGCAGCGCCGTCCAGGTCGATAAAGGCGGGATGGTCCCGCGCCGAGGGTCCGTCCACCACCAGCCAAGCCGGACAAGCTGCGGTAGGGCCAGCTGGAACTCTAGCAGATCATCCTTGAGCTGCCCCAAGGGACCTTCTTCGCTGTCGTCGATGATCTGTTTCTGCGGCATGGTCCACCAGACGTGGTGGAAGGTCTTGACCCGTTCGTCCATTGCTTCAACGGTCTTCTCCGGGTCGCTCAGGGTCTCCGCGGGCAGCTGATGTTTATGGTACAGGTATTCGGCGTAGAAAATGGCGTTCATCGCCCCGATCGAAGACCCGGTGATCACGTCAAAATCCATGCCTGTTATATGGAAAGCATGGATGACGCCGGCCTCGTAGAATCCTTTGGCGCCGCCGCCGGTCATTACAAATCCACGCCGCTTGAGCTTACCGCCGTTCGCCATGTCGCCCACCTTTCCTGTGTTATGGGTAAATTGGAGGAATTAACTATAGCAAAGATCGGCATGTAAAGCAACCATTTCCGGACATTAAATAAGGAAACGTGGTGTTGCGAACCAGTAAGCCAGGTGACCGCCCAGGCGCGGGTCCCGGGGTAGCCTCGGAGAAAACAAAGCGCCTGGCGTGAACGGTTCTCCTCCACGCCAGGCGCTCTTTGAATCCGCCGCAACCTGCCTAACGCCAGGCAGGCTCCACGTCTTCGGCAGGGTTCTGGGTGAGATTG
>CAYNWK010000291.1:0-3542 GCA_964400875.1 uncultured Anaerolineaceae bacterium | reverse complement strand
TTGGACCTCATCGATAGGTGGTGCTCTTGACCACGTTTAGATGTTGTCATACCGGGTGCGGAATGTGGGCAATTAATCTAAGAATTAAGGGTACTTTACGCAGGTTCCCCCGTTAAAAAATCTATGCAAGATCAGCCAGTTTGGCTTTGCCTTATCAGGAACCCCAGCGGCGCGAAGCCGCGCGGCGCTGGCTCCAGCATATTCTCAGAATACCCATACGTGTTGATCACCTTGGTGTCGTTAAACTTCGTCTCCGTCACCGTATCCGGCCGATAGACATGCACGTGACCATGAAAATGATACGCCGGTTGGAAAATCTTCAACAACCAGCGAAAAGCGTTGATACCCTGGTGGGGCAGATCGGTCTTGTCGTGAATGCCGAATGGAGGCGCGTGGCTGACAAAAACGTCCAGGAATCGGCCGTAGAGCACGCGATTGAGCATCAATCCTGGGACTAATTTGAATACGTGGTTCCACATTTCACCTTGTGTATACTGGTATGGTCCCCGGCGGTAACGCAGGGAACCCTCCACGCCAGCTAAGAGCAATCCGTCATGGCGGACCACCTTGCGATGTAAATCGATTGCTCCGAGCGGTTCGGTTCTTGGACCTGCAACGCTGTATTCCACCGGGTTAGCATGATTTCCACGCACGTAGAAGAGCGGCACATCCAGCATACTGATGATGAATTCCAAATAGTAATAAGGCAGATCTCCACAGCCGATGACGATGTCAACGTCGGCGAATCGCCTGGCGATGTGAGGATTGTAAATAAAACCTAATAGTACATCGCTCAACGCGAGGACTTTATAAGACATGACCCTATTTTCTATTTGAAAGTAGGGGGTATTTGGGCGAGCTTCACCCGCCCAAATACCCCCTCTCTTCCCTTCAAGTGTTTAGGTCCTAAGCTTATACCTGTTTCGTGGGTTCCTGTCAATCTGGGCAACCAAATGATATCATAATGGCTATGCGAAGTTATCGAGTTTACCTTCTTGAGGTAGTTCGCAGGAGAGTGGAAAAATGCGCGTTTGCCTGGTTAAGGTCTTGGCTTATCCCTACAAATTTCCCCAAAATAATCTATGTTAGAATTCACAAAGTTTAGCGGTTCGCTGCTTAGAAGATTACCTTTAGGTCCTATATTTGGGAGGGGTACGGAACGATACCAGGTATGCCTCAAAATTTTGAACGCGTTGTGATCACCGGAATGGGCGTTGCCAGTCCATTAGGTTGCCGGGTGGAGCAATTTTGGCAAAACCTGTTATCCGGCCAATCTGGTGTTGTCCGATTAGAGGGGGAACTTTATGCACAAAATAAGACCCGGATTGGCGCTTTAGTCCAGGGTTACGATCCCGCCAATTATTTCACCAACCGAGAAACTCGCCGCATGAGCCGCTCTTCCCAATTAGGGCAGGTCGCCGCGTCCCAGGCGATTGAACAGGCCTGCCTGCAGAACGGTTCGGTTGATCTGGTCGAAGTCGGCGTAATGATCGGGAGTTCGATCGGCGGATACAGCGCCGCAGACCCTTTCTTTAGAGATTTTTACCAAAAAGGCTCGCTTTCACCCCTTACCATTCCTATTTCCATGAATGCCGGTCCTTCCGCCAACGTATCCATCCATTACGGATTCCAGGGTCCGTTGGTCAACGTCGATGCGGCTTGCGCGACCGCAGCCCATTCGATCGGCTATGCTTTCAACCTGATCCGCATGGGCAGTTTGCAGGTCGCCATTGCGGGCGGCGCGGATTGTCCTTTTGCCCCGGGAGTTGTCACTGCCTGGTGGACGATGCGGGCCCTATCGGGACGTAATGAGGATCCGGCGCATGCTTGCCGCCCTTTCAGCGCTGACCGGGATGGGTTAGTCCTGGGTGAAGGCGCCGGCGTACTGGTCTTAGAATCCGAGTCCCACGCTCGGGCGCGCGGCGCGCAGATTTTGGCGGAAGTTAAGGGTTATGGAGCCACCTCGGATAGCTACCACCTGACCCAACCTTCAGTTGACGGGCCGTTACGCGCCATGCGGAAGGCTATGCAGGACGCCCATCTGGAACCTGAAGAGATCGACTACATCAATGCCCATGCAACCGGAACCGAGTGGAACGACAAAAACGAAACAGCGGCGATTAAAGCCGCCTTTGGAGATGAGGCTTATCAGATCCCCATCGTAGGCATTAAAGGCGCAATTGGGCATTCCATCGGGGCCAGCGGTGCGTTGGAGCTGATCTCTTGCATCCTATCCATTCGCGACCAGCTCATCCCACCGACGATCAATTATTCCCGACCCGATCCGGATTGCGATTTAGATTACGTGGCTGAGGGGCAACGCCGGTTAAGTATACGAAACGTGATGAGCAATTCCTTCGCTTTTGGGGGCAGCAACAGCGTTCTCATCGTCAGCGCTTATTCTCCGGATTGAATCAATATAAAGAGCAACGCAGATTTTTGCTTTCCAACCAGGCTGGCACCCACCCAATGACCGGGCGATTTGAGGAAAGAGCTCCCTCGAGGAGAGGATGGCAGGGGTATGCTCTTGCCGGGACAATTTTTTTCCTCGCCCTGGCTTTTTATCGGTATACGCTGTTGCCTTCGCTCTCGTGGGGCGACGGCACCCGCTTACAGCGCGAGGCGATCTCGGGGGAATCCTATATTCTTACGGAAATGGTCGAGGTGGAGTTCGCATACGACCCCTACCCATTTGCTAGAGTCGGCGTCGCCGCCTGGGACCACCCGCTCTACATTATTCTGGGCCACACCCTGGTGCGTGCGTTTCCATGGATCGACTCCCTGTGGTTGGTCAACATGATCTCCGCTGTGTTTGGTGCAGCCAGCCTGGGAGTGTTCTTCCTGATCTTGTACGATCAGCTTAACTCGATACTTATCCCCATGCTGACAACTTTATACCTGGCGATATCACACACATTCTGGTGGCACGCGGTCACGCCCGAGGTTTATTCCCTGTTTATCTTTTTACTGTTATCGTTTCTATACCTGATCGATCGATATCAACGCAGCTTCCAATCCATATTCTTGTTCGGTAGTTTTCTCAGTCTCGGGCTGGCCGCTTCGAATCACCTTTTAGCAATACTTGCGCTGCCGGCTTTGTTTTTAAGTTTGGGATTGGCGTGGCGAGATCGGTACAAGCTTCAATCCAGCTCGCTCAAAATCCAAGGTTTAAATCCAGTCTCGCAGCTGCCATTCAAAGTGATCGTCACGGCCTCACTCGGTTTCCTGGCGGGTTTCTCCCTCTATCTTGTCCAGCTGGCGCGTATGCTGCGCACGTTTCCGCTGGCTGACGTCATGGGACCGGCCACCGGGCTCACCTTTCTGCGAGGTCTGTTGGATTTCTCGCCTCTTGGACTGGCGGAAAGTGTGCTTTACTATGCGATGTTCCTCTTGCTCCAATTCGGGCCCATCGGCGTCGCATTCGGCGCTCTTGGCTTCAGCCGGGGTAAATCAATCCGGGCAGCTCTCTGGAGAAAGGCGATCGCATTTTTCATCGTCTACGCACTTTTCGGGATTTTCTACCGGGTCGCCGACCAGTTTGC
>CAYNWK010000290.1:0-3565 GCA_964400875.1 uncultured Anaerolineaceae bacterium | reverse complement strand
GCCAGCCAAAATTGTGATGGGCCGATCCCCACTTTGGTAAATTCTCCCCTTGCGCAGCATCTAGCGTCGAAATTCTTCGACGAGTTGCCGTACAGAACCATTTGACCGGCCGTAGCTCACAATGGCTACCTCGAGGTTCCAATCCTTGTAGCGCTTCAGGGCGTGTTTAATGGCCTCCATAATCCAGCCGGTTGCGTTACCGAACGCGCCGCCACCGAGGAGGGTCAAATAGACACGATTGTTTCCAGTGTTCTGCCGATTTAAAATCGCGGTACAAATTGTGGCTTCGTAAGCTGCTGCTAACACCAGCCGTGCGAAGTCCTTCCACAGTTCAGGTGGATGATGGGAGTACGCGATGGGCAAAGCCGAGCAATAGACCTGGGAAACTTTGTGTTTTGAATCCTTGAAAGTTACCTGTGTGTTCCATTGAATGCCAACCCGCAGCAGTTTGCGGAGCTCGTCCAGGTCATCTTCATTGGAAGCTTGCAGACGGTCCGAAATCTCGCTCAAACCGGTTGCAGAAGCCAGCGCGTAACCGTTACGCATTTGCCAGAGACGGTTTTCAGAATTCCCCAACGTTCTTCCGAGGTCGGCCAGACAGTCGATCTGGTTGTTCTCCGATTGGCCGATCTGGCCATTCACAGGGGCAAAGTAGTTTCGATAAATCGTCCCGGCGCCGGCCGCAATAGCACACGCCGGCCCCTGAGTGCGATCGTTTTCATAAATGCCCACACCACGCTCGGGAGTTACGCTCGGAGACACCATCTCAAGCAAATTGAACTGTGAGGCTACCTGAAATAAAGAGCCGGCATTCGCTGGGTCCGCATGCAATTCCTGAACGTTTGCGACGACTTCCCGCACTGATATTGCCTCACCGTTGTGCTCCCCAGAGCGGATGCGCTCCCGCAGCCCGGCCAGGGCTGGCGTTTCCAACCGGCCGCAAGTCATCAGCTTTCCATTCACGTGGGATACCAATATTTCTCCATCCAGGGAGATGTTCTCGCGGACCTGGTCCGGAGACCGCTCCTCAAAACCGGTTAACGTTTCAAACCAAGTCATATCCTGTTATCCGCATCCCGTTAATCCAAATCACATCCAAAGCATAAACTGTGGCCACAAAAACATTATAATTTACCTCTCCAAGCAAAGTAGTTCCATGCCATTCCACAGGAGTTCAACCATGCCCACATCTCCCAACTCGCTCGCCTCCGTCTACGCAGGCTGGGACGGCTACCGGGGCAGCATCATCAAGGCGGTGGCCTCGCTGACCGCCGAACAGCTGACCTGGCGCCCGGCAGAGCACCTGCGCTCGGCCGGGGAGATCGCCCGGCACATCGCCCTGGGGTCGATCAACTGGTTCATGCGCATGGACGCCCCCGGCAGCCGCGAGCTGGCCGAGCAGATCGAGGCCTGGGAGGAGGACCCCCACGGCAACCGCTACGTGATCGAGGACTCTTTAGATATCACCGGTCAAGCCGGTGAGCTGGTTCAATGGCTGGAGGCTTCCTGGGAGATGATCGACCGTACGCTCAAGGCGTGGACGGTGGACGATCTGCAGAAAACCTACCGGCACACCTGGCGCGGGGATACTTATGCGGTCTCGCGCCAGTGGACCATCTGGCGGATCATGGCGCACGACCTGCACCACGGCGGGGAGCTGGTCCTGACCCTGGGCATGCAGGGCATTGAGAATTTCGAGCTGGGGGATTTGGGCGGGCACGTGATCGAACCGCCGCTGGCGGATTAGCCTGGCAGCGTACCCCCCACGACATTGCGCATAGTCGTAACTAACCAAGCGCCAGATCCGCCGCCATCCTACTAACTACCCCCACACCAAACAGAGGGGGAGAGCACCTTGCTGCCTCAAGGCGCGTTCGAGTCAGCCCAGGACGGAACGCGCTCCCGGGGCAGCTTCGCCAGATAAGCGGGGATGGACTCCAGCCGAGGGTTGCCGTTGGCGGAGAAGTTGATCAGGCCGGTCAAATTGGCCAGTTCGTCCGGGAGCGCGCCCGAGAGATCGTTGTTGCTCAGGTAAAGCCCTCGCAGGCTGGTCAGCCGGCCCAGCTCAGCCGGGATTGGCCCGCTCAGCTGGTTGTCGCGCAGTTTGAGCCCCTCCAGGCTGGACAGATCGCCGAACTCGGCGGGAATCGGCCCGCTGAGCTCGTTGCTGTCCAGGTCGAGCACCTGCAGGTTGGAAAGCTTCCCCAGTTCAGGCGGCAGCCCGCCGTTGAGCCGGTTGTTGTGCAGGATCAGCTGCTCCAGGTTGGCCAGTCGGCCTAATTCAGGTGGGATGGGCCCGGCGAGGTGGTTGTAATACAGGCTGAGCGTGAGGAGCTGAGAGAGTTCCCCCAGTTCGGACGGCAGCTCTCCGGCGATGTCGACATAGTTCATGCTGAGGCCGGTGACGTGACCGCCCGCGCAGCTGACTCCGAACCACTGGCAAACCCGGGGAGAGCTGAGCCAGCCGCGCCGGTCCTTCCAGCCGGGGCCGTTGGTAGCGTTGTAGAAGGCGGATAGGGCCTGGCACTCGTGCACCGGGACGTCCGTGACGGAATTACAAAAGCCGGCCGGCGGGGCGCAGGCCCCCAGCAGCCAAACGGAAACAAAGAGAAGCGAGAGAATCCGGCGAGTCATTCGTGCGAACTGCTGAAGTACGTGGGGCTTTTGGCTAAGCGCTCACGCTCATTTCTTCGATGCAGTGGATTGAATTATACAGAATGTCCGCCTGGATGAGAAGTGCGCCTGATGTAGGCGTTCGATTAAGGCGCATAGCCAATAGCTCACACCGCTAATTCCATCCCCACTCTTATAACCACAACAGTCTGAAACCGCGCCAAGGAAAGACGCCCCTGGCGCGTTAAACGGCAAGAGGCCGTTGGGGGGCCTTTGCTGGAGCGGAGGGGGATAGCGCCCTGGTCTATCATCGCCATGACCATGATCGTTGCGCTGGTAGCCCCAGCGCAAGAGCCGGGGAGGCGTATGCCTCCCCGGCTCCCGGAGTCTGGCTCGCAACTTAGGTTTGAATTTTAGGTCGGCTGATGGCGGTCCATAGAGAAGGCTTTATACCCGGCCAAAACCGCCAAAACGATGCCCAGGATGATGCTGGCCCACAGGGCAGTGGCTACTACGGTGAAGTGCAGCACGAAAGGCGCAATGATCGCCAGCAAGCCCATAAGGCCGGCCACCCAGTACTCCCAGCGGGTCCCATCGGGGAAGAACCCCTTGATGGCCGAGGCGAGCACCACAATGGCGCCCAGGACGACGTCGCTCCACAATGCGGTCGGATCGGCGCTGTATCCCAGTACGAAAGGCGCCAGGATCAACAGCAGACCTAGAATACCAGTAATCCAGTACATGTTTACCTCCTTGTGAGGATCCGCCTCGATCTGGTTTAACTGAATCCGATTTAACAGATCGAGATCGGTTTGAAATTACATGCTTAGCATACCCCTGATCGTTTCGGACGTCCTTACAGGCACAGTAAAAAGACCTAAAAAGATTCTTAACGTCTACGTATCTCCTGTTCTCTGATCGGGAATGAGGTTGAGATTCCTGCCCAGTCTCT
>CAYNWK010000289.1:0-3569 GCA_964400875.1 uncultured Anaerolineaceae bacterium | reverse complement strand
CGCCGCAGACGGCAAGAATTAGATACAGTAACCCAGCCATTCTTGCAGTCTTTTGGATTGAATTTACATTTGCGTTGGTATTCATCGTATTTTCTCCTTTTTTGAACTTTTTATTGACTTGAACTTGCATAAAACTCTGATCAACCATCCTTTTCCTGGGTCTAATTAGCTCAAATATGTATTCAAATACAGTCCTCCTTCCCGAACAGCTGGCTGCCATCTTCTAGTCAACTTTTGACGCATCTGCCCACCCTGGCTTGACCCGGTTAACCGAGAGCAATGGCATTCCCAGATCCCGCACTTTTCTCAGCAAGCTATGCAAAGCAGCCTGATCGACTACCGGGCCGGTTATGAGCGTATCGCCATCCTCTTTCATCGTGATGGTCAGGCCATCAAACCAGCCGGTCCACCGGTCATCAAGGTGTCCTCTGATGCGAATTTCGTAATATCCAGGCTCGCCATGATCCTCAGATGATGCGTATATTGCACTCATTCAGCGCCTCGTGCATTTTTCTCATCGGACGTATTTCCATATTCGTATTGGCTCCGTTCATCAACCCAAGGATACAAATAAATGTGGTGAGATGTCATCACCACAATGTGGTGATTTAATAATTGGCAGGAGTTACCCAATTTACGGAGGAACGGGGAGGGTCTTGGCGGGTACTGAAGCCCAAACACCGCCAATTCTTCCCCAAGCGCGTACATCCTAAATTGAGAGGCGATGAGGGAAAAAATAAACCCCGGCGGGTTGGGCAACCAACCGACCAGGGCTATGTTAAAGGTGTGTGTCTTCGTTACAGCAAGTCGAGTTCCTCAGCACGGCGGACGGCCGCCTGACGGTTATTCACCCCAAGCTTGTTGTAAATGTTTTTGGTGTGGGTACGCATGGTGTTCAGAGACACCATGAGTTCCCGGGCAATTTCCGGCCCCTTCAAATAGGTCCCCAACAGTCTCAGCACTTCAAGTTCACGGTTAGTCAGCGGGTCGAGCAGAAGCTGCGTGACGGGCGTTTTGACTTCAGTTTTCCCGAAGGCAGCCAGTAATCCAAGAACATAGTTCGAGGCGGCGACGTGTTTGGCGGCCTCTTGCAGCAGCGCCGCCATCGGTGGGCCTTCGTCGACAAAGATACGGATAAAACCACCCGGCTCGGCCAGCGCCAGCGTCTCCTCGAGCACCCGTAAAGCCTGCTCTTTTTCGCCATGCGTGTGTAGCGCGACCGCCTGGACCGCCATCACCTCGAGACGTTCATCCTGCCAGCTCTTAGCCTCCGCCTCCCGGCGCATTGGCTCCAGTACCGCCAGAGCCGAGAGCGGATCCCCACACGCCAGGTGCACCTGGGCCTGGCTGATGGGGAGGCCGTGCACCTCCGCCAGATCTGCCGCTCGATTAAGATCCCCCTGGTGAAGCAGGGCAAGCACTTGGGCAGCTGCGACCTCAGGCATCCGATGAGCGAAGTGATGCTGGTGTAAGAACTGCTCGGCCTCCGATAAAAGAATTGTCGCCCCATCCGCATTTCCCTGGGCAAGTTTAAGACGAGCGAGAACGGCCTTGCTGGAAGCGGGTGTATCGACATTTTCCATCTGCTGCGCCAGTTGCAGGCTTTGCCGTCCGTGCCGTTGGGCGATATCCAGGTCGTTCCACTGATAGTATATTCGCGCCAGGCCAAGATGCGCTTCGCAGGCTACCGGCATCGGCGGTTCGCCCGACAGCTGCAGTACTCGCCGGTAGGCCTCGGCCGCCAGATTGAGCTGGTTTTCTGATTCCTGCACCTGGCCCAGGGCGGTAGTAGCCGCAATAGTGATCATGATATTTCCAGACTCTAGGCTGATCGGCAAGGCTTCCCTGTAGGCTTCGATGGCAGCGGCCCGATCTCCTTCGAGCTGGTAGGCATACCCCAACGTCCAGGCGGCGGTAGTGCGGGCAGGCAAGTTGCCAGGATGCAGATATTCCAAAGCCCGGCGAGACTGGGCAATAATGGTCGCCACCTGGTTCCGAGAGATAGCCAGCATGGCCCGTATGGAGGCGATCTGTCCGATCAGGTCCCGGGTCTTCTCATCCGGCCCGGCGCTTTCCGGAGTTGCGGCGTCTACAGCTGCTTCAGCAGATTGTAGTATGCTCTCTATCCTATCGATCGGCTGGCCGACCATCGTTAACGCCGAGGCATACGTCACCCACAATGAAGGCCTGGCATCCAGCTCGGTCGTAGGCAGCGATGCCAGCCAATTCATTACCGGGCCCATCGCGCCGCGAAATTGAAGGGGCATCCCCTTGCCTTCGATCAGCCGTGCAGCGCGCTCGACATCCTCAGCAGCCGCAGCATGCTGAAACGCTTCAATCTCCAGGTCATGCTCTTCAAACCAAAAACTCGCTCGACAGTGCAATTCTGCCACGCTATCTGGCTGCTGCTGGTGCAATCGCTGCCGCAATAGATCGGCAAAAAGATGGTGATAGCGGTACCAACGACGGTCGTTGTCCAGGGGGACAATGAACAAGTTGGCTTGTTCCAAATATTCCAGGGTTGCCTGGCCGTCGCCCTGACCAGTCACGGCGTCACACAAGGAACCGTTCATTCTTTGGAGTATGGCTGTCTGAAGCAAAAAGGTCTGAACGCTTTCGGGCTGCTGCTGCAGGACTTCTTCAACCAGGTAGTCCAAAATGAAATGGTGGCTGCCGGTGAAGGATTCGATGAAACTGCTGGCGTCTGTTTGTCCCTGCATGGAGATCGCAGCTAACTGCAGGCCGGCGATCCAGCCCTCGGTGCGCTCTTCCAGCGCGCCGATGTCTTCCGCCGAGAGGTTCAAGCCCATCATTCGGTTGAGAAAATCGGCGGCTTCTGAGTGGGTAAAGCGCAAATCCGCGACGCGAAGTTCGGTTAACTGGCCCCGGGCACGGTACCGGGCCAGAGGTAGGTGGGGATCCTCCCGCGTGGTAATGACCAGGTGCATTTGCGGCGGCATGTGCTCAACCAGAAAAGTGAGGGCCTTGTCAATCGGCTTCGCCTCAATCACGTGGTAATCGTCAAGTACGAGCACGAAGTTGTCCGGCTTGGCGGCGATTTCATTGACCAGGGAAGTCAGAACTGCTTCAATCGACGGCGGCTGAGGGGATTGGAGAATACCCAAGGTCTCTTTTCCAATATTTACCTCAAGCGTCTGCAAAGCCGCGACGAGGTAAGCCAGGAAGCGTGTGGGCTCATTATCCCCTTCATCCAAGGACAACCAGGCGGCCGGTCGCTCGAAACCCGAGACCCATTCGCTAACCAGCGTGGTTTTACCAAAGCCGGCGGGGGCAGAGATGAGCGTCAGTTTTCGTCCAAAACCTTGGTGTTGGCGGAGACCCTCGTTCAGCTGCTCGATCAGGCGAGACCGGAGGACCAGTTTAGGTCGAGGTGGGGGGATATAGAGCTTCGTGGCTAGAATTGGCGTTGGCACAGACCAATTATAAAACACCCACGTCAATGCGGCAGCGGCTACGTATCAGGAGAGTGGGGCACGCAAAAGACCCCGGCACCGGAAGCAACCTGCGGCTGCATTCGTAGAGGTGCCGGGGACTGAATACGTGAGTGT
>CAYNWK010000288.1:0-3595 GCA_964400875.1 uncultured Anaerolineaceae bacterium | reverse complement strand
CGGGACAAACCTTCGAATTCGTGCGCATGATCGAATCAGGCGATGAAGTGATCGTCACCTATGAATCAAAGCAACCGGACGGCGCGAAGGGCAGGAACACCGAAATCCTGACCTTTGAGGGCGAAAAAGTCTCCAGGGCGGAGGTGTATTTTGGGTGGCCGGTAGAAGGATAGTGAGCCCAACGCGTTGCCCACCACACGGGAGATATCACCTTGGCTAAAGGAGTAGCGTACCATGTCGAAAGTGGTTTTAGGTATGACGATCTCAATCGACGGCTTTATCAACGACCGGCGTGGCAGCGTGGCCGCCCTATACCCTGATCTCGATACCTGGCAATATACAGAACCAGGACGAGAATCGATCCAAAACACCGGTGCCGTCGTCATGGGTCGGAATTCGTTTGCGATGGCGGAGGATCCGGACACGATCGCTGACAATTACGAATATCAAGTCCCAATTTTTGTCCTGACCCACCAGGCTCCCAAAGTGAAACCCAAAGAAAATGAGCGCTTAACCTTCACCTTTGTGACGGACGGCCTCGAAAGCGCCATCGCACAGGCAAAAACAGCTGCAGGCGACAAAGATGTGACCATCATCGGCGCGGCAAGCACCACACAGCAGTGCCTCCGGGCAGGTGTTGCGGACGAGCTGCACGTGGACATCATGCCGGTGCTGCTTGGCGGCGGGCTCCGGTTGTTTGAAGATGCCGGCATGGAAGCAGTACAATTGGAGAGGTTGCAGGTGGTGGAACTTCCCGGTGGCAGAACGCACCTTCGATTTCGCTTCGTAAAATAAAACGAGGCTCCTGTTCTTATGAGTATTGTCTATGTGGAGAGATCCTCGGACTCTCCTTATGTAGAGACGGTTATGCATGGTCGGACGGTGAGCGATGGTTCACCTATCCGTCCTGCCGAGGTCCACTGGCACATGGTCATCGCAAGACAAAACGGTGAAACACGGCTGTTGGTCGTTGGACCATGGACGCGGTCTGGTGTTACCAATTACACCGCGGGCGCTGAGATCCTTTGGATCAAGTTTAAACTTGGCACATTCATGCCCCATCTACCGACCAGAGACTTCCTGGATCAAGAGACGATCCTGCCAGGAGCGGCGAGCCACTCCTTCTGGTTGAATGGTTCTGTTTGGTCATATCCTGACTATGAAAACGCCGACACGTTTGTAGAACGGCTCGCGTGTGAGGAGTTGCTGGTTTGCGATCCGATCGTCCAGGAGGTGTTGCGCGGTCGCACACAAGAGCTGTCCCTCCGTACGGTGCGGCATCGTTTCTTGCAAGCTACAGGGCTGAATCAAAGCCATATTTACCAATTCGAACGCGCCCGGCGAGCGGAAGCTCTCTTAAAACAGGGCGCTTCGATCCTTGATACCGTCTACGAAGCTGGCTATTACGATCAGCCCCATCTGACCCGGGCGCTGAAGAGAATGATTGGGCACACACCTGCCCAAATCGTCCCCTGATTTAATCGGGCAGGCTTGCCGTTTTATACAAGACATTTCCCTTCTGTTGGGCTATTCTATAAACAGGATAAAACCTATCCAATAACCCAATCAGAAGGAGAATTACCATGTCAGACCAAAACTCGCAACCGGCGGATGCGCCCGCGATGGGCATGCCTGCGCCAGACCCCGCGCTCAAGCGCCTGGGTAAACTGGTCGGGACCTGGACCATGCAAGGTCGTACCCTCGACTCGAAAGAGGACAATGTTTTCGGACGTAACACTTTTGAGTGGTTGCCCGGCGGATTCTTCCTGCAGCAGCGCGTCGAGCTCGACTTCATGGGCATGGAGATCCGCAGCCTGGAACTCATCGGCTACGATCCGGACACCGGGTCGCTAACTTCGCAGGTCTACTCCAACCAGTCACCCCTGCCGCTGCCTTACCAATGGGATCTTCAGGACGACACCCTGACGATATCGGTTCGCTACGGCTCTCTGGACGCGACCTTTACGGGCAAGTTCGGCCAGGACGGCGATAGCTTCTCGGGTGGCTGGCGGCCAAACCCGGGCGCGGACGAGACCATCAACGTGCCGTACGATATTGGTGGAACCCGGGTCAAGTAGATCCGTTCAAGGCGAAGGAGAAACTAAAATGAGCGCTGCGCCAAAGAAACAGGACCTCGTGATTACCCGTGTCATCGACGCGCCAGTCGAGCAGGTTTGGCAGGCCTGGCTCGACCCCCAGCTCGTTTTGCGCTGGTGGGGGCCGCAAGGTTTCACCTGCCCGCTTGCCGATATAAATTTTCGTGAAGGGGGGACCTCGCTCGTCTGCATGAGCTCTCCCCAATTCGGAGACCAATACAGCACCTGGCAGTACCGGGAAATCGTGCCGCTTCAGCGGATCGAGTACATCCACAACCTGGCCGATAAAGACGGACAGAAAATCGATCCGGCCTCGGCAGGCATGCCTGAGGACTTTCCCCAGGATCAACCTAACCTTGTGACTTTCAAAGACCTGGGCGACGGCAAGACGGAGCTGGCGGTTACGGAATACGATTGGACGGTCGGCCAGATGATGGAGCTGTCCAGAATGGGCATGGAGCAGTGCCTCGACAAACTGGCAGCGATCTTTACTGGTCAGTCCTCATCTCAAAATTAAAAGTTTGTGGTGTATGCGGCGGCTTTGCCGCCGCATACACCACAGCTTTCCCCTTTTAGAGATAGCCTGTAGAAAACAGAGAAAGGAACAAGCAGATGTCCCTAGCTGATCAGGTACAGTACCTTAATCCCGATGATCTGAACAAGAATCCCGCCTTCACGAACGTCGTTGTCGTGAGCGGTTCGGTGAAGACGGTGTATGTAGGGGGTCAGGATGCCGTAGATGCGGAAGGGAACATTATTGGGGTAGGAGATCTCAAAGTGCAGACCGAGCAGGTGCTCAAGAATATCCAGGTGGCCCTGGCTGCTGGCGGTGCCCAGATAGAGCATATCGTCAAGTGGAACCTTTACATCGTTGAAGGGCAGCCTCTTCAGGTGGGCTTCGAAGCCTTCCAGCGTTTCTGGGGGAACCGCCCCAACCCACCCGCGATAACTGGTGTGTTCGTGTCAGGTTTGGCGCACCCCGATTTTCTGGTGGAGATGGACGCGATTGCCGTTGTGCCCCAATAGGTGAACGAGGGGCAACCGTAATCATAGTTTGGACACTGTTCGGTGACAGAACACGATGGCGAAGTTGCGCTTGCCTGCAAATACTTCAAACCCAAAGTGGTGGTTTAACGACCATCAGGAAGATGATGGCCACCGCCAGGATGGCCAACAGGATCCCTAATGCCGTGCCTCGCTGGGCTATGGCTCGATACTCACTTGAAGTTGCGCCCTTGCTTTCGAGAACGAATCTGCCGCTAGAGGGTGGGCGTATATCCTAACAGACCAACCAACACCAGCAGTGCGTATAGAACAAGGGCTGTGAGTAGCCAGGGCTATGTCAGTGACAGCCTAGCTACGTAAACCATCAGCAAGCCGGTAATCAGCAGCAGGCCATAGGCGGGATTGGCAATACGGTCATCGATGAGCTTGATCCCGCTCAGCGTGAAAGGCAGTGATTCCGGATGACGCGAGCCCCTGCTGATCCAGACTCCATA